>NZ_JCAFUM010000001.1:0-383453 GCF_059371335.1 Stenotrophomonas sp. YJH_SMC_6 | reverse complement strand
ACCAGCGCAATTCCGTGCTGACCCAATGGCTGCACCACTACAACTGGCACCGCCCTCACATGGGGATCGGTGGCCAGCCACCTATTTCCAGAGTCCTGCTGAACAACGTGGTGGGTTTACACAGTTAGTCGACTGCTCTTCGTCCAGATCGAGAAATCCCGCGCTGCGCGCGATAGTCGACCAACGGTCGACTCTACCAAGCGGATTCCGTCGAACCGGTTGGTCGACTCCCGGCACGTGAAACGACCCGGCGGTAGAGTCGACTGTTAGTCGACTGCTCTTCGTCCAGATCGAGAAATCCCGCGCTGCGCGCGATAGTCGACTAACAGTCGACTCTACCGATCCGGTGTCATCGTGCCGGCAAACAAAAGGCCCGGCGTTCGCCGGGCCTTTCGCATCACGCATCACGGGTGATCGGTTACCAGATCACCACGCGCTTGTCGTCGGCACGCACCATCGCGTCGCCTGCCTTGCACTGGAACGCCGCAGCGAAGGACGGCATGTTCGACGGTGCACCGTTGGCTCGGAAGTTGGCCGGCGCATGCGGGTCGGTGTTCAGGCGTACGCGCAGCTCACCGTCGGTGAAGTTGCGGCGCCACACGGTGGCCCAGTTCATGAAGAAGCGCTGGTCCTGGCTGTGGCCATCCACTTCCACATTCGCCTTCGGGTCTTCCTTCAGCGCCATCTGCAGTGCGTCGTAGGCCACGGTCAGGCCACCCAGGTCGCCGATGTTCTCGCCCAGGGTCAGCTTGCCCTTCACGAACACGCCCGGCACCGACTCGTAGCCATCGAACTGTGCAACCAGCTGGTCGGTACGCTCGGTGAAGGCCTTGCGGTCGGCGTCGGTCCACCAGTTGTCGAAATTGCCGTTGGCGGCGAACTGGCTGCCAGAGTCATCGTAGCCGTGCATCATCTCGTGGCCGATGACCGCACCGATGCCGCCGTAGTTCAGCGCCGGATCGGCCTTGGCGTCGAAGAACGGCGCCTGCAGGATCGCCGCCGGGAACACGATCTCGTTCTTGGTGGCGTTGTAGTAGGCGTTGACCGTCTGCGGGGTCATGCCCCACTCGGTCTTGTCCACCGGCTTGCCGATCTTGTCCAACATGTAGCGGTAGTTGAACGCACGCGCTGCCTGCATGTTGCCGAGGTAGCTGTCGCCGTTGGTCTGCAGCCCCGCCCAGTCACGCCACTTGTCCGGGTAGCCGATCTTCGGGGTGAAGCTGGCCCACTTTTCCAGTGCCTTCTTCTTCGTTTCCTCGCCCATCCACGGCAGCTGCTCCAGACGCGCCTTCAATGCCTGCGACAGGTTCTCCACCAGGTGCTGCATGGCCACCTTCGACTCGGCCGGGAACACGGCGTCGACGTACAGTTGGCCAAGGGCTTCGCCCATGCCACTGTTGACCGACTCCAGCACGCGCTTCCAGCGCGGCTGCATTTCCTGCTGGCCGCGCAGGGTCTTGCCATAGAACTCGAAGTTGGCCTTCTCGAACTGGCTGCTCAGGTACGGCGAGGCGTCGTCGATGGTGTGGAAGCGCAGGTAGGCCTGCCAGGTGCTGGCCGGCACATCGGCCAGCATCTTGTCCATTTCACCGAAGAAGCCCGGCTGGGCCAGCGAGAACTTCTGTGCGGCCGGCACTTTCAGGGTGTCGAACAGCGCGGTCCAGCTGAAGTTCGGGGTCAGCTTGTCGGCGTCTGCGGCGCTGAGCGGGTTGTAGCGCTTGGCCGGGTCACGCATTTCGATGCGCGACATCGAGGCCTTGGCCAGGCGGGTTTCAAAGGCCATCACGGCCTTGGCCTGCTCGGCGGCCTGCGCGGCGTCCACGCCGGACAGAGTCAGCACCTGCGCGATGTAGGCCACGTAGGCGTCGCGGATCTTGGCCTGCGCATCGTCGAAGTAGTAGCCCTTCTCCGGCAGGCCCAGGCCGCCCTGGCCGACGTAGGCGATGACGTTGGCCGAATCCTTGTAATCAGCATTGGCAAACAGCGAGAACAGCACGCCCTTGCCCTCGGCCTGGCTGTCGCGCAGGTACTGGGTGATGGCGGCGGTATCGTTCAGCGCGGTGATCTTGTCCAGCTGCGGCTGCAGCGGCGCGAGGCCGGCGGATTCGATCTTGGCTTCGTCATTGCCGGTCTTCCAGATGTCACCGATCTTGGCTTCCACCGAGCCGGCCTTGGCCTGGCTGGCGGCGGCCTGCTGCACCAGCGCGCGCTGCACTTCCAGCGAGCGCTCGCGCAGGATCTCGAAGCTGCCCCAGGTGGTCTGGTCACCCGGCACCGGGTTGGCCTTCAGCCACTTGCTGTTGACGAAGCCATTGAGGTCGGTACAGGCCGAGATGGCCGGATCGAGGTCGGCGCTGTTGAGCGAGATCAGCGGCGTCTTGATCTGCGACAGGTCGAAGGCCGGCTTGGCGTCGGCACCGGCCGCCGGTGCGGTTTCGTTCTTGCCACAGGCCGCCAGCGAGGCAGCGATGGCGATGGTCAGGCCCAGCGGGACCAGGTTGCGGACGTTCATGAGGCTCTCCTGCGGGTAATTTCACAGGGTAGCCGGGGAGGCCCACGACAGGGACCGGCCAAAGGTCACAGGGGGAACGCCCGTGGTCGCAAGCGGGTGTGTGCGGACCAACGGTCCGCACACACCCAGCAGAAGAATACCCACCAACGGTGGGTATCTACTTATTTCGCCTTGCCCTGGTTGGCCACGGCTTCAGCAGCCTTGCGCGCCGCTTCCGGGTCGCCCAGGTAGCGGAACGACTGCACCGTCAGGTCGTCGTTCAGTTCGAACAGCAGCGGGATGCCGGTCGGGATGTTCAGCTCGAGGATTTCCTCGCGCGAGACATTGTTGAGGTACTTGTACAGCGCGCGCAGCGAGTTGCCGTGGGCGGTGACCAGCACGGTCTTGCCGTCCTTCAGCTGCGGCGCGATCGCGTCGTGCCAGTACGGCAGCACGCGATCCAGGGTGGTGGCCAGCGATTCGGTGCCCGGCAGCGCGTTGCGGTCCAGGCCGGCGTAGCGGCGGTCATGGATCGGGTGGCCCGGATCTTCCAGCTCCATCGGCGGCGGCGGGATGTCGTACGAACGGCGCCACACCTTGACCTGCTCCTCGCCGTGCTTGGCGGCGGTCTCGGCCTTGTCCAGGCCCTGCAGGCCGCCGTAGTGACGCTCGTTGAGGCGCCAGGACTTGTTCACCGGCAGCCAGTCCTGCTCCAGCTCGGCCAGCGCACCCTGAAGGGTGTGGATGGCGCGCTTCAGTACGGAGGTATGGGCGACGTCGAACTGCAGGCCTTCCTCGCGCATCAGGCGACCGGCGGCGGCCGCTTCCCGGCGCCCCTGCTCGGTCAGGTCGACATCGACCCAGCCGGTGAAGCGGTTGTCCAGGTTCCACTGGCTCTGGCCATGGCGCAACAGTACGAGTTTACGGGTCACTGCAGGGTCTCCAACGCGAGGAAAGGCAGGCCGCCATTGTAGCCCCGGCTGCCGCTCACCGGGCCGTGGCGCCACCCATGCGATGCTCCAGCCAATGAATACGGTGATCGACCCCGGGCGCTGGGAAGGCAGCGTCGCCGCTGCCCGCGCGCAGCAGACCCAGCTTGCCAGCCGCGTGGAGCGCCAGGACCGCCTGCCCAACGACGTGCGCTGGCTGGCCGGGCTGGATGTGGGTTTCGAGGACAACGGTGCCACCACCCGCGCCGCAGCGGTCCTGCTGGATGCGAAGACATTGCAGCCCGTGGCGCAGGAAATAGCGCGCATTCCCACGGTGATGCCGTACATTCCCGGCCTGCTCAGCTTCCGCGAGCTGCCAGCGTTGTTGACCGCGCTGGCACTGCTGCCGCGGGCGCCGGATCTGGTGTTCGTCGATGGCCACGGCATCAGCCATCCGCGCAGACTGGGCGTGGCCGCGCATCTGGGCGTGGTCACCGACCTGCCGAGCATCGGCGTGGCCAAGTCGAAACTGGTGGGCCGGTTCGTCGAACCGGGCGCCGAGGCCGGTGCACATGCGCCGCTGCAGGATGGCGACGAACAACTGGGCTGGGTGCTGCGCAGCAAGGTGCGCTGCAAGCCGCTGTTCGTGGCCGGCGGCCATCGGGTCAGTGCCGATACCGCGCTGGACTGGGTGCAGCGCACGCTGCGCGGTTACCGGCTGCCGGAGCCGACCCGGCTGGCGGATCGGCTGGCCTCGCGACGGGACGAATGACCTTCGCTGTTCTCGACGGATGCAGCCTGCACGGTCGCGTCGGGACGACAGGGTAGAGTCGACTGTCAGTCGACTAACGCGCGCAGCGCGGGCTTCGTCGCAGCCTCGCCGGAGAGCAGTCGACTGACAGCCGACTCTACCAAGGCGGTTTCGCCCGGTCGGTTTCGTCCAAGCGGTTTCATCCATGCGGTTTTGCCCGGCCGGTTTCACCCGATCCGCGTGACGGCACATCCCATTCAACGATGCACGTGGCCGCGATGCCCTTGTGCGTCTTCGCCGTGGTCATGACCTTCATGGCCCTCGTGCTCGCCGCCCTTCACCGGCGCCGGCTCACCACAGGCTTCGCCGCAGTGGTCCGCTTCAAGCTGCAGTGTCACGTGCTCGATGCCGAAGTCATCGTGCAGGCGCCCGCTCAGCTCACGGCGCAGCGCATCGGCATCGGTGCCGTCGCGCGTAACGACATGCGCGGTCAGCGCCGGCGTGCTGGAGGCCAGCGCCCACACGTGCAGGTCATGCACGTCCATTACCGCGGCGTGGCTGGACAGGCTGTCGCGCACCTTGGCCACGTCCATGCCCTTGGGCACGCCTTCCAGCAGCACGTTGATCGCCTCGCGCATCAGCACCCAGGTGCGCGGCAACACCCACAGGCCGATCAGCACCGCCAGGATCGGATCGATCGGCTTCCAGCCGGTGAACTGGATCAGCACCGCACCCGCAATCACCGCCACCGAGCCGAGCATGTCCGCCCACACTTCCAGGTAGGCGCCCTTCACGTTGAGACTCTCGCCGCTGCCGGCCTGCAGCAGGCGCATCGAGATCAGGTTGATGACCAGGCCGGCCGAGGCGATCACCAGCATGCCGGTGGAGGCGATCTCCTGCGGCTTGCTGAAGCGCCCGACGGCTTCCCACAGGATGTAGCCGGCAACCACGAACAGCATCGCGCCGTTGATCATTGCGCCCAGCGCTTCCAGGCGCGCATAGCCGTAGGTGCGACGCGCATCCGGCGGGCGCCGGCTCAGCCGCACCGCGACCAGCGCGATCATCAGGGCCAGCGCGTCGGTGGCCATGTGTGCCGCGTCGGACAACAGCGCCAGGCTGTTGGTCCAGAACGCGCCCACCACTTCGACGAAGAGGAAGGTGGAGGTCAGGCCGAGCGCCCACCACAAGGGTTTCTCGTGGCGGATCTCGGATGGCAGGTGATCGTGGTCGTGGCCCATGGCAACAGCTCCTTTGCGATGGAGGCAGGCTACGCCGGCGGCCGTGGGGAAACTATCACGGTGTTTATAACATTGCAGACTGTACGTCGCGGCTCGCCGCAGCTTGCGCCCGTGCCGGGCCACACTATGATGACCGCATCCCCTCTGGATGGGGAACGGGCAGCCGGATCGCTTCGGCGTTGCTGCCCGCAATGGACACCCAAGCACAAGGAATCCGGAACATGTGGACTACCAAGACCCCCTGGGTCGCCGTCGCCGTGGCCTGCGCGCTGGGCACGGCCGCAAGCGCCTCGGCCAAGACCTGCCAGCAGAACTTCCAGGCGGTAGGCGATCCCCGCAATGGCCAGTTCTTCACCTCCGAAGTCACCCTCCCCGGCCTGAAGCCCCGCAGCGCCCTGGGCCAGCTGCGCAAGGCAGCGCTTGATGAGGGCAACAACTTCGTCAGCGGAGATGTCATCACCGAGACCGAAGGCCAGATGTACGTGCTGCAGACCGACACCAAGATGCCGCTGGTCAGCATCATCACCGCCTCCAATGGCGGCAACGTGGTGGTCGGCACCAAGCTGTCACGCGGGCAGACCGCCAAGGAAGAGGACGCACGCAGCGCGCTGTGTGGCTGGCTGGACAAGCTCAAGACCGGCCCCGAAGGCGAGGCGATCGCGGAAGCCGTGCGTGTCTCCAGCGGTTTCGACAAGCCGATCCAGGCCACTGCGGTCGGCATGTCCACCGAAATGGGCAAGGACGCCAAGCGGCTGCAGCGGGAAATCAACACCGCACCGCTCAGGGCGCTGTTCTCCGGCACCAGCACCCCGCCGGATACCGATGCGATGTACCAGCCGTTGCTCGTCAAGTATTTCGGCCGTCGTTTCATCATCGATGGCCAGGTCTACACCGCCCAGCCCAACCGCTTTGCCAAGACCTTCGAGGTGGGCTATCTGGTCACCAAGATGAAGGGCATCGGTGGCATCGGCGGACGCCAGTCGAACGACGACAACAATGCCAACTTCACCGTGCACTGTGCGCTGGCGCCGGATCAGATGGCGCTGGGCGCCACCCTGCGCGAGAACGACTGGGTGAAACTGGAAGGCGTGGTCGACAAGATGGACACCGGTGGCGTCCACCTGCGCGATTGCCGGCAGGTGAAGTAGCCTTCAGGCTGCGCCGGGGAACGCCCCGGCGCAGGCTTCATCGGGTCAGAACCCGAAGCGCAAGCTGGCCCAGTACGCGCGGCCCGGCTCGTTGTAGGTCGCCGCGCCGGCATCGCTGCTGTTGGCCTCGCGGAACAGGCGCTTGTCGGCCAGGTTGTTCACGCCGAAGCCGAAGCTGACCGTCTCGGTCACCTTGTAGCGCGCGCTCACGCCCCAGATGTTGTACGCACCGCGATCCTGCAGTGCGATCGATGGGTCGCAGCTGCCGGTGCAGCGCGGATCATTGTTGATGTTGGTGGTGGCCGGCTTCTGCTTGCCGTAGAACGTGCCGGTCAGCAGCAGCGACAGCTTGTCGGTGGCCTGCCAGTCCAGCATCGTGTTGACGGTGTACTTCGGAATCACCGACAGCGGCTGGCCGGTGCGCTTGTTCTCGTTTTCCACCATGTAGGTGAAGTTGTTGCTCCACTTCAGGCGGTTGCCCTGCTCGCCCAGCAGCGGGATCACCAGGTTGCCTTCCAGCCCCTGCACGATCGCCTTCGGCGCGTTCTCCCAGCGGAAGATGCGGCCCCTGGTGTCGGCAGTCAGGCCGATCTGGGTGTAGCCGGCCTGGATCTTGTCCTTGTAGTCGTTATGGAAGTAAGTCAACGAGGCCTGCCAGCCGCTCTGCGGTGCCCACTCGATGCCGAGTTCCTTGTTCAGGCTGGTTTCCGCCTTCAGGTCCGCATTGCCGCGCATGTAGCAGCCGGCGCCCAGGCTCGGCAGTGCATTCGGGCAGCCATTGCCACGGGTGTAATACAGATAGTCCGGATTCGACTGGTACAGGTTCGGCGCCTTGAACGCCCGGGCGATGCCGCCCTTCACCACCCAGTCGCCGTTGATGCGGAACTGCGCGTTGAGGCTGGGGCTGGTGTTGTTGCCGAACTGGCTGTGGTGGTCGAAGCGCAGGCCCGGGGTAACGATCCAGCGCTCACCCAGGTAGATGTTGTCTTCGACGAACACGGCGGTGGTCTGCGCATCGGCCTTGCCCCGCGCACGATCGGCCGACAGCCCCGGGATGCCGCCGCCGCTGCTGCTGGACTGGCTCATCGAGTACGGGTCGGTCAGGCGGCTGTCCAGGTATTCAAAGCCCAGCGTCCAGATGTTCTCGGCACCACCGAGCGTGGTCGGGAAGCTCACTTCGCCGTCCAGCTGGTAGTTGCGCAGTCGCGAAGTCGACCAGTCGGTGCCGTTGAAGCTGCCTTCCGGGCCACCGGCCAGGCCTTCGTTGATGCGTGAGTTGTTCACCGCCTCCACTGCGGCCGTCACCCGCGAGGTCACGTCGCCCCAGCGGCCACGATGGGTGATCGCGCCGGTGTTGCGGTACATGCGGTTGGTCTCCGCTTCGCCCTCGGCCAGTGCCGCCAGGTCAACGCCGGTCGAGGTACCGGTGGTGCTGACCGCGCGATCACCAGCGTAGATGTTGCCCTGGCGGCTGGTGCCGGCTTCGAACTCCACCACCTGGTTGGCGGTCACGTCCCAGCGCAGCAGCGCGTTGACATCGCGGTTCTTGACGCCCTCGCGGCCGGCCGGCGGCACCGCGTTGGGGTTGGTAGCGTACTGGCGGTTGAGCTCCAGCGAGTCCGCGTCGGTCTTGTTGAGATTGCCGTACAGGCGGAACGACAGGGTGTCGGTCATCGGCCCACTCAGCTGCAGGCCGACGCGTTCGCTGCCACCTTCGGCGCTGTGTTCGGGCACCAGCCCATACAGGTCCACCGCACCGGTCAGGTCGCCGGTCGGGCGCTTGGTGATGATGTTGACCACGCCGCCGGAGGCACCGGAGCCATAGCGTGCCGCCGCCGGGCCGCGCAGCACTTCGATGCGCTCGATCATTTCCGCCGGCACCCAGTTGGTGTCACCGCGGGTATTGCGCTCGCCGCTGCGCCCCATGCGCACGGCATCGCGTGCGCCGATGCGCTTGCCATCGACCAGGATCAGGGTGTTTTCCGGGCCCATGCCACGCAGGTCGATCTGGCGGTTGTTGCCGTACTGGCCCGAGGCGCTGTTGCCGGTCAGGTTGACGCCCGGCATGGTCCGCAACAGCTCGGCGATGTCGTTGGCTGGCGGCCGCCGGGCGATATCCTCGGCGGTGATGGTCGAGGTACCCAGTGCCTGGCGCGCGATCTGCGAGGCGGTGACGTGCACCGTGTCGATATCGGTGGCGTCGGTTTCGGCCTGGGCGGTCAGGGCGCTGCCCGCCAGCAGGGCGGCGACGGCAAGCGCCAGCGGGCGCGGTGAATGGACAACGGCAGGAGACATGATCAGGACCTTCTGGCAGGGCTGCGGGGCCTCTGGCAAAGGGCTTGAGGCAACGACGAGGGGGGAGGCGGAGCCGTCCTGCAGGCACCTGCAGCCCGCTCCGTGCGCGCATTCTCCCATCAATGCGAGTGATTCTCAAATGCGTTCACTCATTGCCGCAGCGGCGTCGATGTGCTTTGCGCACCGTGCAAGCCTGCACCGCGCGTAAACTGGCCGGCTACCCCGCCATCAACCGTATGCCGCCGCGGCCGATACCCGTGGTTTGCCGTACGCAGTCAGAGATCGACGTGGAACCACCCCAACTGGACGATGCCAGCCAGCCGCTGGCCGAGGCCTGGCAGCAATGCCTGCTACAGGCCGGCCCTGCCGCCACCGCGCTGCTCAAGGCCGCTGCCACCGATGCCCCACCCGCGCTGGCCCAGCGCTTTTACGAAGTGCTGCTGCAGGACGGGCGCGCACGCCGCTTCCTGTCCCACGACCAGGTCAAGCAGCGCCTGCAGCCGGCCATGCAGCGCTGGCTGGTACAGCTGCTGACCACCGACGCCGCTGGCATCGCCACCACGGTCGCCTCGCAGCGGGTGATCGGCGACGTACACGCACGGGTCGGCATCCCGGTCGACCTGGTCACCCGCGGTGCGCGCGTGCTCAAGCACGAGCTGTTCGTGCGCCTGCGCGACGACGCGCCCGACAGCGCGACCGCGTTCGCCGCCATCGCCTGCCTCAGCGCGATCATGGACATCGCCATGGAAGGCATGACCCTGGCCTACACCCATGCGCGCGAGCGCTCCACCCGTGCCGACGCCGCCTACCGGCTGTTCTCGCTGGTACAGAACGTCGGTACCGAACGCGAGCGCCAGCGCGCATTGCTGCTGGACTGGGAGAACGCCCTGCTCTACGCACTCGCCGGCCACGTGCAGGCCAGCGACAACGCCAGCCTGGCCACCTCGGAGTTCGGCCTGTGGTTCACCCACAAGGGCATCCCCAGCTTCGGCGAAAGCAGCGAAACGCAGCAGGTGGGCCAGTTGATGGCCCGCATTGACGGCCACCTGCAGCGCGCGAGTGGCGATGCTCCGGTGCAGCGACTGGCGGTGCTGCCGGCCATCCGCGAGGACCTGGCCGCCATCCGCACCCTGATGACGCTGCTGTTCGAGCGCATCGGCGAACTGGATGCCGGCAGCGACGCGCTGACCAACCTGCTCAACCGCCGCTTCCTGCCCACCGTGCTGCGCCGGGAAATCGAGCTGGCCACACGCAACCGCACGCCGTTCTCGCTGCTGCTGCTCGACCTGGATCATTTCAAGGCAATCAACGACGGCCACGGCCACGATGCCGGCGACCGCGCGTTGCAGCACGTCGCCGGCCTGCTCGGCCAGCTGACCCGCAGCAGTGATTACCTGTTCCGCTATGGCGGCGAGGAGTTCGTGGTGGTGCTGGTCGCGGCCAGCGAATCACAGGCCGCGGTGATCGCCGAGAGCCTGCGCCGGCAGATCGCGCAATCACCCGTGGCATTGGCCAACGGCCAGGTGCTGGAGCTGACCGCCAGCATCGGCGTGGCCGGTCACGATGGTCATCCGGATTACGAGCGGCTGATGGCACGTGCCGACGCCGCGATGTACGAGGCCAAGCGCAGCGGCCGCAACCGCGTGGTGGTCGCCAGCGCTGACCTGCAGGAAGCCCCGGGGCGGCGTGCACTGCAGCGATGACGGCAGGACAGGTAGAGTCGACCGCTGGTCGACTATCGCGCGCAGCGCGGGATTTTTCGCACGCGGGGCGAAGAGCGGTCGACTGACAGTCGACTCTACCGACAGCCGGCTCGACCGATACGGCGCCCAGCCGCTGCTTTCACCGCCCCCACCCGCCATGCTGCCCACCACAGCAGCGCCAGCAACGCGATGCCTGCCCCCAGCAGGCACACAGCGGGCCAGCCATGCCGCACCTGCATCCAGGGCCCCGCCGCCGCGCCTGCACCACTGCCCACCGCATAGAACAGCATGTACAACGCCATCAGGCGCCCATGCTGTTCTGCCGGTGCACGCAGCAACGATGCCTGGTTCGAGACATGCAGTGCCTGGCCGCCCAGGTCGAGCACGACCACACCCAGCAACAGCAAGGACAGCGAATGCGGCAGGCCCAGCAGCGGCCACCACGCGACCAGCATCAACAACAGCGCGCCGAGGCTGACCCGATGCGCGAAACCACGGTCCATCCAGTGTCCGACCCGCGCCGCCATCAGCGCACCGACCACGCCGGCCAGGCCGAGCGCGCCGATGGCTGCGGTTGACCAGTGCAGCGGCGGTGCCGACAGCGGCAAGGGTGCCGCCGCCCAGAACACATTGAGGCCGGCAAACAGCAGCAATGCCAGCGGCCCGCGCTCGCGCAGCGTTCGATCGCGGCGCAGCATGCCCTGCATCGAGCCCAGCAGCTCGCGCCAGCGTGGAGGGACCGACGGCACCGGTACTGCGGGCAGGCGCCGCCACAGCAGCGCCGCCAACGCTGCCATCACCACCGCTGACAGCAGGTAGACCCTCTGCCAGCCAAAGGCCGCCGCCACCGTACCGGACACCACGCGCGCCAGCAGCAGGCCGATGAACACGCCGCCCTGCACCACACCGACCACGCGACCGCGCTGCTCGGGCGGTGCCAGCATGGCGGTATAGGCAATCAGGCCCTGGGTCAGCGCGGTGCCCAGCAAGCCTGCCAGCAGCATGCCCGACAACAGCCAGCTCGCCGTGCGTGACGCCGCCAGCCACAACAGGGCCAGCACCAGCGCGATCAACTGCAGCCGCAGCAGGCGTCGCCGGTCGCCGCGGTCTGCCAGCGGCAGCAGGCCAAGCAATGCCAGCACGCTGCCGGCCTGGGTGGCAGCCAGCACTGCGCCGGCCACCGCCCGGTCCAGCGCAAAGGCGCGTGCAAGCTGATCCAGCAGCGGCTGCGCGTAGTAGACGTTGGCGACGCTGGCGCCGGCGGCAGCCGCAAGCAGGACCAGCAGCGGGCGGGGAAGCGATGTGGCACTCACCATATGGTTGCAATTTGAAACCAGATGCAGGCTATCGCCATTGGTTTTAAACTGCAACCACATTCGGAGATACCCAGCATGCACGCCGACAGCCCCTGCCCTGTAGCCCGCAGTGCCGACCTGCTCGGTGACCGCTGGGCATTGCTGGTGATCCGCGACGCCTTCGACGGCATCACCCGCTTCGGTGATTTCCAGCGCAGCCTCGGCGCGGCGCGCAACATCCTCAGCGACCGCCTGCGCCGGCTGGTCGAGGCCGGCATCCTGCAGCTGCAGCCAGCCTCCGATGGATCGGCCTACCAGGAGTACGTGCTCACCGCCGCAGGCCTGGAACTGTTCCCGCTGCTGGTCGCACTGCGCCAGTGGGGGGAGCGCCATCGCTTCGGTGCAGGCGAAGCCCATTCGCAGCTGATCGAATTGGCGACGCGGCGGCCGCTGCCCTACATGCAGCCGCGCGGGCGCGATGGCCAGCCGCTTCAGCCCACTGCCACCCGCGTGCGCAAGCTCAAGGGCGACGGGCGCGACACCTGATCCGCCCATTCGCGCACACCGACGGACGCCCGCGCCGGTTAGCATCGGATGTTTCCGCCGCTGGATGCCGCCGATGTCGCGCTGTCGCCCTTCCCTGCTGACCGCCCTGCTGTTGCCGCTGCTGGCCTGCGCCACAGCAACCACGCAGGCCCGTGAGGTTGCCGCGCCCGCCGACCACGTGCAGGCCGATGGCCCCTATGTGTTCCGCCAGGGCAACCAGCTGCAGGCCAGTTGGATCTGCGACGACAAGGTCGAGTCGCACACACTTGCCACGCAGGCCGCAGGCGCCGACATCGCCCCGCGTTGCGGCTACGAACACAGCGTGCACGTGGCCGCCCCGAATGCACCTTCGGTCTCCGTGCTGCCGGCCGTGCCGCGCATCGTGGCGCTGTCCGACATCCACGGCCAGTACGGGCTGCTGGTGCGCCTGCTGCGTGCCCACAAGGTCATCGACGCACAGGACCGCTGGGCGCTGGGCAAGGACACCCTGGTCATCGCCGGCGATGTGTTCGACCGCGGCCCGCAGGTAACCGAAGCCTTCTGGCTGCTGTATGGCCTGCAGCAGCAGGCGGCCGCCGCCGGCGGCGCGGTGCACTTCGTGCTCGGCAACCACGAGACCATGGTGCTGTACGACGACCTGCGCTACGTCAACCCGAAATACCTGCGCAGCGCCCAGCTGCTCGGCCGCAGCTACCCGCAACTGTATGGCGCCGACTCGGTGATCGGCCAGTGGCTGCGCACCCGCCCGGTGCTGCTGAAGATCGGCGATACCCTGTTCCTGCACGGCGGCATCTCGCCCGAGGCGGTGCAGCTGGCGCTGGACCCGGCACGCACCAACGCGGCCTACCAGGCCTCGCTGGGCCTGCCCAAGGCCGAAGTGAAGGCCGACCCGGCCACCGCACCGCTGTATGACGGCAAGACCAGCCCGATCTGGTACCGCGGCTATTTCGATGGCCGCCTCGACACCGCGGGTGTGCAGGCTGTGCTCGACCGCCTGCAGCTCAAGCGCATCGTGGTTGGCCATACCTCGATGCCGCACGTCAGCAGCTTCCACGGCGACCGCGTGATCGCCATCGACAGCAGCATCAAGAACGGCGAGAACGGCGAACTGCTGTTCATCGAGGGTGGCAAGCTCAGCCGTGGCCTGCTGGATGGTTCGCGGGTGCCGCTGGCGCTGGGTGAGCCGGGCCTGCAGGACTGAATGGAGGGACAGCGCGACGGTGCCGGGAGGTGCCGGCGCGCTCCACCTGCAGCCGGTTTGCGGCTACCCTCGGCAGCCGAGAGGCCCACCCCGTCCATCCGGTGGGCCTGACCGTTACAGGAGCCCCGCGCATGCGCGTTCTGATTGCTGAAGACGACCCGGATATCGCCTCCGGCCTGTGCGCCTCGCTGCGCCGGCAGGGGCACGTGGTCGACCACGTCGACAACGGTGCGCACGCCGATGCTGCACTGGGCTCGACGCAGTACGCGCTGCTGGTACTGGACCTGGGGCTGCCGCAGCTGGATGGCCGCGACGTGCTGCAGCGCCTGCGCCAGCGCGGTGATGGCCTCGCAGTGCTGGTGGTGACCGCCCGTGACGGCCTGGCCGAGCGCGTGCGTGTGCTCGACCTGGGTGCCGATGACTACCTGGTCAAGCCGTTCGCGCTGGACGAGTTCGAAGCGCGCGTGCGCGCCCAGCTGCGCCGGGTCACCAGCAATGGCAACCCGGACCTGCGCATCGGCCGCCTTCGCATCGACCTGGCCGGGCATCGGGTGTGGATCGACGACCAGTCGCTGGAACTGACCGCACGCGAGTTCGGCCTGCTGTCGGCACTGGCAGTGCGCGCCGAGCGCATCGTGTCACGCGCGCAGTTGGTGGAAGCGCTGTGCGACTGGGGCCAGGACCTGACCGACAACGGTCTGGACATCGCCCTGCACCGCCTGCGCCGCAAGCTGCAGCCCGGCGGCATGGGCATCCGCACCGTGCGCGGGCTGGGCTACATGCTGGAAGACGTGCAGGACGACAGCACCCCGTGATCAGTGGACCGCCCAGCCTGCGCCGGCGCCTGCTCGCCTTCCTGGCGCTGCCGATGCTGGGTCTGCTCACCTTCAACACGATCCTGGCCTACTACGTTGCGCTGGACTATTCCAACCGCATCCACGACCGCAACCTGATCGACGACACGCATTCGTTCGCGCAGATGCTGAGCACCATGCCGGTGACCAGCGACCTGTCGCCGCAGGCGCGCTTCCTGATCGAGTACGACCCCGACGGCCATCGCTACTTCAACGTCGACAGCAGCCGCATGGGTACGCTCAGCGGCAATGCCGACTTCAGCCCGTATGCCCCTTCTCAGGACTGCACCGGCGTGCATCCGGCGCTGTACGACGGCAACCTCAATGGCCAGCAGGTGCGCATGGCCACGGTCTGCACGCAGGCGATGAACGATCCGCAGGACCAGCTGGCGGTGACCGTGGCCGAGAGCATGGCCGACCGCCGACAGCGGGCGCGCGAGATCCTGATGATCATCATCCCGCTGATGACCATGCTGGCGCTGGGCACCGCAGCACTGGTCTGGTTCGGCGTGACCTACGGCCTGCGCATCCTCACGCCGCTGAGGACCCGCCTGGCGCAGCGCCGTGGCGAACTGGCACCGATCTCCGACGCCGACGTACCGGAGGAGATCCAGCCACTGATCAGCACCATCGACGATCTGTTTGCCCGCCAGGCGGAAATGATCACCCTGCAGAACCGCTTCATTGCCGATGCCGCGCACCAGCTGCGTTCGCCGCTGGCGGGCATGGCCCTGCACGTGGACCAGGCGCTGGCACACGGTGACCCCGATACGGTGCGCGAGGCGCTGCAGCACATCCGCCGGCTCAACCAGCGCACTGCCCGGGTCAGCACCCAGCTGCTGGCGCTGAGCCGGGCGCAGACCGTGCCCGATACCGTGGAAGCACTGGACCTGTGCGAGCTGGTGCCGCAGTGGGTTGGCATGCGCGTGCCGGAGGCGATCCGCGATGGCATCGACCTCGGCTACCGCGGCAGCCCCCATCCGCTGCGTGTGCTCGGCAACGGCGCCATGCTGCAGGAGGCGCTGGACAACCTGATCGACAACGCCCTGCGTTATGCCGGCCGCAATGCGACCGTCACGGTGGGCGTGCACGCGCTGGACGACAATGATGTCGAACTCTATGTGGAAGACAACGGCCCCGGCGTGCCCGACGACGTGATGCCACGGCTGGGCGAGCGCTTCTTCCGGGCGCCGGGCACCGCTGCCAGCGGCACCGGCCTCGGCCTGGCCATCGCGCACGAGGCGGTAGAGCACTTCGGCGGCCGCCTGAGCTTCCTCAACCGCCCGGGCGGGGGGCTCAAGGTCGCCATCACGCTGCCGCTGCTGAAGGCCCCCTGACCCGGCCCGGCGCGCTGAAAGGCTGGTGAAAATCGCGCTTGCGATCCTGCCATCCCCACTGCCGTCCCGGAGCCGCCAGGTGACCGAATCGCACGACTTCTTCCTCCCCGGTGGCCCCCAGGGCGTGCTGCTGGTCCATGGCCTGACCGGCACCCCGGCGGAAATGCGCATGCTGGGCAAGGGCTTGAACAATGCCGGCTTCACGGTGCACGGCGTGCAGCTGCCCGGCCATTGCGGCACCGTGGATGACCTGCTGGCGACCACCTGGGAACAGTGGTACCAGGGCGTGGAAGATGCGGCGGCCGCCCTGCGCGGCAAGGTCGACCAGCTGTTCGTGGGTGGCCTGTCGATGGGCGCGGTACTCTCGCTGGCGTTGGCGGCACGTCGCCCGGAGTGGGTGTCCGGCGTGGGCGTGTACGGCGCCACTTTCCGTTACGACGGCTGGAACATTCCCGCCGTGGCCCGCTTCTCGTTCCTGCTGCCGTGGTTCAAGCGCTTCAACATCGGCCGCGACCGCATGTTCATGGAAGAACCGCCGTACGGCCTGCGCGACGAGCGCCTGCGCGCGCAGGTCAGCGCCGCCATGCTGTCCGGCGACAGCGCCGCCGCCGGCCTGCCGGGCAATCCCTGGCATGCGCTGGCCGAGATGCGTGCGCTGAGCAACTGGACCCGCCGCCACCTGCACCAGGTCACCGCACCGTGCCTGGTGATGCACGCCCGCGAAGACGATGTGGCCAGCATGGGCAACGCTGAGCTGGTGATGTCGCGGGTCAGCGGCCCGAAGGAACTGGTGGTGCTGGAAGACAGCTACCACATGATCACCATCGATCGCGAACGCCGCGATGTGATCCGTCGCAGCGCGCGCTTTTTCACCGAGATCGGTGAACGCACGGGCGTGCTCAAGGCGGTGGCCTGAGATGGGGGCACTCGCCACCCTGCTGTGGCTGGCCAATGTGGTACTCGATACCGGTGGCCAGCTCGCCTTCAAGGCCGCCGCCAGCGATCCGCAGGAAGGCGAAGGACTGCAACGCTGGAAACACATGCTCAGCCGCCCCTGGCTGTGGATCGGCATCGCCTGCTACGTGCTCGAGTTCGTGGCCTGGATTGCGTTCCTGTCGCTGGTGCCGCTGTCCAAGGGCGTGCTGCTGGGCTCGATCAACATCGTTGCGTTGATGATCGCCGGTCGTTTCCTGTTCCGCGAGAAGCTCACGCCGCTGCGGGTGACCGGCATGCTGCTGGTCACCGCGGGCGTGGCGGTGGTGGGGGCCGGCTCATGAGGCGCCTGTATGTGATCGGTTTCCCGCTGCTGATGGCCTTCGACACGCTGGCCCAGCTGTGCTTCAAGTACGCCGGTGACGCCGCGCTGCCGGTCGAGGCCAACACCGCCTGGCTGCTGCGCGTGCTGTCGCAGCCGTGGGTGTATGGCGCCATCCTCGGCTACGTGGGTGCGTTCTTCACCTGGATGAGCCTGCTGCGCCATGCGCCGATCGGCCCCGCGTTTGCCGCCTCGCACCTGGAAGTGATCAGCGTGCTGCTGCTGTCGGCGTGGCTGTTGAACGAGCCGCTGACCCTGCACCATCTGCTCGGTGCGGTACTGATCGTGGCCGGCATCGTCTGCCTCGGCCGCGCTGAAGCGGACGACCCGCACAGTCCCGCCGAAAGCGCGTCGTGAGCGGGCTGCGATGAGCCTGTTCGCGCGCGAACTGCCACCTACCGCTGGCCTGCCGATTCAGGCCAGCGATTTCCTGCCCGGTGGTGGCGACCTGCGCGAAGTCCTGGCCAGCCAGCTCGGCACACCGCCACTGCAGCTGACCTGTTCCGGCACGCACGCACTGCTGATCGCGCTGCGTACGCTGCGCAAGCGCGCGCCAAGGCGCGACACCGTGATCATGCCGGCCTATACCTGCCCGCTGGTGCCGATCGCGGTGCACAGCCTGGGCCTGCGCGTGCAACTGTGCGATACCCGTCGTGGTCACTTCGACTTTGATCCCGGCCAGCTCAGGCGTCTGGCCGATGCGCGCACGCTGGCGATCCTGCCGACCCACCTGGGCGGGCGCATCGCCGATGTCGAACTGGCCTGCGAAGTCGCCCGCAACGCCGGCGCCTGGGTGATCGAGGATGCCGCGCAGGCGCTCGGCGCACGCGTTGGCAACACCAGTGTCGGCCTGCGCGGCGATATCGGATTCTTCAGCCTGGCCGCCGGCAAGGGCCTGAGCCTGCACGAAGGCGGCCTGCTGGTCAGCCGCGATGACGAACTGCGTGCCGCGCTGGCCGGACATGCCGTCCAGCACGTTCGCTCCAGCCTGCGCTGGGAGCTGCTGCGCAGCGTGCAGTTGATCGGCCTTGCTGCCTGCTATCGCCCTTCGCTGCTGTCGCTGGTGTATGGCAATCCATTGCGCAGTGCGCTTCAACGCGACGATCTGGAAGAAGCGGTCGGTGACATTTTCCCGCTTGATATACCGCAGCACCGGGTCAGCCACTGGCGGCAGAACATCGGCGCGCGTGCCGCGCGGCGCTTGCCGGCGTTCCTGCAGGCCGGTCGCCTGCGTGCGTTGCAGCTGCGCGTGCAGCTGGCACAGCTGCCAGCCGTAGAAGTGGTCGACGGCCTCGCCGGTAGCGGTGGCACCTGGCCACTGCTGATGCTGCTGCTGCCCAGCCAGCGCGCCCGCGATGCCGTGCTGAAAGACCTGTGGCCACGTGGTCTCGGCGCCAGCCGCATGTTCATCCATGCCCTGCCCGACTACACGTACCTGCGCGGCATCGTGCCGCAGGACGACATGCCCAACGCGCGCGACTTCGCCGCACGCATGCTCACCCTGGGCAACAGCGCCTGGCAGACCCGTGAAGACACGGCCGAAATCCTGCAGGTACTGGCCCGCGCCTGACCCGAACGTGCACGCGTGGCCTGCCCTCCGCGCATTCATCCGTGCACCTTCCTGAACGTTTTCCCAGCCTGTCAGAAGAGCCTTTCAACAGGAAAGGAACGAGAAAGGCGGCCTGCCTACATTGAGCCTGCCCCGGCATCGGGCCGGGCGTTTCTTTCATCGACGGACCTGCCCATGCACTGGAGCATCCTGTGTGACTTCGACGGCACCATCAGCCTCGAAGATGTCATCGACTCGCTGCTGGAAAAGTACGGCCAGCCGGGCTGGCAGGAACTGGAAGACCAGTGGAAAGTGGGAAAGATCGGCTCGCGTGAATGCATGCAGGGCCAGGTGCGGCTGCTGAAGCTGGACCCGGCCACGCTCGACGCCCATCTGGACCAGGTACAGATCGATCCGGGCTTCGCCGCCTTTGTCAGCCGTGCCGAACAGCTGGGCCTGCCGCTGCGCATCGTCAGTGACGGCCTGGACTATGCGATCCACCGCATCCTGGCCAACCACGGCCTGTCGCAGCTGCCGGTGGTGGCCAACCACCTGCGCTGGTGCGAAGACCATTGGGAACTGGAGTCGCCCTACCAGGCCGAAGGCTGCCGCAGTGGCACCTGCAAGTGCACCTGCGCCGCGCAGGCGCGCGCCAACGAAGCACCGCGCGTGCTGATGATCGGTGACGGCAGCTCGGATTTCTGCGTGTCCGAAGACGCCGACTTCGTGTTCGCCAAGCGCCGCCTGATTACCCATTGCACGAATGCCGGCATCGAGCATGCCGCCATCGACACCTTCCACGATGCAGTCGCACTGTTGCCGCGCCTGCTCGATGGCAGCCTGCTGCAGCCACGTCGCATCGACGCCCGCCCGCAGCCCGCCGCACTGCCCCCGCTGCTGGCCACCGCCTGAGCACTCCCTCCAAGCACGCTCCCCCGTCGCCCCTTTCGAACGTCCTTCACGGAACCGAACTGCATGAACATTTTTGACAAGAACGCCGACGCCGCTGCCTCCGACGCGCAGCTGCTGGCCGACGAAGCCCGCTACAGCTCCTTCGGCGATACCGTCCACTACGTCGACCCGCCGAAGATCTTCCAGCGCGGCGAAGGCAGCTACATGTTCGACGGTGCGGGCGTGCCCTACCTCGATCTGCAGATGTGGTACTCGGCCTGCAACTTCGGCTACAGCAACAAGCGCCTGAATGACGCGCTGAAGGACCAGATCGACACCCTGCCGCAGGTCGCCAGCCAGTACCTGCATCCGACCCGCGTGCAGCTGGCCAAGACCATTGCCGTGGACATGCACGAAAAGTTCGGCCTCGACGGTCGCGTGCATTTCAATGTCGGTGGCGCGCAGGCCATTGAAGACTCGCTGAAGATCGTGCGCAACGCGCGCGGCGGCAAGAGCCTGATGTTCGCCTTCGAAGGCGGCTACCACGGCCGCACCCTGGGTGCCTCGTCGATCACCTCCAGCTACCGCTACCGCCGCCGCTACGGCCACTTCGGCGAGCGCGCGATGTTCATCCCGTTCCCATACCCCTTCCGTCGCCCGAAGGGCATGACCCCGGACGAGTATTCCGACCACTGCGTATGGCAGTTCGAGCGCCTGTTCGAAAGCGAATACAACGGCGTGTGGGACCCCAAGGTCGGCCAGGCCGAGTACGCCGCGTTCTACGTCGAGCCGATCCAGGGCACCGGTGGCTACGTCATTCCGCCGCGCAACTTCTTCACCGGCCTCAAGCGCGTGCTGGACAAGTACGGCATCCTGATGGTGGTCGATGAGATCCAGATGGGCTTCTGGCGTACCGGCAAGCTGTGGTCGATCGAGCACTTCGGCGTGACCCCGGACGTGCTGGTGTTCGGCAAGGCGCTGACCAACGGCCTGAACCCGCTGTCCGGCCTGTGGGCACGCGAAGAGCTGATCAACCCGACCGTGTTCCCGCCGGGTTCCACCCACTCCACCTTCAACTCCAACCCGCTGGGCACCCGCTTGGGCCTGGAAGTGTTGAAGCTGGGCAAGGAAATGGGCTACGAGCGCACCGTGCCGGAAAAGGGCGCGTACTTCCTGGACGGCCTGCGTGGCCTGCAGAAGCGCCACCCGGAAATCGGCGACGTCGACGGCCTGGGCCTGGCCCTGCGCGCCGAAATCTGCCAGGCCGACGGCTACACCCCGAACAAGGAACTGCTGGACCGCATGGTCGACATCGGCCTGGCCGGTGACCTCCTGCACGACGGCAAGCGCATGGGCCTCGTGCTCGACGTGGGTGGCTGGTACAAGAACGTGATCACCTTCGCGCCGTCGCTGGACATCAGCTACGAAGAGATCGACCTGGCGATCACCCTGCTCGACCAGGCGCTGACCAAGGCCAAGGGCTGAGGCTGGATGCGCTGCCGGTTCCCGTGCCGATGGAGATGACGTCACGCGCATCCAGCACCGCGCTGGAACCGGCCGCGCTGCTGGAGGGCTTCCTGGCCCACCCGCCGCTCGGATTCGAGGCAGGCCGCCTTCCCAGCGGCCTGCCGACTTTCCGTGCGCCGCTGGACCTGACCACCACGATGGACGACGCGCTGCGCAGCAAGCTGCTCGGCCTGCCGCTGTCGCGCCTGTGGCGGCCTTGGATCACCTGGAAGACCCGATTCGTCGGTGCCACCAGCACCGAGTACACCCCGCTGCCGGCGCACGTGGCGCCGGAGGCGCTGGCCGAGGACGTGACGCGTCACGCGATCGGTGATACCCGGCTGCTGGTGGTCAAGGACCTGGCCATCGATTCACCGCTGCTGGACGACGCGGCCAACGCGCACAGCGCGGCGTTCCTGCAGGCCTTGCTGGCGCGCGGCTTCGTTGAACTGGAAGGCATGCCGCTTGCCTGGGTGGCGATCGATTTCGATTCGCTCGATGGCTACCTCGGCCGCCTGTCGTCCTCGCGCCGCAAGAACATCCGGCGCAAGCTCCGTTCGCGTGATGACCTGCAGATCGACTGCATCGCCACCGGCGATCCGGTCCTCGCCGACCCGCAGCTGCAGGCCGAACTGTATGCGCTGTACCTGGGCGTGTATGCGCAGAGCGCGGTGCATTTCGACCAGCTCGACCTGCCCTACTTCCAGCATCTGCTGGCCGACAGCCAGGGCCAGGGACGGATGTTCCTGTATCGCCACCAGGGCCAGCTGATCGGCTGGAACCTGTGCTACATCCACGCCGGAAAGCTGGTGGACAAGTACATCGGGCTGGCCTATCCGCAGTCGCGCGAGCACAACCTGTACGCGGTCAGCTGGATGCACAACCTTGAGTACGCGCTGCAGCACGGCCTGAGCCACTATGTGGCCGGCTGGACTGACTCGCGGATCAAAGCCGAGCTGGGGGCAAGCTTCACCTCCACCCGGCATGCGATCCACGCCCGTTCCCCGCTGCTGCGCGCCGCCCTGCGCCGGCTGGCCCCGTACCTGCAGGGCGAACCCGATGGAGGCGGTTGAACGATGCCGTTGCGTTCTCCGTTGATCCTCGACCTGGACGGTGGCGTGCTGCCACTGCCCCAGGCACAGACCCTGGCCCTTCCGCAGTGGCACGACCCGCTGCGCTTCGCCTGCAGCAGTGCCACGCTGCACCGTTTCGCCGCCGAAGTGCTGGCGCCGCTGCCCGCGCAGCTCGGCACCGTGATGCTGGGCAGTGGCGACTTCCATCATCTCAGCCTGCCGCTGTTGCGCCGCATGCGCACACAGGCGCCGTTCCAATTGGTAGTGCTGGACAACCATCCGGACAACATGCGTTTTCCGTTCGGCATGCATTGCGGCTCATGGGTGAATGCCGCCAGCAAGCTGCCGCAGATCTCGCACATCCACGTGCTCGGCATTACCTCCAGCGACATCGGCCTCGGCCATGCTTGGGAGAACCACTGGCGTCCGCTGCTGGGCGGTCGCTTGACGTACTGGTGCATGGACGTGGATGTCAGCTGGGGCCATCGCCTCGGCATGGGCCACGCGTTCCGCCGCTTCGAGCACCCCGAAGCGCTGGTGGCCGCGTTCGCTGCCGAACAGGCCAAGTCGCCCCAGCCGACCTACCTGTCGATCGACAAGGACGTGTTCGCCGAGGACGTCGCGCGCAGCAACTGGGACCAGGGCCGATTCCAGCTGGAAGACGCACTGGTGGTGATCGAGGCGCTGCGTGCCGGCGGCCTGGTCGGCAGTGACATCACCGGGGAAGTGTCGCTGGCCAACTACCAGAGTCGTTTCAAGCGCTGGTTGTCGTCGCTGGATGGCCAACCGGACATCAGCGCCGAAGATCTTCCTGCCTGGCAGGCGCGTCACCAGCAGGTGAACCGCGAATTGCTGGCGGCAATCGCCGCCGTACCGACGGCCTGCTGACCGCGCCGGTCGTGCCGGCCGCTGGCCGGCATGGCTTCGGTAGTGCCGGCCGCTGGCCGGCAATGCCAACCAAGGTTGGCATCTACCAGACCAATGCCGGCCAGCGGCCGGCACTACACTGGGCTCCCGTCCCGGAGCCCTCGCCATGCCCCAGACCGTCATTCCGCAACTGCGCATGCGCCACGCCGACACCACCCTGCCGTTCTACGTGCAGGGGCTGGGCTTCGTGGTCGACTGGGAACATCGCTTCGAACCCGGCTTCCCGCTGTTCGCCCAGCTCACCCGCGACGGCCAGACGATCTTCCTTACCGAACACAGCGGCGACTGCGAGGTCGGCGGCGCGGTGTACTTCATCGTTGACGACGTCGACAGCCTGCACCGCGCCTTCAGTGCCGCCAACGTGCCGATCGAGCAGCCCCCGCATGACACCGAATGGGGCAGCCGCGAAATGCTGCTGCGCGACCCGGATGGCAACCGGCTGCGCTTCGCCACCCACACGGACTGAATAACGTCGGCTTGAGATGGATATACGAAACATATACGATTCGTATATTCATACTTCGAGGGCCACCCATGGGCATCGTCAACATCGATGACACCCTGCACGACCAGCTGCGCCGTGCCTGCACCGTCTCCAGCCGCTCGATCAATGCCCAGGCCAACTTCTGGATCCGGGTCGGCATGCTCTGCGAGCTGAACCCCACGCTGAGCTTCCAGGACATCGTCGCCAGCGAGCTGCGCGCGGCCGGTGTGCAGCCGCCGCTGCTGCCTCCGGGCCAGGTCTGAGCCCATGGGTATCATCAAGCAGCCGCACGAAATCGCGTTGATGGCCGAATCCGGGCGCCTGCTGGCGCAGGTGTTCGCCGCGCTCGACCAACTGCCGCTGCAGGGCCGCAGCACGATGGAGATCAACGAATTCGTCGAGCGCATGATCGTCGATGAGCTGCAGGCGCGGCCGGCCAGCAAGGGCCAGTACGGCTTCCCGTACGTGCTCAACACCTCGATCGACAACGTCATCTGCCACGGCGTGCCCAGCACCACCGACGTGCTGCGCAGCGGCCAGATCGTCAACCTCGACATCACCCTGGAAAAGAACGGCTACATCGCCGACTCCAGCACCACCTACCTGGTGGGCGAGGTCGACTACGCCGCGCGCAGGCTGGTGCAGACCGCCTACCAGGCGATGTGGAAAGGCATCGCCGCGGTGCGCCCGGGCGCGCGCCTGGGCGATATCGGCCACGCCATCGCCCGCCACGCGCGCAGCCACGGCTACAGCGTGGTGAAGGAATACTGCGGCCATGGCATCGGCCAGGAAATGCACGAGGAACCGCAGATCCTGCACTACGGCCATCCCAACACCGGAATGGTGCTGGAAGAAGGCATGGTGTTCACCATCGAACCGATGCTCAACCAGGGCAAGCCGGCGATCCGCCAGCAGCCGGACGAATGGCCGGTCTACACCCGCGACGGCAAGCTGTCGGCGCAGTTCGAGCACACCGTGGCGGTCACCCGCAGCGGCGTGCGCGTGCTGACCCTGCGCCCCGGCGAAACCCCGCAGTGCGCGGTGGACGCGGCCTAGAGCGGGCGCAACAGCAGCAGCGTGGCGAGACAGAACATGAAGATCGCCACGCCGGTGTCCAGCATCCGCCATGCAGCCGGCCTGCGGAACACCGGCTGCAGCAGGCGCGCGCCATAGCCCAATGTGCAGAACCAGGCCACGCTGGCCACGCACGCACCGGCGGCGAAGGCCCAGCGCAGATTGCCCGGGTAGCGCGTGGACAGGCTGCCCAGCAGCACCACCGTATCCAGATAGACGTGCGGGTTGAGCAGGGTGAAGGCCAGACAGGTCAGCAGCACCTGCCGTCGATCGCCACCGTCCACGTCACCCGCCGCCAGTGCACTGCCACCGCGCCACGCACGCATCCCGGCCTGCAGGCCATACCAGAGCAGGAAGACCGCACCACCGATGCGCAGCACCTGCAGCAGCAACGGCCACTGCAGCACCAGCGCGCCCATGCCGCCAACGCCGGCAAGGATCAGCGCGATGTCCGCACCTGCGCAGGCCAGCACTACCCTCCCCACATGGCGCTGCTGCAGGCCCTGGCGCAGCACGAAGGCATTCTGTGCGCCGATGGCGATGATCAGGCCGGCACCTGCGAACAGGCCCGCGACGGTAGCGGCAATCCACATCGGGACAGGCCAGGCAGCGAGGGGACGCGCAGGGTGCGGCCAACAGCCTTGTTTAGACAAACTGATTTTTCTTTATCCTGTGCAGGAAAACTGAAGAGGCACCGGCATGGACCTGGTACACCCGCAACTGGCCGCGTTTGCCGCGGTGCTGGAGGAAGGCAGCTTCGAGGCTGCGGCACGCCGCCTGTCGATCAGCCCATCAGCACTGTCGCAGCGGATCAAGGCTCTGGAAGACCGGCTCGGGCAGGTGCTGGTGGTGCGCCAGGCGCCGTGCCGCCCCACCGCCGCCGGTGAGGCGCTGCTGCGCCGAGTGCGACCGATGCAGGCGCTGGAGGCCGAGGCATTGGCCGAGCTGCTTCCCGAGCGTGGCAGCAGCGACGCTGCGCGCACCCCGATCCCGCTGGCGGTCAATGATGATTCGCTCGATACGTGGTTCGTGCCGGCCATCGCCGACCTGCACCAGCGCCATGGCTACCTGTTCGACCTGCGCATGGACGACCAGGACCACACCCTGCGGTTGCTGCGCGACGGCAGCGTGCTGGGTGCGGTCACCGCCGAAAGCCAGCCGGTGAAGGGCTGCAACGTGCACCCGCTCGGCGCCATGCGCTACCAAGCGATTGCTTCGCCCGGCTTCGCCCGCCAGTACTTCAGCGATGGCATGGACGCCACGGCGCTGGCACGCGCGCCGATGCTGGTGTTCAACCGCAAAGATGAACTGCAGTGGCGCTTCGTGCGTCGCCTGACCCGCGCGCGGCTGCAGCCGCCGCTACACTACCTGCCCTCCTCCACCGGTTTCGTCGAAGCCGCCGCGTGCGGACTCGGCTGGGGCCTGGCCCCGGAAACCCTGGCCGCGCCCGCTGTGCGCGCCGGCCGCGTGGTGGTGCTGGAACCCCGCCGCTGGCTCGATGTGCCGTTGTACTGGCAGCATGCCGCCGTGCGCTCAAGCACGCTGCAGCACATCACCCAGGCGCTGCGTACTGCGGCCAGCGGCACCCTTCGTTGAGGAAAGACCGATGACCGCAGACCCGGGCTTCACACCATGCGCACTACCGTTTGCGCACTTCTTTACCACTGGGACGGCATGGGCGTGATCGGCCGACGTACAAGGATGCACCGCGCGAAAGTCGCGTTGACCCTGGCAGCCTGCCTGCCGCTTGCGGCGGCAGCGCAGAGCAGTGTCGATGCACCCGCACTGGACTGGGAACAGGCGCGGCAACGCCTGGAGCAGGTCTCCGATGCGCTGGCCGCTGCCGATGCAGCCGTTCGCAACAAGCAGGACCTGCAGGACGCCACCCGGCTGCTGCGCCTGCCGGAGATCACCGGCGAAGTGCGCCGCCTGCAGTTCCAGAAGACGCTCACTCTGCCGCTGGGCTCACTGGCGCCGGTGGCTGAAGCCTTCGGCATCGATTCGCCGCTGTCGTTCACCGAGCGCGACTGGCGCACCCGTCCAGTGGTCACTGCGGTGCTGCCGCTGTACACCGGCGGCGTGATTCCGGCCGCGCAGCGTGCGGCCAGTGCCGCCCACGAACAGGCCAGCGCCGAGCGCGAAGCACAACGTCAATCGCTGACCGTGCAGCTGGCCCAGGCCTACTTCGGGCAGCGCCTGGCCGAGCAGGCGGTGGACGTGCGCCGTGACGTGCGCGATGGCCTCAACCGCCACCTGTCCGATGCAGAGAAGCTGGAACGCGAGGGTTTCGCCACCCGCGCCCAGCGCCTGCAGGCCACCGTGGCCCGCGACAAGGCCGAGCGCGAATACCAGAAGACAGTGAACGACCTGGCCACGCTGAAGGCCGCACTGGCCACGCTGCTGCGCAGTGGTGGCGAGGTGCAGCCGGTTTCGCCGCTGTTCGTGCAGCGCGTGCCGCTGGAACCGGTGGCCAGCTTCGAGCGTACTGCGCAGGCGCGCCAGCCGCAGATCGCACGCCTGCGGGCCATGGTGGCGCAGGCCGAACAGGGCGTGCGCGTGCAGCAGGCCAAGCTGAAACCGCAGATCTTTGCCTTCGGCCAGTACGACTTCCGCCGCCGCGACGAAATGCTGACCGATCCGGACTGGGCGTTTGGCATCGGCCTGAAGTACACCTTCCTGTCGCCGAACTCGCGGCCGGCGCAGATCAGCGCCGCGCGCGCGCAGCGGGACCAGGCCGAAGCGGGCCTGCGCGAGGCCGAGAACCAGGTCGCGCTGGGCGTGCGCAAGGCCTGGAACGAACTGGAAACCGCGCGCCAGCAGTACGTGCTGCTCGACAGCAGCATTGCCCAGGCACAGGAAAACCTGCGCCTGCAGGAGCTGGCGTTCCGCGAGGGCCAGGCCACCTCGCTGGATGTGATCGACGCGCGGCTCGGCCTGGGCGGTGCCCGTGTAGAGCGCGCACAGGCCGCCTACCAATACGATATTGCGCTGGCACAGTTGCTGGAGGTCAGTGGACAGATGGACCGTTTTGAAGAATTCCGGCGCCGTGCGGACGAGGTGATCGACCATGAGTGATGTGCTGCACGACGATGCGACAACACCCCCGGCCAAGCGCCGCCTGGGCCCGATCCTGGTAGTGGTGCTGCTGGTCGCGGTGGTGCTCGGCCTGTGGGTGGCCTGGCGCAGCCCGGCCGACCAGATCCAGGGCATGGCCGACGCGGACACCATCAACGTGGCCGCCAAGATCACCGCGCGCGTGGCGGAGTTGAAGGCGCGCGAGGGCGACCGCGTGCAGCCCGGGCAGGTGCTGTTCCTGCTCGACAGCCCCGAAGTGGCCGCCAAGGAACAGCAGGCCCACGGCGCGTTGGCCGCCGCACAGGCGGTGGCCGACAAGGCCGACGAAGGCGCGCGCAGCGAAGACATCCGCGCCGCCGAAGCGAACTGGAAGCGCGCCGAAGCCGGTGCAACGCTGGCCGAAGCCACCTACCAGCGCGTGCAGAACCTGTTCAACGAAGGGGTGATGACCCGGCAGAAGCGCGATGAAGCGCATGCCCAGGCCACCAGTTCGCGCGAACTGGCCCGTGCCGCGCGCGCGCAGTACGACATGGCGCTGGCCGGCGCACGCGAGCAGGACAAGCGTGCCGCGCAGGGCCAGGTGCAGCAGGCGCAGGGCGCGGTGGCCGAAGTCAACGCCGCCCGTGCCGAAGTCGAAGGACGCGCGCCGGTGGCGGGCGAGATCAACAAGCGCATGGCCGACCCGGGCGAGCTGGTGCCGGCCGGCTACCCGGTATTCACCCTGGTCGACATTGATTGCATGTGGGTGGCGATGAACCTGCGCGAATCACAGATGCAGGGCCTGAAGGTCGGCAGCAAGCTGCAGGGCAACGTGCCGGCACTCGGCCTGGACGGCGAGTTCGAGGTCTACTTCATCAACCCTGCCGGCGACTATGCGACCTGGCGTACCACCCGCCAGTCGTCCGGCTACGACGTCCGCAGTTTCGAGGTGCGGGTGCGCCCGGTACGCCGCATCGAGGGCTTCCGCCCCGGCATGAGCGTGCTGTTCGCATGGCCCCAGCACTGAGCCCGGACCGCAACGGCTTCGCTGCTTCGTGGCGGCGCGAGCTGCATTCGCTGCGCGGCAACCGTGCCGACCTGCTGCTGGTCACCGTGCTGCCCCTGCTGATGCTGGCGGTGATGGCGTGGATGTTCTCGCCGTCGGTGATGCGCGACATCCCCATTGCCGTGGTCGACCTCGACCACAGCAGTGACAGCCGCCTGCTGCTGCGCATGCTCGATGCCAGTCCCGGCGTACGCATCGCCAGCCAGCCGGCGGACCTGGAGGACGCGCGTTCGCAGCTGCGCAGGCTGGACGTGTTTGCCATCGTACTGGTGCCGCGCGATGTCACCCGGCAGGCGCTGCGTGGACGCCAGGGCACGGTGTTCGCCTATTACAACGCCACCTACATGACCACCGGCCAATCTGCGTCACGCGATATCGGCGACGCAGTCTCGGCCTGGAACGCACGCCTGCTGCGCGAACGCATCGGCCTGCAGGTCGGCCCCGGCAAGCTGCGTGCGGCACCGATCGCGGTGCAGTCGGACATCCTGTACAACCCTGCGCGCAGCTACGAGTTGTTCCTGCTGCCGCTGATCTTCCCAGCCGTGCTGTCGCTGGTACTGGCACTTGCGGTGGCCGGCAGCCTCGGCCGCGAGATCCGCGACGGCACCCTGCCCGCCTGGCTGGGTCGAACGCCGTGGTCGGCGATTGCCGGCAAGGTCGCGCCGTACATCCTGCTGTTTTCGCTGTATGGCGCGCTCGGCATCGGTTACCTGGCCTGGCTGCGCGGCGATGGTGTGGCCGGCAGCGTGCTCCTGCTGCTGCTCGCACAGCCACTGTTCTACCTGGCCACGGCCGCCTACGCATTGTTCTTCGTCGGCGTCACCCGCGACATGGGTACCGCGCTGTCCGCGGTCGGCCTCAGCATCGGCACCGCACTGGCGTTCTCCAGCGCTACCTTCCCGGTGCTGGATGGCCCCCTGTTCACCCGCATCTGGCATCAGCTGCTGCCACTCAGCGCCTACATCAAGCTGCAGACCCAGCAGCAGTTCATCGGTTCGCCGCTGCAGGTTTCGGTGTGGCCGTTGGCCACATTGCTGCTGATGGCGGTGGTGGCAGGAGGCATTGGCGGCCTGCGCCTGATCGCCTTTGCGCGCTCGCCGGAAGCCGCGCAGCCTGCGGGAGCCGACGCATGAGCGCACTCTGGCGCAGCCTGCGGCAGACCCTGATGGCGGTGCTCTGCGACCGCTACGCGATCGTGGTGATGGTCGGCGCGGTGATCCTGTATTCCTTCTTCTACCCGGCCGCGTACCGTCACCAGGTGGCCGGCAACCTGCCGGTGCTGGTGGTGGACGAAGACCACAGCGCGACCAGCCGCGAGCTGCTGCGCAAGCTCGATGCGCTCCGCGTTGCACGCGTGGTCGGGCAACCGGCGGACATCGACAGTGCGCGTCAGCAGCTGGAAGCCGGCCACGCCGAAGGCATCGTGCTGATCCCGGCCAACCTGGAGCGCGACATCCTGCGCGGCCACCCGGCCAAGCTGGTGCTGCTCGGCAACGGCGCCTACCTGGGCCGTGCCAGCTGGGTGCTGGGCAGCGTGGCCGACGCACTGGGCGCGTTCGGGCGTGACGCCGTGGTCGGCCAGGCCGCCTTCATGGGCGCGCCACAGGCGCCGCCGGTCACCGTGGTGCAGCGCCCGCTGTACAACACCCAGGAAGGCTATGGCAGCGCCATCGTGCCCGGCGTGGCCGAGCTGATCGTGCACCAGACCCTGCTGATGGGCATCGGCGTGCTGCTCGGTGGTCGTCGTCTGGCACTCGGCCGGCGCCTGCGCTTCGACCTGCCGACCCTGGCCGGCATGGCGATGGGCTTCGGCCTGATCGGCCTGTTCGGCCTGTTCTGGTACGCCGGGTTCACCGCCTGGGTGCAGGACTATCCGCGCGGCGGGAACCCACTGGGCCAGCTGCTGGGCGGCACCCTGTTCATCGCCGCTACAGTGGTTTTCGGCCTGTTCGTCGGCAGCTTCTTCCGCACCCGCGAACGCGCCTTCCAGTACATCATCGCCACCTCGATCCCGCTGTTCTTCCTGGCCAACCTGTCGTGGCCGGCAGTGATGACGCCGCAACCGCTGGTCTGGCTGGCGCAGCTGCTGCCTACCACCTCCGGCATCAACCTGATGGTGCGCCTGAACCAGATGGACGCCAGCCTGGCCGACGTCAGCCACGAACTGATCACCCTCACCGTCCTGCTGCTGCTCTACGGCAGCCTCGCCACCTGGCGCCTCCTCGCAAAAAAGGGGACGGAGGGGATTAAGTCGTAAACGGCCGGTTTGGGGGATTGCGACTTAATTCCCTCCGTCCCCTTTTTCCTGCAACGAAGAACGCCGGCGTGGGGCCGGCGTTCGGGTACTGCGGTGTGGAAGGGGAAACGGGGACTTTCGGCGATCGATCAGCGATAGACGCGTTCGCAGCGACGTTCAACCACGCGGTCACCGTTCTTCTGCTGCTGGTTGCCTTGGATCTGGCGGCCGGCCGCACCACCGGCCACAGCGCCGGCCACGGTTGCAAGCTTCTTGCCGTTACCGCCGCCCACCTGGTTGCCCAGCAGGCCGCCGATCACTGCGCCGGTAGCGGTACCCGTGATGCGGTTCGGATCGCGCGAGTTGCGCTGCACTTCCACGTTCTTGCAGACCACGCGACTGCCGTCATTGAACTTGCGTCCCTCATCGCGCGGCCCATACGTCTGCGCACCGGCCACCGACGAAGCCGCCAGCAGCGTGCCCAGCACAAGCAATCGGGTCGAGGTCTTCATGGCCATCTCCTGAGTTCCGGTATGGCGCAAGTGTCCTCCTGCGGTTGGCAACCGGAAGTGAAATGCGCGTGTCCGCCGCCTCATCGGCCATCGCGCGTTCAGGAAGAGAATCCGCGCCCATCACGATCAACCATCGTGATGGGCGCCGTCTCCCTACCGGCATTGCCCTCTGCTAGAACTCTTCCCAACCACCCGCATTGGCGGCCAGCGTCGGTTCCATCCGCGGCGACAGCACCGCCGGCCGGCGTACCGGTGCAACCGATGCCGCCACGGCTGCCAGCGCCGGGCGGACCGCTGCGGCGGCGGTCACCGCCCCCGTGCGGAACACCGAAACCGCCTCGGCCAGCAGGTTGGCCTGCTCCTCCATGGAGCGTGCCGCCGCGCTGGCTTCTTCCACCAGCGCCGCATTCTGCTGCGTGGTCTCGTCCATCTGCACCACCGCCTGGTTCACCTGTTCGATACCCGAGCTCTGCTCCTGCGAGGCGGCAGAGATATCGGCCATGATGTCGGTCACGCGCTGCACCGAGGCCACGATCTCGCCCATCGTGGTGCCGGCCTGGCGAACCAGCGCCGATCCATCGGCGACCTTGCCGACCGAATCCTCGATCAGGCCCTTGATCTCCTTGGCCGCACCGGCCGAGCGCTGCGCCAGCGTGCGCACCTCACTGGCCACCACCGCAAAGCCCCTGCCCTGCTCGCCGGCACGCGCAGCTTCCACCGCCGCGTTCAAGGCCAGGATGTTGGTCTGGAACGCGATGCCGTCGATGACACTGATGATCTCGGCGATCTTCTTCGACGAGGCTTCGATAGCCGACATCGTGGTGACCACCTGTCCGACCACCTCGCCGCCCTGTGAGGCGACGCCATGCGCGCCGATGGCAAGCTGGTTGGCTTGGCGTGCGTGCTCGGCGTTCTGTTTCACGGTGGAGGTCAGTTCCTCCATCGACGCAGCCGTCTCTTCCAGGTTCGCCGCCTGCTGCTCGGTGCGCCGCGACAGATCGGTGTTGCCCGAAGCGATCTCGCCTGCCGCCAGGTTGATGCTGGACGCGCTGGACTGGATACGGCCGACAATCTGCTTGAGCTGATCGACGGTGGCGTTGCAGTCATCACGCATGCGGGCGAACACGCCGTGGAAGTCGCCCTGCATGCGCACGGTGAGGTCACCGCGCGAGATCGCCTGCAGCAGGGTCGACACCTGCACCAGGTTCTCGTCGGTGGTCTGCATCAGGCGATTGAGCCCGGCCACCATGTCGCGAAACTCATAGGCGAAGCGATCTTCATCGCCGCGCAGGCTGAAGTCGCCTGCGGCTGCAGCCGTCGCCAGGCGGCGGATCTCACCGTTGATCGCCGACAGGCTGGTCTTGGTTTCGTCCATGGCCTGGGTGATTGCGGCCTTCTCGCCCGGCAACGGATCCATGTCCACTGACAGATCACCGCGGGCGTAATGCTTCATTACTTCGATCAGCCGGTTCTGCACCTGCACATGCGAGCCGACCAGCGCATTGGTCTCGTGCACCATGCGCCCGTAGTCGCCAGGAAAAGCACTCTCGTCCATGCGATAGCTGAGGCTGCCCGCGTCGTGCTGGCGGGCCAGTTCACCCTGCGCCGCCATCACCGACTGCAACTGCGCCTGCATGCGCTGCATTGATCGGAGCAGCTGGGTCACCTCATCGTTGCCGGACGCGTCGATGCTGCTGTCCAGGCGGCCACCGGCAATACCGTCGGCCAGCTTCACCGCCCCTGCCAGCGGACGGGTCAGGCTGCGGGTAATCGCCCATGCCGCCAGCGAGCCCAGCAGCAGACTCATCACACCGAACACGATCGACAACGTACCGGTCCATGATTCGGTCGCGCGGTACTCCTCGCGGCTGCGCGCTGTCAGCGCATCCTGATGCCGCAGCAGGGTCGAGATGGCTTCATTCCAGGCCGTCGCCAGGCCATGTTCGGCCAGCAGTTCCTTGGCCGCGCCGTCGAAATCGCCGGCCTTCATGCGCTCATGCAGGTGCTGGGTGGAAGCGTCGGTAGCCTTGCGCGCCGCCCCGATCTTCGCCACCAGGGTATCGCCGGTGGCATCACGTGGAATCTTGATGTACTTGGCCCAGATACCATCGTAGGTCTGCGACAGCTCCTGCGCCTTCTGATAATCCTTGTCGAAATCCTCGCCGCGCTTGATCACCATCAGCCGGCGATGCATCAGCACCGCGTTGTTGGTATCCAGCATGTCGTTCAACAACCGCATCTTCACCATGTTGACGTCCACCACTTTCTCGAATTGGGCGGACTTCAGGTGGTTTCCATACAGCACGAGGCCAACGATGGCCACGATGAACAGCAGCAGCAGACCAAACCCGGCACCCAGCCGGGATCCCACTCGGAGGTTGCGTAAGGCGAGCATCTCAATTCCCTTGATCGTGGCCGTACGAACGGTGGCGGCGCAGACAGGGGAAACTTTATGGGCCAATATTATTATATCGATCCAAAACTCTGGAACTGTGCAGACAGGCGTGAAGAACACACTTAATGGAGACGGTTATTCCTTCTGGGCATATCGATGTACGAGCATGGCAATCGCAATCATCACGCCGCGCTCACGACGCGCGACCGCAGATAACGTCTTCCGTTCGAAATTGCCATCACAGCTGAAATCTGGCATTTGCCATCGCAGGGCTACCCGCGCTGCTGCAACCTCATCCGAACATCCCCCAACGCTGGCACAGTGCAGGAGAACTCTCTGCCGATCTGCTGGAAGCCATCCCTGCAGCAATAGAGCCTGTTGTCCTCGGCCAGGACAGATACAAGCCGCATCAGCAGCCACTCGTCGGATTCATCACCACCGTCGTCCAACTCGAAAACAAGCAGAATTTCCTCAGCAACGTCTACAGGTGGGCAAAACGCTGCATCGCCAAGGTAATCCACGAGTTCCCGACCCTTGAAGATTTCGACCCTGATGAAGGGATCCAGATCCCCTTGGGCTCCACTGCCACTGATCTCCCACTTGTTGACCTTCAAGTCAATGAAACTGCAATCATTGAGATTCTCGTCGCTCTGGAAATAGGAGACGGGAAGGTCACCCCATGCTGCACGTAGCCACACGCTGCGCTGAGGCAAGACGATCGAGGAGTGCGCGGAAATTGCGTACTTTCTACTCATGCCTATCCACGGAAATTGACCCCCAGGAAGGGGCGACGGAATTTTCCTCAAGATACTCCTCAAGGTCTCTGAACGGAGAGACCCCGATGGCAGCCAAGGAGAACCACACGACATCACATTCGTCGCAGACAAATATCTGAGTACCGCACCCCTTTACCTGGGCCTTCAATACCTCACCCTGCTCGCAACGAGGACAGATCAAACGGCACCCCACTGCACCCGGGTCGCAGATACAACTTTACTTGCCATGCTACAAATAATCTCCCAGACCTTTCACGCCGATGGTACAGGTGGAAAGCCTCTTACTATCAATCATCGGCCGCCAACCATCACTGACAGTGGAAGTTGAACGCGTCCGAGGGGCTCCCGCTGCCGATGGCACCAATCAACAGGAAAGGGAACTCCGCTCCATTTTTTGAGATCCTCAACGGTTACCCCTCGTCGAAAACAAATTGATCGAGGGATCCGCGGCACGGCCCAAGGCAGCCCCGACCAGATGCGTGTTGTCACCCATTTTCACCTGGAGCCAGCTCCCCTCCACAGCGGCGATTCCTGGTTGTTCAGGGAAGCCAAGGTGGTAATCGTCATTGCCCACAGGTGAAATCCAGACCAGTCCAAACGACGCATCAGAAAGGAACCAGATGCTGTCCTCGTCGAGATCCACCCGATCTCTTCTGGTCGGCCATGCACGGCGTGGAACATCCAGTTGCTCGTCAACATTCCCATCGGCGAAGACGCCATCAGCGGCAAGCTTCAGCCTTCCGTCTGTCATCAACATCTTCACCATCGAAAAAATCTTCTGTCTGCTCCGCGAAGTTGATCCCACCTCCATCCAACTCCATGGCCATGTTCCTCCAAAGCACTCCCATGGAGTATCCACGGGAGTAATCTAGCGCGTTCCGGGCTGCCTCATAAATCATCTCAAATGGACTTTCCTGACACCCCCATCTTCAGCAACGGCGACAACCTTGAGAATCATCTTCTACTCCACTCGACCGGCATGTTGAGCTTCGAAAAGTCGACGTTCGGCGCTTCTACCGGAGCCACCTGGTATATGTCTCGGATAACAGCATTGGCCTTGTTGGGACCGCACTTCTGATACACCTCACACCCGGCTACCGGCGAATCCACCAAGCCGCGATCATTACCCCCCACAGCACCTGCAGCTGCGGCCAGCGCCTCCTTCTGCGTTTTCTCGGAGGTGCTGGCAATCACACTGTCCGTCAACGTGTTGAGGTTGCCAAGGCCTCCCGCGCTTCCATTCGCTGTCGAGGCTGCGCCCAGAAGTGCGGAAACGAAGTTGCGGTAGGCGTCTGGATGCTTGTCGGGCTCATCCGGTCGCGTCCCATGCTTCAGATGGCCGTTGCCACCATTGTAATGAGTGCCATCCTCCTGGACATGTGCAAATGAATCACCGAAAAGATGCAGGATCCTCTGGTTTTCCGCATTGGAGAGAATATCGGCCTTCGCCGTTGGATTGTCCTGATTTTCCTTCAGCTGGATCAGGATCTGCGTGACCTTCTCTCCAAGGTCCTGCTGCATCTTCACCACTTCTTCCGGGCTCTTGTTGCCATCCAGCCCGTGGTGATCAATCTGATCTCCCTTGGATCCCAATCCTTTCACGTAGTTCTTTACCGTGATCGCATTACGGAAATCGGTGTCGGGCGACCAGGCGGCCAACGCAACTGCCTTGGCATCCTGCTCGGAGAATCCGGCGAGATACAGGACAGTGGCCATGGTCGAGTAGTGCCCCACTTCGCCCCAATTGTTGTCCGCCGCGTTCTTTGCAGCGCCGCTGCCCACCCCTGCGGTCATCAAGCCATCCTGGAAGGATCCCATCACCGCGCCGCTGGCACTGACGATCGCGCTCACAGTGTCCTGCTCGGCCGAAGTGAGGTTCTTGCTGTCCTTCCCGAACAGCAGCCTGGACACCGCGGGTGCAGCAGCCTCTGCGCCCGCTGCTGCGATGGCGCCGACGAGAGCGCTATCGCCACCCGCAGAAGCGATCGCAGCACCAAGCACCGCATGCGCAAGCAGATGTGTTGCTGAACCCTCGCCGCCTCGATCGCCATTGTCCGCGACGTTGCGAGCCGGGTTCTGCTTGAAGTACTGGCCAATCTGGTAGGAGACGGCAGGCGCCAGTGTTCCCGCGAGAATCTCGCCGGTGCTGCCGGACGATGCCGCCAGACCTCCCGCAATGGCAGTCACCAGTACACCGGCCTTCTGAAGGCGCTCGATCTCCGCGTTCGCCCGATCGGTAGCAATGGCCAGCGCCAGCTTCTGCTCGAGGCTTGTTTGCGGATCATTCATAGCAGCCGTGGCGTTGTCCCTACGCCGCTTGGCCTGATCAATCGAGGCGTTGATATCACCACGGATCTGCTGGCCAGTGCTGATTACCGTGCCTGCCGCAGCGGCCAGCGCCTGCTGGTCAGCCAGCAGCTTGGCGGTGTTCGGGAGCGCTGCGATGGCCTCGTGCGCGGCAGTGGCATCGGTGTTCAGTCCCAGCTCCGACGCCGTGGTCTTCTTGCCGCCGATGGTGATGTTGCCTTCGGTCAAGGTAGCCCGCGTACTGGAACTGTCGCTGCCGCGTTCGTGCATCGGCACGCCACCACTGAAGTTGGCCGTATTGAGCTTGCCGAAGTCACCCGAAGACAGTGTGTTGCCGATGTCCTTCAGCTGCTGCCCGCCACTCGGGGGCGGAAGCTTGTTGCCATTGGCGTCGGTCTGCGCCTTGCCTGTGCTTCCGAATCCGCCGCTGATGCTGCCGGAACTGGCCTTGTACGCCATCTCGTTCTGCAGGTCGGTGAAGGTGAGGCTCTGCGCCGACAGTTCACTGTTGGCTGCATTGGTGCTGGTGATCGCGCCGCCCACAAGGTTCACCTTCCCGGCATCGACGTGATAGCCGCCGTTGCCGGCGAACAGCCCCGATTGCTGGCCTACGCCCTGGTAGTGCCCGTCAGCCTTGCCGGCACTGGCATTGCCGCTCACATTCCAGGCCGTACCAAACGACACCTGCACGCGACCACCCACCTGGCTGTTCCTGGACATGCTCTCGGCCATGTCCTGCAGGGATTCGACGGTCAGCATGCCGCCGGTCTGGACGTCGATACGGTCGGCGGTGGCGGTTGCACCGCGCAGGATGGTATCGCCCTCGGCTTTCATCGAGATGTTCTTGCCGGTCAGCGTGGTGTTCTGCCAGGTGCTGCTGTCCGAGTTGGACTTGCTGCTGCCAACGCTGGCCTCTGCATACACGTACACACCGGTCTGCGCACCAACCGAAACGCCCACGCCCACTTCGGCGCCGGCGTTGCTGCTCTTGCTGCGATCCGTGACGTGTGCCTTGCCTGCTTCCAGCCGGATGTCGCCCGCCGAATCCAGACTGAGCGTTCCACCCGCGCTCAGATTGCCCTGCACCACGTGGATGTCACCCTGCGTGCTGGTCAGGTTGACGCTGCCGCCGCCCTGGATGGTGGAGCCGCGTGATACCTGGCTGCTGCCATCGGCGCTGCTACTGGCGGTCTTGAAGCCGACACCTGCTTCGGCGCTGAGCAGCGAGCCACCACCGGCATTGCCGCTCATCGCAGAGATCGCACTGGCCGCCTGGTACGCATTGCCGCCCGCTGCCATGCTTTGCATGGCCTGGAGGCGCCCATCGGACTTTCGCGCCGCATCGACGTTGTTGATCAGGTCGATCAGCGGCGACTTGACCCGCGCAAAGGCGCCGATCTTCAGGTCATCGTTACTCTGCGAATAGTGCCCCGACTCATCGGCAGTCAGCAGTTCGATCTCTGCAGCGCTGATGTTCACATCCTTGGCTGCCACCACGTTGCTGGCCGTCTGCGTGTACTTGCCATCGGCAATGATATTCACGTTGCCACCAAGGCTGCCCACGTTGCTGGACACCTGCGCGACCTGGCCCCGGTCGTCGCTGTGCTTCTCACGATGCCAGCCGGAGAACTTCTCCGTATCGGAGATCTGCACCGTGCCGATCGCCCTGCTGTCGGAGTGGTTGGCATTGGTGACCGTATCCTGTCCACTGCGGATCGTCAGGTCACCCGCTGAACGGATCGTGACGTCCTTCTGTGCCGCGATGTTGGCTGCGGTCAGGCTGATGTCGCCCTCCGTGGTCGCCATGCGCACGCTACCACCTACCGACAACTGCGTGCCGGTGATGGTGTCGCTCTGGCCCATACCCTCACTGCGCGCGTTGTTGGTGCCGACCGGAAGGCCGGAGCTGTTGGTGGCAAGGCCCCACCCCTTGCCGCGGCTGTCGCGGTCACTGCGCTCGGTGTTGTGGGCCACGTCAAAGGCGATATCGCGCGTAGCCAGCAGCACGGCATCGCCTTCCGCTGACATCTGCGCACCCTGGCTGGTGATCGATCCACCGTTGGCGATCAGCGAAAGATTGCCGCCCGCGCTCAACTGCGTGACCCGCGCGTCACTGCTGGAGTGGGTCTGGTTGCTGTTCGAGCGCTGGCTGCCCGCTGTCACCGCTGGCATCACCGCTGCAGCCACACCGGCCGCCATCCCCTCGCCCGTACGCGTGATACGCCCCATCATCGTGCCGCTGTCGGCCATGCCTTCGGTGGCCTTATCGCGCGCACTGCGATAGGCCTTGGCCGGGTCATAGGTGACGCCCACCGAGAACCCGCTGGACTTGCTCGATTGGCTGACCTGGCTGTCCACCGTGTCCTGGCGAGCGAGCAGGTTGATGTCCTTGCCGACCAGGGCCAGATCCCTGCTGGCGGCTACATCGGAAGCTGCAATGGTCAGCTGGTTGCCGGCGCTGATCACCACGCTTCCCTCGCGCGACGCGATTGCCGATCCCACCTGGGTGGTGGACTGCTCAGCCTGCGCGCTGTTGCTCCTGGAACTCGAGTAGCCCACCGAGGCCGTTCCGTTGGAGAAGCCTCCTGTAACGCCGGACTTTTTCCTGCTTTCGCTCGATTCGCGGCTGAGGTGATCCTCTGCGGCGGCGATCAGCACGTTGTTGCCCGCTGCCAGCGACACATTGCCGGTGGCATCGACTACCGCACCAACGGCCGTGAGATCTCGCCCTGCGCTGACGCTGATGCGCTCGCCCTGCAATCCAGTACCGATCGCGTAACTGCCGTCGCTCTCGGCGTGCGTGGTGGTAGTCGTGCTCGACAGCGTCTTTCTCTTCTTGTCGTAGGTATCGAGCGTGAAGTGATGTGCCTCGTTCGCCGAGAGAAGATTGACGTCGCGTCCCGCCGCCACGCTCAGCGTGCCATCGGCACTGGCAACCTTGGCAGCGGTCAGATTCACATCCCGGTCGGCCGCGAGCAGCAGACTGCCATTGGCCTGCAGCTGGCTTCCACGTACGACCTCGTCGGACTGGGTGACCTGACGCGAACTGCGCTTGCCTGCAACCGCGCTGTCGAAACTTTTGCCATCCACTACTGCGAGGCTGTTGATATCCCCCTCCGCGCGCAGCGCCATGCCGCCAGCCGCGGCAAGCTGGGCCGCGGCCAGCGTGATGTCCTTTCCTGCCGAAAGCACCACGTCACCGCCGCCCTGCACCGACGACACGGCGTGGGTGGTCTGGCTGCCGTGCTGATGGTTTCGATCATCGAAAGTCGCATCCTGGCGCTGATCCAACGCGAGCGCTCCGAGTTCGATGTTGCCGCCGGCCACAAGCTGGGTGATGCCCTCCTTTCCGGCGTTGTGGATCTGCGCCGCCTTCAGGCTGATGTCGCCACCCGCCGCGACTGACAACGCACCATCACCATTGGGGTTGGTCACATACAATCCGGCAACCCGATCAATGCGATTGGTCTCGTACTGGTAGGTGCCACCGCCCCGCTGTGTCTCCACCGTGGAGGCTACCGTGACATTGCCCGCTGCCTTGACCGACAGCGCATCGGTGGCCGTCACAGTGGCACCGGTGATGCGGATGTCCTTGTCTGACGACAGACCGACGTACTGGCCGGAAATCCCGCCGCCCAGGTGCTCGATGTTGCCCGCGTCGATGGTTACCAGCTTGCGGCCCGCGATGTTGCCGGTGTTGACCAGGCCATTACCCAGCTTGATATCGACATTGGCGCCGGCCAGCAGTGCACCCTGCCCATCCAGGTCGCCCGGGCGCAGGCGCAGGTAGACCTGCGGCACCAGCGCGGTGGCGGTGCTGCCATCGGCCAGGGTGACGGTCTGCTCGACCAGCCAGACGATGTCGCTGGTCAGCTGTGCCATCTGTGCTTCGGTCAGCGCTACGCCGGGGCGCAGGCCCCACTCGCTGGCCACGGTTGCACCGGCTTCCAGCAGCGCGCGGTACTGCGCCTCGTCGCTCGCGTAACCGTCGAGGAAGCGGCGTCCGGTTAATTGGCCGATCTGCTCGCGTACCAGCTTCTGCTCGTAGTAGCCGTCACCGAGCCGCTTCTGCACGGTATCGGGCGAGTAGCCCATCTGGCCCAGCAGGTGGTCCGAGCTCAGCCAGGTCTTGTGGTCGGTGAAGCGCGGATCGGTCTCGACCAGGTAGTGGCCACCGTTGGGATTGACGTTGAACAGGCTGGCGCTCGGCGCGCGCGTGTCCGGTGCGCCCATCGCGATGCGGTCCGGCGATCCGCCGCTGGCCGCAACCACGCGCGGCCCGGACGTGGCGCTGTTGCCGGTCACACCGCCGACGCTGCCGCCCTGCTGGGTGCCGGCGGCATCGGCCGCCTGCGCCAGCGCGCGTTCGGCACCGGTGCCGGTGGACTGGCCCGGCCCCTGCGCACCGCCTTGGCCCGGCCCATCCGGCAGCGCCTTGGGCCCCTGCACGTTGAGGTTGGCCATGGCCGAACCGTTCTGCACGTTCGGTGCGTTGCGCCCCTGGTTGAGGTTGCTCAGGTCACCGACATCGATGACAAGCGTGCCACCACTGGTGATGCTGCCGCCGATCCTGCCGATCTCCTCCGAGATCGTCTCATTGCTCCAGGTGACCCGTTCGTTGCTGTAGGTGTGGCCCACATTGTTGAATTCATGGGTGCGGAACAGCGTCTGTGCCAGATTCTCCACCTTCGCCGTCGCGGTCAGCCCCACGATGCTCAGATTGCCCCCTGCGGCGATGCTGCCGTAGTGGTTCTTCAGATTATCCGTGCCGATGCGCATCGCGCCACCGGAGCGGATCACCGCATCGGCCCCCACCCCGGCGCCGAGCACATCTTCGGTCACGGTCCGGGTAGCGATACGGTACTGCTCGTTGCTGCTGACATCGCTACCACCGGAGCCACGCGGGTTGGTCAGCGTGTGGTCCGGATCGCTGTAGTCCTTGTAGGTCCACAACTGCACGCAGTTGGTGGTGCAGGTTCCGTAGTTGCTGGAATAGGTCAGCTTGTCGTCGACATAGCGGAATGCGGGTGCATTGGGATGCAGGCCGCTAAGTTCAGTAAAGGGGTCATCCGCCCCCACCCGCACCTGGTCCGGATTGACCTGGTTGTCCTGGCGACCGACGTAGTACATGACCACCGTGCCGTCCTGCACGTTCAGGCGTGCACGCTCACCCAGACCGGCATACAGGCCGCCACGTCCGAAGAAGTAGGCACTGGTCTTCGAACTGAGGCGGACCACGGCACGGTGCACGACGAATCCATCGGGCGTGATGTGCGGCGTGTCTTCGAGGATGTCGGCAGGGTCGAGGTAGTACACCTCGTGAGCGGAGTAATGGCTGGTACTGCGGATGTCCTCTGTGCCGTTCTTGCCATTGCGCCACCATGCGGGGCGATCCAGGCGTACCGGATCCATCACGGACCTGGTCTGCGAGATGACCACGTTCTCGCGGATGTTGTTGACCACCTGCGCATCGATGGACAGATTGCCGCCCACATCGATGACCGAGCTGATGTTGTCGATCCGCCCTGCAATGCCGCTGGCGATCCGGTCGGCGCCGAGCGCGCCACCGATGGCCGCATCACCGCCGCTGTAGATCAGGCCCTTGCCGGTGTTCTGCAGTTCGCGCACGCCCAGGTCCAGCCGCTCGCGTGCGGCCACGGTGCCGACGCGGGTGGCACCATCGGCCTCTTCGGCGCGGTTCTTCAGCACGCCGGTGGAGATCGCCACGTGGTCACCGTAGATGCGTCCGGTGCCGAGATTGTCGATCTCGCCGGCCTCCAGGTGCGTCAGCGCGCCATCGATCAGGCCGCGGTTGGTCAGCTGGCCACGGGCATTGAGGTGGGTCGTACCCTGGCTGGAGATCTCACCCGAGGCTGCGTTGGTGATGTTCTGGGCGTTGAGGTCGAGGTTGCCACCGCGCACGACACCCTGGTTGTCGAGGTCGCCGGACAGGTTCAGCGACAGCGTGCCGTTGGCGATCCATTCGCCACGATGGCGCATGCCCTGCTGCAGGGTAAGGCCGAGGTCACGCTGCGCATGCACCTGGCCGTCTTCGCTGAGCACACGTGCCACCAGGGTCTGGCTGCCATCAGCGCGCAGCAGGCCACCGCTGTTGGCGACGTTGTCCGCCTGGCTGTCCAGGTTGCCGCCGGTGCTGATCACGCCGCCGGTGTTCTGCAGCTGGCCGTTGATCTGCAGCCGCGCACTGCCATCGGTGACGACCTGGCCCTGGCTGTTGTCCAGCCACTGTGCACCGAACTGCAGCTGGCCCGCCTGCAGCCCATGCGTGCCGTCACCGCCACGGGTGTTGCGGTTGTCCACGCTGGCGGCCGTGAGGGTCAACCGCTGGCCGGCCGCGATCGCGCCGGCGGCGTTGTCCAGGTGCCCGTCGAGGGTCAGGTCGAGGTTGCGTCCGGCCTGCACGCGACCACCGGCATTGGCCAGGCTCGCCGCCCGCAGCGAAAGATCCGCAGCGCTGGCAAGTGTTCCACCGGCACTGTTGTCAACGCGGGCCAGCAGCAGACGCGCATCGCCTTGTGCATTGACTGCGCCGCCACGGTTGTCCAGCACACTGCCTTCCAGCTGCAGCTTCCCGGCCGCCAGCAGCCCACCGCTGCCGGCCGTGAAACGGTTGTCGATGTCCTGCCCGGCCGTGTTGATGGTCAGGTCGGCCGCCGACTGCACGCGACCGCCCTGGTTGTCCAGAACGCCACTGTGCACATTCAGCGCGCCCTTCTGCGTACCCAGCGTGCCGGCGCGGTTGTCCAGCCGCTGGCCGCGGGTATCGATGTCCAGCTGGCCACCCAGCAGCGTGCCCCGCTGGTTGTCCAGGCCGTTACCCTGCAGCTGCAGCCGTTCGCCGGCCTGCATCGCGCCGTCGCTGTTGTCCACGCCTGCCGCCGTGGTCACCGTCAGGTCCTTGCCAGCGACCAGGGTGCCGTGGCGGTTGTCGAGACTGCCGGCGTCCAGGGTCACCGTGCCGGTGCTGGACAGCAGGCCCTGCTCGCCATTGTCGAGACGACCGTCAACGCCCAGCACCAGCGTGCTGCCGCCCGCATGCACGGTGCCGCCCTGGTTACCAAGGCTGGCCGCGGTGACCGTGCCGGCACCGCCGAGCAGGATGCGGCCCTTCTGGTTGTCCAGCGCCTGGCCGATCGCCAGCGTGGAGTGCCCGGCGCCTGCGCCCTGCAGCGTGCCCTGCGCATTGTTCAGCTGCTGCGCGATGACATCCAGCGCGCCATTGCTGGCGAGCGAACCGCCGCGATTGTCCAGCACACCCTGTACGCGCAGGCGCAGCGCATCTTCACCGGTTGCGGTGAGCGTGCCACCGGCGGTGGTCAGGGTGCCGGCGCTGATGGCGACGCGACGCGCCGAGGTGGTCGCTCCACTCAGATCGAGCGAGGCGCCATCCAGCACGAAGCTGCCGTTGCTGAGCACGCTGCCGCCCTTGCCCAGCAGGGCCTGCGCCGAGACCTGCAGCTGGCCGCTGCCGGCGTGCTGGATCCTGCCTGCACTGTTGTCCAGCGTCCGGGCCAGCAGGGTCAGGTCGCCATTGCTGGCCAGCGTGCCACCGGCATTGCCCAGCGCCGTCGCCTTGACGCGACTGGCGCCTTCGCCGCTGGCGATGATGCGGCCACCGGCGTTGTCGAGCGTGGTGGCCTCAAGGTCGAAGCGATCGGCGCCCAGCGTCGCGTCACGATGATCCACGTCGTCGGCGCGCAAGGTCAGTGTGGCCGAGGAGACCAGCGTGCCCTTGCTGCCGTCCAGGCGGCCGGTGGTGATGTCCAGGCCCTGGTTGCCGGCCTGGCGGATGCTGCCGCCACTGTTGTCCAGCCGTGCGGCGGCGATCGTCAGGCGGTTGGCGTTGCTGGCGATCGTGCCTTCGTGATTGTCCAGCGCACCGACGATCTGCAACGTGCTGTCGGCCGTTCCGGCGCCGCTGAGCGTGCCCGTGCGGTTGATCAGTTCACCGGCCTGCACATCCAGTGCCCCGTTGCCGGCGATCGTGCCGCCACTGTTGTCCACGCGCTGCGCCACGTGCAGCCGCAGCGCGTCGCTGCCGGTCGCGCTGAGGTTGCCGCCGGTGTTGTCCAAGCGCTGCGCATCGATGGCAATGCGCTCTGCCTGGGTAGTGCTGCCGGCCCCCAGCAGCAGGTCGCCGCCCTCAAGTTCCAGCGCCGACTGGCTGAGGATGCGGCCGCCCGCACCCTGCAGGCTGTCGGCGCGGATCTGCAACGTACCGCCGCCGGCGTGTTCGATTGCACCGCTGCGGTTGTCCAGGCTTGCCGCCTGCAGCCGCAGATCACCGGTACCGGCCAGGCGGCCGCCGTCGCTGTTGTCCAAGCGCTCTCGGGCCTGCACCTGCAGCGCGCCGCTGCCTGCCGCCAGCACCTTGCCGCGCTGGTTGACCAGGCCGCCAACCTGCAGCTGCACCTGGCCATTGCCGGAGATGCCGCCGCCGCTGTTATCCAGCGTGTCGCGCACCGTCAGCGCCACGCCCTGCGTACCGGCCGACTTCAGCGTGCCCTTCTGGTTGTCGATGCGACCGGCGTCGATGCGCAGGCCGCCGTTGCCGACGATCTGGCCGCCCTGGTTGTCGAGCGCATCGCGTACGTCCAGTGCCAGCTCCGAGACACCCTGCGAGACGATCTGGCCCTGGCGGTTGCGCAGTGCCCTGGCGTGGATCTGCACACTCTGCGCCGACGTCGTACCGCCGCTCACATCCAGCTCGCCCCCGGACAGCACCAGTGCACCGTTGCTGAGCAGGCGCCCCTCGCTGCCATGCAGCGTATTGGCCTGCACGCTCAAGCTCCCGGTGCCAGCCTGCTGCACCAGGCCCTTGCTGTTGTCGAGCGTGGTCGCGGTCACTATCAGGTCGCCGTTGCCGGCCAACGTGCCACCTGCGCCGTTATCCAGGTTCGACGCCTTCACCGAACTGGCGCCGGTTCCGAGCGACAGCAGGCTGCCGCCGCGGTTGTCCAGCATGCCAGCCACGATGTCGAATCCCGCCGCACTGAGCGCACCGTTGCGCAGGTCGGCGCTGCCAGTCGTCCAGTGCAGGCGCCCCACCGTGCTCAGCCGTCCACCGGGACCAGCCCAGTCACCCGTGTCCAGCGTGAGGCCACCCTCACCGGCATGTTCAATGCGGCCACCGGCATTGCCGACCTGGCCTGCTTGCAGCGCCAACTGCGCGGCGTTGGTGGCTAGCAGGCCGCCGTCATTGTTGAACAGACCCTGCACCGTCCACGACGATGCCGCCTTGCCGGCGTGCCGCAGTTCACCCCCGCGGTTGTCGAGCGACTGCGCATCCAGCCGCAGGCCGCCGGCTACGCTCAGCGCACCCTTCTGGTTCGACAACAGGCCCACATGCAACGCGGCATCGCCATGCACCTGCAGCGTGCCGCCATCATTGCGCAGCTCGCCCCCAGCCTGCAGCGCGCTCACTCCCAGGCGACCGCCGCTGTTGTCGAGTCCGGCACGTGCGGCGAGCGATACCGCACCACCATTGGCGATGCTGCCGCCGTCATTGTCCAGCATGCCGGCGATGGCGATCAGGCCCTCGGCCATCGGTACCACTGGCGAGGTCGGCGTGCCGGTCGAGCCGCCGCCGGTACCCGGCGTCCCCGTACCCGGGGCACCGGTTCCCGGCGTTCCTCCGCCGCTGCCCGGCGACGTGCCGCCCCCTGGGCCACCGCCGTTGCCACCGGACGCGACGGCATCCAGCGCACCCAGCAGACCGTTGCTGCGGTTGCGGGCCGCTTCGGCCTTGAGCGCCAGCGCCTGCACACCAGTCTGTTCAATGGTGCCGCCATGGTTGCGCAGGCCCTGCGCCTCGACCTGAAGGCGCTGTGCGTTGAGCTTGCCGCCGCTGTTGTCCAGCGTGCCGCCGGTGGTGATCGCAACCTCGCGCGTGGCGGCGATGGTGCCGGCATTTGCAAGATCACCGCGCGCCTGCAAGCGCACGTTCTGCAGCGACTGCAGTGCGCCGGTGTTTTCCAGGCGGCCGCCCACCGTCACCACCAGCTCACCGGCCTGCGCGCCGATGCTGCCGGCATTGCGCACGCCCACGCCGTGCTCGTTGCCGACCAGCCAGATCTTGTTGGCGAACATGCCGCCGAGAGCGCCCACGTCCAGCGCGAAGGTCGGTACCTCGCCATTGGCCGGGATCAGGCTGGCCTGGCTGTGGTCGGCATTGACCACGTTGTTGCCCAGCGTGGCCTGCAACTGGTTGGCCCAGATGCCGGCGTTGACCTTCAGTGACCGGGTGATCAGGTCGGTGTAATCAGCGCGGCTGGTGTCCAGGCCCGCTCCATCGATCTGGATCGCACCACCGATGACGCGGTAGCCCTCCAGTGCCCCAGCACCCGTGAACATCGGCGTGCCGGTGGTCAGGGTCACGCGGCTGGCGTTGAGGAAGCCGCCGCCGTTGACCTGGATGCCGGCCGGGTTGGCGATGATCACCTCGGCGCGCTGCCCGGCCACTTCCACGTAGCCGTTGAGGCGGCTGGCCGGACCGTTCACTTCATTGAGGATGACCCGCGCACTGCCGGTGGCAAGCCACGGATTGCCCTGCACCCAGCCACCCAGCTGCGTCTGCACCTGGCCGCGGGCGTTGTTGAGGATGACGCCCTCGCGTCCGACATCGAACTGCGAATAGCGGTTGCGCGACACACCCGCCGCCGACGGCGTGGTGATGTTCACCATCGGCACACCATTGGGGGCCGTCACCATCGTCGGCCGTTCACGGCCCGGCGCATTGGGGTCGGAAATGATGCGCGCATCGGACTGCGCCAGTGCAGGAGTTGCCAGGCTGACCCAGCCCAGTGAGCACATCAGTGCGAAGCCCAGCGGCGACAGCGCGGCGCTCCGCCGGCCCGGCGCATGGCCGACCAGGCCACCGCCACCCTTCACCAGCTCCGACGCCACCTGCCAGACGCGCAGCGCGCGGTTGAAAACCAGACGATAGATAGTGTTCATGTCACGTGTCCTTGTGGCAGATCAGTAGCGCCAGGCCAGGCTGAAGCCGAATGTGGTGTAGTCGGTGGGGAAATGGGCGGGCTTGTGCAGTGCCGAACCGACGAAGCCATCCCAGGAAAGCTGCTGCCAGCCGCCGCGCAGGCCCAGCGCCATGCCCGCCAGGTCACGGCCGGACTGCCACTGCGCGGATGGGCCGCCGATGCGGCCGTAGTCGGCGGCGACGTAGAACTCCTGGCCACCGCCGATGCCCAGCGAAAGATCGTTGCGCAGCGACCAGCCGCGCTCACCGCTGAGCGAGCTTTCACCATCGAAACCGCGCACGGTATAGCGGCCGCCGATGGCGAAGCGGTCCTGTGGCGAGAGCGGCGTGCGGTTCCACTGCGCCCGCCATGCGGCGGTGTAGCGCAGGCGCTGCTTGCCCAGCTGGAACGGCACGCTGAACTGCGCGTCGACGGTGATCAGCTTCATCCGCGAGGTCCCTTCCAGAGGCAGCGTCGGATCCCACTGCTGCGCCATCTCTTCTGGCGAGCGCAGGGCGTGGAAGGCCCCCGTGCCACGCCGGTAGGCCACGCTGGCATCGAGCGTGGCGTTGCCGATGAACTGCTTGTGGGTCAGGCCCAGTTCCCAGCCCGCGGTGCGGCGGCGCTGTACTTCGATCTCGGTATCGTCGATGTAGTTCTTCGACTCTCGCTGCCAGCCGCGCGCGTAGGCGCTGAACTTGACCTTGGCATTGCGCAGCAAAAGCCGGTCTACCCGCGCTTCGGCGTTTTGGCTGCGGCCGCTGTAGTCATAGCTTTCAAAGGCACCCACCACGTTCTGGCTGTAGTCGTAAGCGCTGGCGGTGGCACCGAACAGCCAATACCCGTAGGGCACGTCGTAGTGCGCGGTCCAGCTGTTGGTGTCCTTGCCTCGGCCATTGAACACGCCACGGCCGGCGCTGATGTAGAACAGCTCGTTCAGGCCCAGCGGATTGTCCAATGACAGCGTGGCATTGGCCTGCAGCTTGCCGGTGCCACGGCTGCCGGCATCGTCCAGGGTGACGCTGGCGCGTACCGGTGAACGCTGCGTCCAGTCGATCTGCAGGTCGCTCTGGCCCGGCGCCGCGCCCTCGCCGTCGGCCGGCGCGATCTTGATGTCGGCGCTGACGGTGGGCACGCGCTGCAGGTTCTCCAGCCCCTGCTCGATGTCGCGCAGGTTGAGCAGGCTGCCGCTGCGGATCGGCAGTGCATTGGCAAGGGCCGGATGCCGTCCCTGCGGGTCGGAGAACACGGCCTCGCGGAACCGGCCTGGCACCACCGACAACGTCAGCGTGCCCTGGTTGAGGTCCTGCGGTGCCGACAGCACCCGCGTGGTGACATAGCCGCGGGCGATGATCGCGTTCTGCACGCGCTTCATCACCACGTTGATGCCTTCGGTCCCCAGGCAACGGCCTGTGGCCGGATCGTCGACCGGGTCGGCAGCCGCCAGTGCCCAGCCGAAGCGCTGGCTGTCCTCGCCTTCCAGCACGATGCGATCGATGCGCACGCAGGGGCGCTCCTGCGCCGGCAGGCGGTCGCCCTCCTTCTGCGCGTTCCGCTCCAGGCGGACGTCGGGGCGTTGTTCCTGCTGCTCGCGCAGCACGCGTTCGCGTTCCTGTTGCCTCAGCAGTTCCTGCGCGGCTGGATCACCGGCCTGCTGGGCGGCAACACCGAAGGTCATGCCAAGCAACACCACCCACCCACCACCACGGCACGCCTGTCGTGCCTGCTTCTTCCCTGACCGCACAGTGTTTTCCTGATATTGATGCAGGCCGTCAGGCGCTCTGTCCGGAAAAGGACAACGCATCGACGTGCCGGCTTGATTCGGGTCTGCCGACGCACAGGCGACAGCACGCCGCTACGCGAAGCGCAGAAAGGCGCAAAGGGTATCGGCCGCCTCAGGCACTTCTATAGGAAAGATTGCAAATTCAGTCGACTGCGGGGCAACACGCCGCAAACGCCCGGGACGCTGCGCGTTCGGGCCATGGCGCGAACCCTGGTACTACAGCACGCCAGCTTCCGCCTGCTGACGCTACAGTCGCCGCATGACCATCGTCCTACAGATTGAAGGCGCCGCCATCAATGACATCCCCAGCCTGTACGCGGAGATCAACCGCGTGTTCATGGCCGGCGAGAACTGGCAGCTCGGGCCAAGCCTCGACGCCTTGGATGACCTGCTGCATGGCGGCTATGGGGTGTTGGCCGGCCACGACCGGGCCACGGTGATCTGGGGTGATATCGAGCACAGCCGCGCCGCACTGGGACGAACTACCACATGTCAGTGGCTGCAGTCCAAGCTGGAAGCCCCGGGCACCTTCAATAGGAGGACCATTGCGCTCCAGCTGGACGCCCTGCAACGAGGCCAGGGCCAGACCTACTTCGGGATCGTAATGGAGATCTTCGCAAGCCACCGGCAGATCACCCTGGTTCCGGCCTGACTGTGTGCCCCGCACGGCAATGCCCACCAACCGCAGCGGCGCCCACCGGCCCCAGCAGTTACCATGGACGGCCCTGTACCCGCTCCGCTGCCGCTGCCGCCCGGCGCGGCCGGACGCCCTGATCCACGAGTCCCATGTCCAAAGACAAGTCCGCCGAGCACACCCCGCTGATGAAGCAGTTCTTCGCAGCCAAGTCCGACTACCCGGACCTGCTGCTGTTCTTCCGCATGGGCGACTTCTACGAGCTGTTCTACGACGACGCGCGCAAGGCTGCGCGGCTGCTCGACATCACCCTGACCCAGCGTGGCAGCTCCGGCGGCGCACCGATCCCGATGGCCGGCGTGCCGGTGCATGCCTACGAAGGCTACCTGGCACGGCTGGTGGCGCTGGGCGAGTCGGTGGCGATCTGCGAGCAGATCGGCGACCCGGCGCTGGCCAAGGGCCTGGTCGAACGCAAGGTGGTGCGCATCGTCACCCCCGGCACGGTCACCGACGAAGCGCTGCTGGACGACCGCCGCGACACCCTGCTGATGGCGTTGTCGCGCAGCAAGCAGGGCTACGGCCTGGCCTGGGCCGACCTTGCCGGTGGCCGCTTCCTGGTCAACGAAGTGGAGACCGACGACGCCCTGGAAGCCGAGCTGGCACGGCTGGAGCCGGCCGAGCTGCTGGTGCCCGACGAGGAGAACTGGCCGGAGTTCCTGCGCCAGCGCACCGGCGTGCGCCGCCGTGCGCCGTGGCTGTTCGACGCGGACAGCGGGCGCCGACAGCTGCTGAACTTCTTCAAGCTGCACGATCTGAGCGGCTTCGGTATCGATGACAAGCCACGTGCCACCGCCGCCGCCGGCGCCCTGCTCGGCTATGTCGAGGAAACCCAGAAGCAGCGCCTGCCGCACCTGACTTCGATCGCGATGGAAACCGCCGGCGAGGCGATCGCGATGAACGCCGCCACCCGCCGCCACCTGGAATTGGACACGCGTGTCGACGGTGATACCCGCAATACCCTGCTGGGCGTGCTCGACAGCACGGTGACACCCATGGGTGGGCGCCTGCTGCGCCGCTGGCTGCACCGCCCGCTGCGCCTGCGCGAGGTGCTGGTGCAGCGCCACCACGCGGTGGAAACCCTGATCGATCGCGGTGCGGACGCCGACATCCGCGAGCAGTTCCGCCGCCTCGGCGATCTGGAACGCATCCTCACCCGCGTCGCGCTGCGCTCGGCGCGCCCGCGCGATTTCTCCACCCTGCGTGACGGCCTGGGCCTGCTGCCGGCGGTGCGCGAAGTGCTGGCCCCGCTGGACTCGCCGCGCCTGCAGGCCCTGCATGCGGCGCTGGGCGAACACGACGCGTGCGCGCAGCTGCTGGCCAGCGCCATCGCCGACATGCCGCCGCTGAAGCTGAGCGACGGCGGCGTGCTGGCCGATGGCTTCGATGAAGAGCTGGACGAGCTGCGCCGGCTGTCCACCCATGCCGACCAGTTCCTGGTCGACCTGGAACTGCGCGAGCGCGAGAGCAGCGGTATTCCCACCCTGAAGGTGGGCTACAACCGCGTTCACGGTTACTACATCGAAATCAGCAAGGGCCAGTCCGATCGTGCGCCGGTGCACTACACCCGCCGCCAGACGCTGACCAATGCCGAGCGCTACATCACCGAAGAACTGAAGGCATTCGAGGACAAGGTGCTGTCCGCGCGCGACCGTTCGCTGTCGCGCGAGAAGTACCTGTACGAGCAGCTGCTGGACACCCTTGGCGGGCAGTTGGAACCGCTGAAGCAGTGTGCCGCTGCGCTGAGCGAACTGGACGTGCTGGCCGCCTTCGCCGAACGCGCGCAGGCGCTGGACTGGGCGCGCCCGGAACTGCAGGCCGAGCCGTGCCTGAAGATCGAACGCGGCCGCCATCCAGTGGTCGAAGCGGTACGCGAACAGCCGTTCGAACCCAATGACCTGGACCTGCATCCGGACCGTCGCATGCTGGTCATCACCGGCCCGAACATGGGCGGTAAATCGACCTACATGCGGCAAAATGCGCTGATCGTTCTGCTGGCCCACATCGGCAGCTTCGTGCCGGCCAGCCGGGCGGTGATCGGCCCGATCGACCGCATCCTGACCCGCATCGGCGCCGGCGACGACCTCGCCCGCGGGCAGTCAACCTTCATGGTCGAGATGGCCGAGACCAGCTACATCCTGCACCACGCCACCGCCCATTCGCTGGTGCTGATGGACGAGATCGGCCGTGGCACCTCCACCTACGATGGCCTGGCGCTGGCCGACGCGGTGGCCCGCCACCTGGCCTACCAGAGCCGCTGCTACACGCTGTTCGCCACCCACTACTTCGAGCTGACCGCGCTGGCCGACGAACAGCATGAGGGCGGCCGCAGCGGCATCGCCAACGTGCACCTGGACGCGGTCGAGCACGGCGAAGCGCTGGTGTTCATGCACGCAGTGAAGGACGGCCCGGCCAACCGCAGCTTTGGCCTGCAGGTGGCCGCACTGGCCGGCCTGCCGCGCGCCACTGTGGCGCAGGCACGGCGTCGCCTGGCCGAGCTGGAACAGCGCGGCGCTGAAAGCCACGCCGCCGAGCTGGCGCCGCAGGCGCTGGATGCCCCGCAGCAGTTCGGGCTGTTCGCGGCGCCATCCAGCAAGGCGCAGGAAGCGCTGGCGGCGATCGATCCGGACGAACTGACGCCGAAGCAGGCGCTGGAAGCGCTGTACCGGCTGAAAACGCTGCTGTAAGTGCGCCTGGCCAGGGGGCACCATGCCCCCCTGGAAGCCACCGCGGAGAATCCTGCATACTCGGCCACGCAGACCGCCACAGGGGAGCTGGGGCGCCGTTCCGCACAGTCACTGAAACTGCGATCCCAGCGGCATGCAATGGGGCCGGGCAACATGCCGCGGCATCGAAGCGAGGGGATTCGATCACGAGGGAACGAACATGCGGCGTACGGTTCTAGCGTTGTTGCTGGTGTGTGGCGTGGCCGATGCACAGGAATTCGTAAGCAGCGAGCGTACCTACGACGAACGCCTGCGGGGTGCGCGGGTCGCGGCGCTCGGCGATGATCTGTTTGGTGATTCCCTAAACAGGAAGGATGGCACGCTGCAGTTCTCGCAGACCGATGTCGTGGTGCCGACCAGCAGTGGAATGCGGGTCGCATTCACCCGCACAACGCCGAAGCAGAAACAGGGACTGGATCGCGCTGCCGCCCCGCTGGGGGCGTCCTGGGAGATCGATGCCCCCTACATGATGGGCTCCTACGATCAACGCCGGGGCTGGAATGCGGCGGGCGGCGGCCGCTGCAGCGGCAGCAACCTGTCCCCGACCGAGTGGGTGGGCCCGTCACCGGACTTCAACACCCGGGTCATCCCGAAGCACACCTATTGGAGCGGCATCTTCATCAACCTCCCTGCGGTCGGTTATGAATCCCTTTTGCTGAAGGAAGCAGGGGCAAGCCTGCCCCAGGATGGGGCAACCTACATTGGCACCTCGGCCAGCCAGTGGCGCGTCAGCTGCCTGCCAGCCATCAGGAATGGAACCGGCGAAGGTTTTGTGGTGCGGACCACCGATGGCACCCGTTACTTCTTCGATTGGATGGCGGTCCGCGACCAGCACGACGTGCTGGCCAACGAGTACTATCGTGATGGCAATGGCAATGGCACATCGCAGCCCTACCTGCTGGTTCCGGTCGTCGATGTCTTCCTCTACGCGACACGTGTCGAGGACCGCCACGGCAACTGGGTCAGTTACAGCTACGACGGTGCCAACCCGACCCGCCTGCTGGCGATCATTTCCAATGACGGAGCCCGGATCGATATCGACTATGACGCGCAGGGCAAGATCGGCGCCGTCCGGGCCGGGGATCGCACCTGGCGTTACAACTACGTCGACAGCTACTGGGGGCGCACGCTCAACGAAGTCGTACTTCCCGACCAGTCGCGCTGGACCTTCTCCACCGACCGCCATGTGGGTGCCATGCCGTGGACGATGGTGCCCCCCGTCCTGAATCCAGGCTTCTACATGAATTCCTGCGCGCAGAATGCAACGGGATTCCGCTCGGAAGATGCCGGCGACCCGGCCTTCAACGATGTGATCACCATGCGCCATCCCAGCGGCGCACAAGGGGTGTTCTCGCTTCGCCAGTTGATCCACGGATCGGACAACACGCCTGGCAGCTGCGGCATCATCGGCACTAGTTCCTCCAACTTCGGGTTTGGCTCATTCGGCATTCCCAATGCCTACATGGCCAAGTCGCTGGTATCCAAGACCCTGTCCGGGCCCGGCATCCAGCCCGCCTCCTGGACGTACACATACTCACCACACTGGTCATTCACCGGTGGCTGCACCTCCAACTGCGTTTCAACAACCTGGGAAAACCGGCCCGACGGCGTGCAGGCCGAGTATGTCTTCGGCAACGACTACACCGCCAACATCGGCGACCTGCAGATCGAGCGCCTTCGCCGTGCCGGCCTGGTGGTACAGGAAACCCGGTATGTGAAGGCAGCCGCATCGGGGCCCTACCCCGCACGCTATGGAACGCAACTGGCGCCACGCGGGAATCCGCTGACCACCCAGATCCGGCCGATGCAGGACACCCAGCTGCGCCGGGACGGGATGCTTCATCGTCGTTATGTGGATGCATTCGACGGCCTAGCGCGCCCGGTGCGCATCGTCGAATCGAGCACTGCTGGCCCATGATCGGAGCGTGTCGGGATGCGAGCCGCCGGGCGACCGGAACAAGGCCCCGGCAATGAATTCCCGACAATCGATAGACAGAAGCTATAGAAGTGAATGATTCATTCGATTATTCATTTCATCTGGCCATAGCTAAAGTCGAGTGAAGATGTTCCACCCCGTCTTCACCCGCAGGAGCCAGCCATGAGCCAGTCCGATAACAACAGCCCCAAGTGCCCGTATCACACCGCGCCGTCGCCTGCGGAAGGCGCCCAGCAGCAGCGTGAACTGAGCACCACGCCCAAGCAGAAGCACGGCGATGATCCGGTCACGCCGATGACCACGGCCTTCGGCGCACCGGTGGTGGACAACCAGAACAGCAAGACCGCCGGCCCACGTGGCCCGCTGCTGATGGAAGACGTCTGGCTGCTGGAGAAGCTGGCCAACCTCAACCGCGAGATCATTCCCGAGCGCCGCATGCACGCCAAGGGCTCGGGCGCGTTCGGTACCTTCACTGTCACCCATGACATCAGCAAGTACACCCGCGCCAAGCTGTTCGAGAAGGTCGGCAAGCAGACCGAGATGTTCGCCCGCTTCACCACCGTGGCCGGCGAGCGTGGCGCCGCCGACGCCGAGCGTGACATCCGCGGCTTCGCGCTGAAGTTCTACACCGAAGAAGGCAACTGGGACCTGGTCGGCAACAACACGCCGGTGTTCTTCCTGCGCGACCCGCGCAAGTTCGCCGACCTCAACAAGGCCGTGAAGCGCGACCCGCATACCAACCTGCGCAGCGCGCGCAACAACTGGGACTTCTGGACGTTGCTGCCCGAAGCCCTGCTGCAGGTGACCGTGGTGATGAGCGACCGCGGCATCCCGCGCAGCTTCCGCCACATGCACGGCTTCGGCTCGCACACCTACAGCTTCACCAACGCCGACAGCGAGCGCTTCTGGGTGAAGTTCCACTTCGTCAGCCAGCAGGGCATCGAATCGCTGACCGACGCGCAGGCGCAGATCCTGGTCGGCCATGACCGCGAAAGCCACGGCCGCGACCTGTTCGCCGCAATCGAGAAGGGCGACTTCCCGAAGTGGAAGCTGTTCATCCAAGTCATGCCCGAGCTGGAGGCGGAAACCTACCGCATCCATCCGTTCGACCTGACCAAGGTGTGGCCGAAGAGCGACTACCCGCTGATCGAAGTCGGCCAGTTCGAACTGAACCGCAACCCGGTCAACTGGTACCAGGACGTGGAGCAGTCTGCGTTCGCACCGAGCAACCTGGTGCCGGGCATCGGCCCGTCGCCGGACAAGATGCTGCAGGCACGCCTGTTCGCCTATTCCGATGCGCAGCGCTACCGCCTGGGCGTAAACCACCACCAGATTCCGGTGAACGCCGCACGCTGCCCGGTGCACAGCAACCACCGCGACGGTGCGATGCGCGTGGACGGCAACTACGGCGGCCTGCCGCACTACGAGCCGAACAGCTACGGCCAGTGGCAGGAACAGCCGCAGTACCGCGAGCCGCCGATGAAGATCCGCGGTGACGCCGACTTCTGGAATTTCCGTGAGGACGACGCCGACTACTTCAGCCAGCCCGGTGCGCTGTTCCGCAGCTACAACCAGGCACAGAAGGACCGCCTGTTCGCCAACACCGCCCGCGCCCTGGGCGATGCGCCGGACTTCATCAAGCAGCGCCACATCGACAACTGCAGCAAGGCCGACCCGGCCTATGGCGCTGGCGTTGCCGCAGCGCTGAAGGCGCTGGCCAGCCAGCCTTCGGATCCGTTCAAGCCGGCGCAGCCGGAAGCGGACTTCCCCACCGCGACCCCGGGCGCCGAAGACATCGAGCTCTGATCGCCCTGCCCCGTGAACAGCACGCCGCCTCCCCGTGAGGCGGCGTCGCCGTTTTAACGGTCCGCGTCGTACCTTCTGCACGCCCCACCCCAATCAAGGATTCCGCAGATGAGCCTCACCGACGAACTTCTCGCCAAACTGCAGGGCGCCCCGCTGCAGCAGGTGTCGCAGCAGCTCGGCATCAGCGACACCCAGGCTTCCGGTGCGATCAGTGCCGCGCTGCCGGTGCTGATGGGCGCGCTGGGCAACAACGCCTCGCAGCCGCAGGGCGCGCAGGCGCTGCTCGGCGCGCTGCAGAACAACCACAGTGGGCTGGACCTGGGCAGCGTGCTCGGTTCGGTACTGGGCGGCGGTGGCGGTGGTGCCGCCAGCGATGGCGCCGGCATCCTCGGCCACATCTTCGGCGGCAACCAGCAGAAGGTGGAAACCGGCCTGGCCCAGGCCACCCAGCTCGACAGTGGCCGCACCAGCCAGCTGCTGCAGATCCTCGCACCGATCGTGATGGCTTTCCTCGCCCAGCGCCTCGGTGGCGGCCAGGCCGACGCCGGCTCGCTCAGCCAGGCCCTCGGCCAGGAAAAGCAGCAGGTGCAGCAGCAGGGCGGTCTTGCCGGTGGCCTGCTCGGCAGCCTGCTGGACCAGGATGGTGACGGCCAGCTCGGCGTGGGCGATCTGCTGAAGATCGGCGGCAGCCTGCTGGGCGGCAAGCGCTGAGGCATGCGGGCGCCGGACCCGGTCCGGCGCCCGGTTGCTTACAACGCGTCGATATCACCGCGCACGGCCCTGGCCGCGCGTGGGGCCGGTTGCCGTGGGCATGAGGGCCATTGTTGATGGCCCTGCCCGCCTGCTAGCGTGTGTGGCCCATCACAAGGAAAGTGAAACGCTCATGATCGATCGCAGACGCACGGTGCTGTTCGACATTCCGTCCGACAGCGACCAGTTTTCCGGCGGCGGTCACGCCAGAACCGCACGCGCCCTGGCCAACACGCTTGAACAGCTGCAGGTGCGCTCCGCGACCATCGGAATCGAAGGGCCCTGGGGTTCGGGCAAGTCCACCCTTGTGCAGCTGGCCGCAGCCGAGTTGGACCGGCGTGCCGCAGGCAGGTTCCGGTTCTTCAATTACGACTTGTGGGCCAATCAATCGACAGGCTTCCGCGCCACGTTCACGGAAAGCCTGCTGATCTGGATGCAGGAGCAGGATGAAACGCTCAAGCCCTTCTGCCGCGAACTGGCAGACAACGTCTCCGCCAGGAAAGTACGCACGCATACCAGCAACCGGAAGCTATTCAGTGGTTTTGGCCTGGTCGCCCTGCTGAGCCTGCCGCTGCTGCCGATTGTCTACTCCGGCCTGGAATTGTCGCAGCTGCGTGCCGCAGATCCGTCGCCACTGCACATCTTCTCGTCGATGGCGATTCTGGCCACGGTACTCAGTGCCGGTGCGATCCATGTCAAGCGCGCCTATGCCGATGCACCCGAGGACGTCAGAGGGTTCAGCCACAGAATGACCTATGCCCTGTCCAGCGCGATCCGGCTGTTTGACAAGGATGCCGCCAGCACCGATGTCGAGCAGAAGATCAATGAGCATGATTCCACGCAGCATGGCTTCAGGAAGCTGCTTGCCAACATTTCATCTGAATTCCAGAACGATGATCGCCGGCTGGTCATTGTCCTGGACAATGTGGACCGGCTGCCGCCCTCGCGCATCCCGGCCGCCTGGGCGGACATCCATTCGATCACGGTGGATTCCTTCGAATCGCGCAGTCCATCGACTGGAAATCTGCTGATCGTGATCCCCTATGATCGCGGTCATGTGCTTTCCGCCATGCACGGATCGCGGGGTGGCGGCAGCCACCAAGAGCAGGCGGACCTGCTGCGAAAGACCTTTGATGTGTCGTTCGTGGTTTCAGCGCCGGTCCTGTCCGATGCTTCGGAGTTCTTTTCCTGCCAGCTCCGCAAGGCGCTGCCGGAAGGCACCAATGCACTCGCGTGCGACCAGGTCTACCGGATGTTCGCCGCTGCCGATCCTGACCAAGCGCAGACGCCACGACGGATCATCTCGTTCATCAACGACCTGACCTCGATCACCGACCAGTGGTGGGAGGAAATTCCGCTGCAGACCGCTGCATTGTTCGTCGCCACCCGCCACTCGCCAAGGCTGCTCGAGACGATGCACGGGCGCCCGGAGGGCCTGGAGCCGGCGCTGGTCAAACTGGCCGACGATGAGCATCTGCAGGAGCACCTGGCCGCCCTGTGGTTCAACGTTCCGGTCGCCCACGCAACGCAGATCCTGCTGCCCGACCTGATCCTGGCCGCCTTGTCCGCCCCCGGCGATGATGCGCAGCGCCTGCTGGAGCTGAGCTCACGATCCGGGTTCTCTCATCACCTTGAAATGACGGTGAGGACCTTGGGCCTTCGCCCGATTCGCGCGAGCGATTTTTCCAGCATCGCCTCGAGAATCTCCCGGCTGGATGCCGGCAACAGGGATGTGCAGGCATCACTGGCACTGCTGGTGAAGTTCATCCCGAGTGTGTCCGATGTGGATGCCGGACATCTCACCACGCTGCAGGGTACATTCGATTTGCTGCGCATCTGCAGCAGGGAACTGGCGACGTCGCTGGGACGTGGGCTGGCCGCCCTGGTAAGCGAGGCGGGCGTGAACTCCAAGTATGGTGGCATCGGCATCGGCCGCGCCTGGGCCGAGTTCATCAATGCCCTGCTGGACCGGGTGTCAGAGGCATTCGATGCGGACCTGGCAAAAGCCGTTCTCGTCGAGATCCGGCTACCCTCCAATGCGGAGATGTTTGCCGGCATTGCCTGCAGCACGCGGGAAACACTGCTTCTGGACAACCTGGTCCGCATGCATCCCAAGCCGGAGGGGGGCCGGCTGGAGATGGCACTGCTCAAGGTCGCTGACTACAGCGTCGGGGATCTTGGCCTGGCCTGGGAAGTACTGTCGACGCAGCTCGAAGCGGATGCAGCCGCCCGCATCTTCCAACGGGGTAGCCACCGGGTGCTGGATGACATCAAAGCCGAGGCCACGCTGCCCCTGCACCACAGCCTGTTTGTACTCAACAACTTGTTCGAAAACACCGATCGCGGGGAGCTGGCCCAGTCGGCGCGTACCCAGCTCTGCAGCCACCACCTCCTGCTTTCCGCCTGGAGCAAACTGGATCCGGCGTCCGAGGAATTCCGTCTGCTGACCACAGAGTATCTGTGGATGCTGATCGATCCGCTGGACGATGCTGTGAAGCCAGCGGCCAAGGCGAGCATCGACGCCGCGTCGCTCGAGTTGCTCGAATTGCTCGAATCGCCGCGAACACGATTGATCAGGCTGCTGGACGGCCAGGACGTCCCGTCGGCCATTCTTGATGACCTGGTCTCCATGGCAGAAAGCATGGAACGGATCGAGCTGTGGCGGAAGGCGATTTCAACGGACTCAACGCTGCAGGCCGCTGGCCTGCTGCGCGGCGTTGTCGCTCATTTCGATCAGTCCCGCACTGACTGAACAGCCGCTGCGGCATTCCGGCAACGCTCGCCAGGCTGCCGTCCGCCGTCAAGCAGCCGGTCTCGCCATTAGCGAGGCCGGACCGCATCACAACGCGTCGATATCGCCCAGTGCACGGATCAACCGCCGTGCGCGCTTGTCCGGCTTGTGCTCCGGCGGCTGGAAACCATCGCGCGCCGCGATGCGCAACGCGCGCTGTTCGGCACGGCGCGCCTTCGAGGCCTCACTCTCAGCATACAACTGCTGCGCCGTCGGCGCCGGCCCGCGCTGGTCGCTCAGGCCCAGCACCTGGATCTCGAAATGCTCTTCGCCGCGGTCGACCTGCAGCTGCTCACCGACGCGCACTGCGCGTGAGGATTTCGGGCGCTGCCCGGCGACGCTGACCTTGCCGGTCTCGATGGCCTGCTTGGCCAGGCTGCGGGTCTTGAAGAAACGGGCCGCCCACAGCCAGATGTCCAGGCGGACACTGGGCGACAGCGGGGAAAGCTCGGTCATCGGCAGGGACTACTCCGTTCGCTTGTTCAGGGGACGCGGGTTGTCGGGGTCGGTGCGGCAGCCACTGCCCCCGATCAGGGTGGGAACGCCGGCGGAAAGATCCTGGCGCTGGCTGCCGACCAGGCACTCGGGGCGGTCGGTTGGCCGCACCTGGGTATCGCCCAGCCGGTCACCTGTCGAACATGCGGCCAGCGCGGCGCCGATCAAGGCCAGCGCCAGGCTTCGCTTCACCTGCAGTCGTTGATGCATTGCCACATCCTGCAAACCGGCTTGGTGCTAGTGTGCGCCTCCCGGGATTCGATCACCACTCCATGGCCAAAGCGCCGCTTGACCTGACCTCCGGCCCGATCGGCCGCAATCTCCTGTTGTTTTCCCTGCCGATCCTGGCCGGCAACATCGCGCAGTCGCTGAACGGTTCGGTGAATGCGGTCTGGGTCGGGCGCTTCCTCGGCGAGGCGGCACTGACCGCCACCGCGAACGCCAACAACATCATGTTCTTCCTGATCGGCTCGGTGTTCGGCTTCGGCATGGCCTCGACCATCCTGATCGGCCAAGCGATCGGCGCGCGCGACATCGCGCAGGCGCGGCGCGTGGTGGGTACCAGCGCCACCTTCTTCATCGGCCTGTCGGTGATCATCGCCATCGCCGGCTGGTTCATGGCCCATCCGCTGCTGGCGGCGATGGGCACGCCGGCCGCCTCGCTGCCATTGGCCGAGGCCTACCTGCAGATCATCTTCCTGGCGATGCCGACGCTGTATGCGTTCGCCTTCCTCACCGCCGCGCTGCGCGGTGCCGGTGACTCGCGCACACCGTTCCGTTTCCTGATGGTGTCGGTGGCACTGGACATCGTGCTGAACCCGGTTCTGATCTTCGGCATGGGGCCGTTCCCCGCGCTGGGCATCGCCGGCTCGGCCTGGGCCACGCTCGTCGCGCAGACGCTGTCGCTGGCCGGCCTGCTGCTGTACATGCGGCACAAGCGCCACACGTTGTGGCTGGGCCGCGCCGACATGCGCCTGTTCAAGCTCGACCTGACCATCCTGAAAGCGCTGGTGCTCAAGGGCGTGCCGATGGGCCTGCAGATGGTGCTGATCTCGCTGTCGGTGATCCTGCTGATGACCATGGTCAACCAGTACGGCACCGACACCGCCGCCGGTTACGGCGCTTCCCTGCAGCTGTGGAACTACCTGCAGATGCCGGCGATGGCGATCGGCGCGGCGTGCTCTTCGATGGCGGCGCAGAACGTCGGTGCACAGCGCTGGGACCGCGTACGCGGCACCGCACGCCAGGGCGTGCTGTTCAATTTCCTGCTGACCGGCGCGCTGATCCTGCCGCTGGTCCTGTTCGATCGCCAGCTGCTGGCCCTGTTCCTGCCGCCGGCCAGCCAGGCGCTGGACATTGCCCGTCACCTCAACCACGTGGTGATCGGCTCGTTCCTGTTCTTCGGCGTCAGCTTCGTGATCTCCGGCGTGGTGCGCTCCACCGGCGCGGTGATCCCGCCGCTGCTGATCCTGGCTGGTTCGCTGTGGGGCGTGCGCGTGCCGTTCGCCGAGCTGCTGCAGCCGTATTGGGGCGCCGATGCGATCTGGTGGAGTTTCCCGGTCAGCTCGCTGGTTTCGATGCTGCTGTCGCTGGCGTACTACCGCTGGGGCGGCTGGCGCAAGGCGAAGATGATCAGCAAGCCCTCGCACGCCGAGGAACTGGCCACGCCCTCGGAAATTCCGGCCTGCCCGCCGTCGCCGGTGGCCGACCCGGATGCCGCACCGCTGCGGTAGTGCCGGCCGCGGGCCGGCAACCTCATGGGCCAGTGAACGCCACGGTAGTGCCGGCCGCTGGCCGGCAACCTCACACCTCTCCAGCAGCATCGCGGCACAGCCGGCCAGCGGCCGGCTCTACCGCTTCTTCTTCGCCGCGTTGAACATGGCCGCCGCGCGCATCAGCGCCTTGAACGCGGCGGCATCCGGCATCGCGCCTTCATGGATATCGATCGCGCGCGCGTGTTGCCCTCCAGACTGGCGTTGAACAGGCCCTTCGGATCGGCCAGCGCCGCGCCATTGGCAAACGTCAGCTTCACCGCCTGCTTGTAGGTCTCGCCGGTGCACAGGATGCCGTTGTGCTCCCACACCGGTGTACCCCGCCATTTCCAGGTTTCCTGCACGTCGGGCAGCGCCTCTTGGATCAACGCACGCACGCGTGCCAGCGCTTCGCCACGCCAGTCGCCCAGTTCGGCGATGCGCGCATCGATCAGTTCGGCGGCCGGGGTTCCGGCATCAGCCGGGTTGGGTGCATGCGTGGCCATCAGCGGCTCTCGTCGGCAAGGAGATCAGAACGGTGGGCTTACATGTGTTCGCCGGGCAATGCCGCGGCCTGGCGCACCCAGTCAAGAAACCGGGCTTCATCCAGTACGCCATCCTGTGCAATGTGCAGGTAGCGCGTATCGGCACTCCTGGACGGCTCCGGCGGCACCGGTTTCAGCGCAGCGCCGCGGAAGAACGCCACCTTGATATAGCGGGTGAAGCAATGGAAGCTGAGAAACCAGCCTTCGCCCGCGGCCACCGCATACATCGGCGAGTTCCACTTCACCGCCTTGTGCACCCCGGGTACGGCCTGTTCGACCAGCGCATCCAGCCGTGCGCCGATCGGCCGCTTCCAGTCCGGCATCGCCGCGATATAGGCCTGTACCGTGGCATCGCCCTCGCCCTTGGCGATCTGCGGATTACCGCCTGACAACAGCTTGTGCGCAGCGGAAGGTGCGGTTCGCTTGGCAGGCATCGCACGGCACGTCCATCGGGATGATGCCGGCAGCCTACCGCGGCCTGTGCCGGGCGGTCACGGCGCAGTGCGCCATCGGCTCAGTCCGCCTGCCCCGCGCGGAACTGGCGCCACTCCGGCAGCTTGCGGTGCCGGCGCAGCGCGCGCATCAGCGCCGCCATCACCATGCCGAACAGCGCTCCGGCCAACAGCCCGGCCACCAGCAGCAGCGCCAGCGGACGCTCACTGCCCTGCCACAGCATCAGCCACATCAGCGCGGTCCAGAACAGCCCGAACAACAGGCCCTGCACCAGCGCATTGGTACCGAAGCCGACCAGGATCGGCGGTGGCAGTGCGATGCCCATGCGCCACAGCAGGCGATGCAGCAACGGCGCCGACTGCACACGCGCCAATCCCTTGCCGTCGAGGAAGCGCAACGCCGACTGGATCACGGCGGGATAGCGCGGGTTGATGTCGTTCATCACCTGATCGTGGCCGATGCGCTGCCGAAAACGCAAACGGCCACCCGAAGGTGGCCGTCGCGGCAACAACCGAAGTTGTTTATCAGGCCTTTTCGGCCAGACGGGCAGCCTTGGCGGCAGCAGCGGCAGCCAGGTCTTCCTTGATGCGGGCAGCCTTGCCTTCCAGGCCACGCAGGTAGTACAGCTTGCCGGCGCGGACCTTGCCACGACGCTTCACTTCGACCGAGTCGATGATGGCGCTGTGGGTCTGGAACACGCGCTCGACGCCGTAGCCGTGCGAGATCTTGCGCACGGTGAACGAGGAGTTCAGGCCGGCGTTCTTGGTGGCGATGACGACGCCTTCGTAGGCCTGCACGCGCTCGCGGCTGCCTTCCTTCACCTTCACGTTGACGACAACGGTGTCGCCCTGGCTGAACTTCGGCAGTTCACGGGTGATCTGGGCGGATTCGAATTCCGCAACGATGGACTTGTTCAGCTTGCTCATGGGTTACACCGATTCTTGTTCGGGTGGGCGTGTCATGTAGACAACGTGGGCTCATGCAGTCACCGGACTGTGCTGCACGTTTGTTGTGGGTACTGCGCGCGCCGGCCTAGGCTGGCGGTAATTGGCCATGATAGCCGATAAAGCCGGCCCTGCGCTAGGGGTCGGCCTTCTGTTTCTGGGCCTGACGGCCCTGTTCCAGCAGCGTGCGGTCGGCCTTGCCCAGCGCCTGTTCATCCAGCAGGTCCGGGCGCCGCTGGGCGGTACGGACCAGCGACTGCTGGCGGCGCCACGCGGCGATGGCCGCATGGTTGCCTGAGCGCAGCACGTCCGGCACGTCGCCCAGAGGGTGCTGGGCCGGCTGGCTGTAGTGCGGACAGTCGAGCAGGCCCAGATCACCTTCGAAGCTGTCCTGGGCCGCTGATTCAGCGTCATTCAGGGCCCCGTCCTGCAGGCGGGCCACGGCGTCGATGATGACCGCGGCACCCAGCTCGCCACCCGACAGCACGTAGTCGCCGAGGGAGATTTCCTCGTCGACATTGGCTTCCAGGAAACGCTCGTCGATGCCCTCGTAGCGGCCACAGAGCAGGACCATGCGCGGCAATGCCGCCAGTTCCCGCACCTTGGCCTGGGTCAACGGCGCCCCCTGCGGGCTGAGGTAGATCACCCGCGCCGGGGTCGGATCAGCATCGCGGATCGCCTGCAGGCAGGCCTGCAACGGCTCGATCAGCATCACCATGCCCGGGCCGCCACCGAACGGACGGTCGTCCACCCGGCGGTAGTTGCCTTCGGCGTAATCACGGGGATTCCAGCCATGCAGGCTGAACAATCCCTTCTCCTGCGCGCGCCCGACCACGCCCAGTCCAGCGGACTGGGCGAGGAACTCGGGGAACAGGGTGATGACGTCGAAACGCATGCTCACACTCAGAACTCGGGATCCCAGTCGACCACGACCAGGTTGGCCTCGAAATCGACCGACTTGACGAAGTCCGGCTGCACGAACGGAATCATCCGCTCGCGGTCACCCCGGACCACCACCACGTCGTTGGCGCCGGTGCTGAACAAGTGCGAGACCTGGCCCAGGGCAACGCCCTCGGTGGTCTTCACGTCCAGGCCTTCCAGGTCCACCCAGTAATACTCATCGGGCTTCGGCGGTGGCAGGGCACTGCGGGCCACGTAGATCTCGGTGCCGCGCATCGCTTCGACGGTATCGCGGTCCTCGACGCCGGGGAAACGGGCGACCAGGTGCTTGCCACTGTCGCGGCCACGCACACCTTCAATTGTGGTTTCCACGCCGGACGGGCTGCGCACGATCCACGGCTGGTAACGGAAAATGGCGGAACGTGGCTCGGTCCAGGACTCGAGCTTGATCTCGCCGCGCACACCAAAAGCGCCGACAACCCTGCCCAGCAGGATGCGGCGCTCGATATCTTTCATCTGCTTCAACCAAGAGGGCCACGCCGAAGCGTGGCCCGTCAGGATCAGGCCGCAGCGGCCTGGGACTTGGTCGCTTCCTTGATCAGGTTGCGGACCTTGTCGGTCGGCTGGGCGCCGTTCTTGACCCAATGGTCAACGCGGGCCAGGTCCAGCTCGATGCGCTTCTCGCCGCCTTGGGCGACCGGGTTGTAGAAACCAACGCGCTCGATGTTGCGGCCGTCGCGCGCGCTGCGCACGTCGGTGACGATGATGTGGTAGAACGGACGCTTCTTGGCGCCGCCGCGGGTCAGTCGAATCTTGACCATGGTGTTTTTCCTATTGCCCAGTCGCCAGGATGGCGAGGTAAGCGGGCGATTATAGCGGCAGAGCCCGGCCGAGCCAACCCCGGGCTGTATCCATCTTCACGGTAGCGCAGTGCTATGCCTCGCCACTTTCGTTCAGCTAAGTGATCAACCTCCGACCGCCCCTCCAAGATTCCCGGGGCGATAGCGTCAGAGCGCTCCAGCTACCGGCGCCCGATGCATGTCCAGCACATCTACCTCGTGCCGCTGCAGCAGGTCGTCAAATGCATCGCCGCCAATCCGCTCGACAAGTTGCCGCTCGGATTCGTGGATGGCGATGCACTGCAGCCAGTTGATGGCCACCGGCGGGAACTGCAGCCCCGGGAACCTGGCGTCATTCCAGAAGAAGGGCGGCACCAGATAGACGTGCGGCATCCGGGTCGACGGGAAGTAGTCCCGCAGGATGTCGGGAATCACGCTACCGGGCTGCACCGCCGCACGATCGCGCAGGATCGCGAAAGCCGTCGAGGCGACGACGTTGTCCCAGTGCAGCGCGTCCTGTTCTGCGCACGCACACAGCTCGACGCGCGTTTCCAGTTCGTGCCCCTCCGCATGACGTAACACAGAATCCGATAGGCCGATGGACGAGATGGACTTCAGCCCTGCTTCCGGAGAGCTGAACGTCGTGAGGATATCGACCGAACGTAGGCGATGATCATCGTGAAAGGTCTGGACCTTGGGCCGCCCCTCAGCGCCCATGACCTTGATTGCGTGCATCGCTACCGCGCGATGCTGCTCGGTGACCGTACCCATATCTGATTGGAACTCCTGAGTGTTGTTCGCTGCGGACGCATCCGCCGGGCATGGCCCCGGCGCTACCGACTGCAACGCTTCAAGGTAGCGTCCGGCCATGCCCAGCGATCGCCAACTACGCGCCTCGTTCAGGAAAGCGGCTGCCAAGCCACAGCCGCCAGCACCGCCCTGCCCTGTTCAGCCAGCGCCTGCGAGCTTGGCAGGAGATGCCCGTCGATGGCCTCCAGCGCCCACAGGCCGCTGGCGTTGCAGGCAAAAGCGGCCTTCACACTGCCCAGTTCAGCCAGCGCCAACGGCCGCGTCAACTGCGCATCGGGCCAATGCCGCTTCAGCAGCGCTTCGGCCGTACCGCGCAGGGCCGGCGCCTGCGGCCAGAGCAGCCGTTCACCATCGTGCACGGCCAGGTTCCAGGTGCTGCCTTCACTCACGTCGCCATCAGCGGTCACGAACAGCACATCGTCGAATCCTTCGGCCATCGCCGCGCGGCGCTCGGCGAACAGGCCAAACGTGCCCACGTGCTTGATCTGCGGCATTTCGCGCTGCCAGACCACGCTGCGCACACGCTTGGGCGCGATCAGGGCCACCGGCGCTGATACTGCCACCAGCACGTCCACCGGCACCGCCGCCAGCGGGTTGCGGAAATCGAACCGGCGCGAGTACACCGTCACCCGCAGCGAGGCATCGGCCAGGCCGGCCTGCTGCAGGGCCTGTGCCATCCAGGTCTGTACCTGCACCGTATCCAGCTCGCTGCCGAACAGTGCACGCGTGGCCTGTGACAGCCGCGCCAGATGCAGGTCCAGTCCCTGCACCGCGTGGTCGCGCACCTGCAGCGAGGTGAAATGGCCGTAGTTGACCAGCGCCGGCAGCAGATCCTCGACCTGTGCCGGCAGACCGTTGCAGGTCACCGTCATCGCAGCAGCGCCTGCGCCTGGCTCCACATGCCACGCAGCACGTCGGCGGCCGGCTGTGCCGGCGCCATCCACGCCGACTGCCCGGCCCAGGCCTGCATCGCCGCCAGGCGGTTTTCCTGCGCGGCCTGCTTGCGCATCGGCGCGGTCAGCCCGCGCTGCACCGGGTACGGGCGTGGCGCCGGGGCGCCTTCTGCGGCAGCGGCGCGCACATAGGCGGTCGCCAGGCCGCGGCCCAGGCGGCCGCTGAAGGCGCGGGTCGGCCAGGTGTCTTCCGGTTCGCTGGCGGCCAGCCCATCGGCCCATGCCGAGGCGATCGCTGCTTCGGGCGTGCGCAGGAACGCGGTGCCGATCTGCACCGCGCTGGCCCCCAACGTGAGCGCGGCGGCGATACCGCGGCCATCGGCGATACCGCCGGCGGCAATCACCGGGATCTGCAGGTGATCGGCCAGGCGCGGCAGCAGCGCGAACAGGCCGACCAGCTGGCGCTCGGCCATCGCCGGATCGAACGCACCGCGATGGCCGCCCGCTTCCATGCCCTGCGCCACCACCGCATCGGCACCGGCGTCCTGTGCTGCACGCGCTTCGGACAAGGTGGTCGCGCAGGCGATCCAGGCAATGCCGGCATCCTTCAACTGCTGCACGTGGCGCGGCAGCAACACGCCCATGATGGTCGAGGCCACCGCCGGGCGTGCGGCCAGCAGTGCGGCGAACTGTTCTTCGAAGTCGGCGGGCGTGGCATCGGCGGCGCTGGCCGGCACGTCCGGGCCCCACTGCGCCAGGAAGGCGCGGCTGGCAGCCTCGGCGGCAACGTCACGGGTCGGCACCGGATCCGGCACCCACAGGTTCACCTGCGCCGGGCCGGTCGAAGCGGCGCGGAAATCGTCCATCCAGCGACCGATATCGGCCGAAGAGGACAACACCGCGCCCATCGCGCCCATGCTGCCGGCATTGGCCAGCGCAGCCGACAGCGGCACCGGGCAGGCACCGGCCATCGGTGCCAGCAGGATCGGAAGCTGCAATGAAAAACGCCGACAGAAGGTGTCGGCGCGTTCAAGAATCGGCGATGCATTCACGCGACATACCTGTTGGAGAAGTCGCCATCCAGCATACGCCAGTCATTGTGACCGGGGCCGCGTCGCAATGCGCGCCGGCCCCGTCGCTGCATCAACGGAACGGCATGCCGCGGCCGCCCATGGCGCCCATCATGCCCTTCATGCTGCGCAGCATGCCCTTCATGCCGCCGCCGGCCATCTTGCTCATCATCTTTTCCATCTGCATGTACTGCTTCATCAGCTTGTTGACGTCAGCCGGCGTCACGCCCGAGCCCTTGGCGATGCGCGCGCGGCGCGAGCCGTTCAGCAGGTTCGGGTTGCGCCGTTCCTTCTTGGTCATCGAGCTGATGATGGCGATCATGCGCGGCACTTCCTTGCCCTGGCTGACCTGCTGCTTCAGATGGTCGGGGATGTTGCCCAGGCCCGGCAGCTTGTCCATCAGGCCGCCGATGCCGCCCATGTTCTGCATCTGCTCGAGCTGGTCACGCATGTCGTTCAGGTCGAACTTCTTGCCCTTGGCGACCTTCTCGGCCAGCTTGGCCGCCTTGTCCTTGTCGACCTGCTGCTCGACCTGCTCGACCAGCGACAGCACGTCGCCCATGTCGAGGATGCGGCTGGCGATACGGTCCGGGTGGAACACGTCCAGGCCTTCCGGCTTTTCGCTGACGCCGACGAACTTGATCGGCTTGCCGGTGATGTAGCGCACGCTCAGTGCGGCACCGCCACGGGCGTCACCGTCGGTCTTGGTCAGCACCACGCCGGTCAGCGGCAGGGCATCGCCGAAGGCCTTGGCGGTGTTGGCCGCGTCCTGGCCGGTCATGGCGTCGACCACGAACAGGGTTTCGGCCGGGTTCACCGCAGCGTGCAGGGCCTTGATCTCGGCCATCATCGCTTCGTCGATGGCCAGGCGGCCGGCGGTATCGACCAGCAGCACGTCGACGAACGACTTGCGCGCGTCGTCGATGGCGGCACGGACGATGGCTTCCGGCTTCTGGTCGGCACTGGACGGGAAGAACAGCACGCCGACCTGCTCGGCCAGGGTCTTCAGCTGTTCGATCGCGGCCGGACGGTAGACGTCGGCCGAAACCACCATCACCTTCTTCTTGCGCTTTTCCTTCAGGTGCTTGGCCAGCTTGCCCACCGTGGTGGTCTTGCCGGCGCCCTGCAGGCCCGCCATCAGGATGATGGCCGGCGCGGGCACATTGAGGTTCAGGTCGCTGGCTTCGGCGCCCATCACCGCGGTCAGCTCGTCGCGCACGACCTTGATCAGCGCCTGGCCCGGGGTCAGCGACTTCAGCACTTCCTGGCCGACCGCTCGTACCTTGATGCGCTCGATCAGGGCCTGCACCACCGGCAGCGCAACGTCGGCTTCGAGCAGCGCGATGCGCACTTCGCGGGTCGCCTCGCGGATGTTCTCCTCGGTCAGGCGGCCACGGCCACGCAGGCGCTCGATGGTGCCGGAAAGGCGCTGGGTCAGGGACTCGAACATGCGGCGCAACCTGTCTGAAAGCGGGGGACAATAAGGCAGACAGTATAACGGGTCCGCTCCCCTCCCCGGGCTGCGACCACGGGGCCGTCGCCACCACCGCAGGGGTATGCGAAACTGCAACGATGTTAATCGTTCTCATCGCCGCCCTGCTCTACCTGGCCGCCAGCGCCCTGCTGGTGCGTGCGCTTGGCCGCGATGAAAGCACCGGCTCCCCCGCCTGGCTGTGGCCCGCCCTGCCGGCGATGCTGCTGCACGGCGGCTACCACGTGATGGTGGCGATGCGCACCAACGGCGGGCCGGACATGCACTTCTTCGCCGCGCTGTCGCTGGTCGGCCTGGGCATGGCCTGGCTGACCTCGCTGGTCGGCGCACGCGGGCGGATGTCGGCGCTGGGCGTGGTGGTGTTCCCGCTGGCTGCCGTGCTGCTGCTGGCCTACCACGGCTACGGCCACGAACCGAGCAAAGTGCTGGGCTGGCGTCTGGCCAGCCACGCCTGGCTGGCGCTGCTGGCCTACGCCACGCTGAGCATCGCCGCGCTGCTGGCAATCATGCTGTGGCTGCAGGAACGCGCACTGCGTCGCCGCGAGTTCCGGCCGTGGCTGCGGGCGCTGCCGCCGCTGGCCGACCTGGAATCACTGCTGTTCCGGGTGATCACCGTCGGCTTCGCGCTGCTGACCCTGACCCTGGTCACCGGTGTGCTGTTCGTCGATGACCTGCTGGCACAGAAGCTGGTGCACAAGACCGTGCTGAGCGTGCTGTCGTGGGTCGTGTTCGGCGTGCTGCTGGTCGGCCGCCGCCGCTACGGCTGGCGCGGCATGAAGGCGGTGCACTGGACGCTGGCAGCGATGCTGTTGCTGCTGCTGGCCTTCTTCGGCAGCCAGTTCGTGATCGAGCTGGTGTTCGGGCATACGCGGTAGAGGCGTGCCGACCAACGGTCGGCACCCACCCAACATCACCGGGTAGTGCCGGCCGCTGGCCGGCAACTGGACCGCACCCTGCGTGGATGCTGCCGCCGGTCAGGGCACCGGCTGCGCCAGGATCTTCCGCACCGAACGGCCGCTGTTGGTGAGGATGTCATCGACCTGCCAGCAGCCCTGGCCCTGGCGCACCATCGGCAACCGGGTCACGTAGGCCTTCTTCCAGACCCAATAGCGCATTTCTACCTGACCGGTGGTCGCCGAGGCCTCTTTCCAGCTGTAACGCACGGGGCTGTCGATGTCGCCATCCTGCGCATCCAGCCACGGATCGGAATCGATCGTGCAGATGCCCTCCTCGCGCTGCTGGCAGGCACGCTCATCACGCAGCGCCTTGCCGAAGGCCGCGCTGACCAGCGCAGCCGGCGGCTCCAGCAGATCACCGTTGCCGGTCGTCGCCTCGTAGAACGCGCGGGCCACAGCCGCAGGCTCCCGGCAGGCGGGAGCAGCCTGCACGGTGGGGGCCAGCAGCAGCCCGGCGATCACGAACATCCCTGTCTTTCGCATGTATTTCTCCTCGAGGGAGTGCCGGCCGCTGGCCGGCACTACAGGATATCCCGGTGCTGCCGGCCAGCGGCCGGCACTACCCGATACCCGGCTTACAACCCGTAACGCTCGATCACGTCCAGGTGCGGCTGGCGATCCTGGTCGCAGGCTTCGGCCAGGCGCAGCCAGCAATGCGGATGCGGCCACGTCGCGGTCTGCTGCTGGAGGAAGCGGTGCAGCGCCAGCGGTGCATGGTCCTGCGGCTGGGCCACGGTGAACAGCAGGCCGGGCAGCGTGCCGTCTTCCACATCGGGGTCGGTGACGGTGTAGTCCGGGCGGCTGTGCGACCACACCTTCCAACCCTGTGCTTCGGCCGCCTCGACGAAGACGTTCCAGGCCTCTTCGCCCGGGTGCGCGCCATCGATCATCCAGCTGCGGGCGAAGCCGCCGCGTTCCAGCACATGCACCTGCGCATAGGTCGGGATGAAATGCTCGCGTGCATCCTCCTCCTCGGGTGCCGGATGCACCAGCGCGGCATCGAACACCACCCAGTCGCCCACCTGCTGGGCGCGGTTGGACGGCGCGTTCTCGACGATGCGCGCGGTCACCGGTCCGCTGCGACGGGCGTAGTACTCCATCGGCTCACCGTTCTCTTCGCTGCGGATGATCACCCAGCCCCACGGCTCTTCGACCACGCCTTCCTGGCTGGACAGCTCCATGCCGATCGCCTTCGCCGAGCGACGCACGGCGTCCCAATCCCGCGCCGCGCTGGCGGCGCTCATGTGGTCCCAATGCGCGGCATTCGGCTCTTCCAGCAATTCAACCAGCTGCGCATAGCAGGCCTGTGCTTCGCTGAAGCGGCCGGTTTCCATGTACATGCGCGCCAGCGTGCCGCGCGCGCCGTGCGAGCCCGGAGACAGCTCCAGAAGGGATCGGGCCGCCTGCTCCAGCGCCGGCCAGTCGGACACGCGGCGTGCACGCTGCACCTCGCACCAGTGCGCGAACACCGGCACGCTGCCACGGTAGAGATCGGCCAGCTGGCGCAGGCCATCGTCGTCGCCCTGTTCGGCCAGCCAGCGCATCAACGTGTAGGCCGCGGGACCATCGTTCTGCGCATGGCTGCGTACGAACCGCCACAGCAGCGCGCGCGCCTCGGGCTGCGCGCCGCAGGCATTGAGTGCGCTGGCCGCCATCTCGGCCAGCGCCTCGTCATCGGGCAGCTCGGCATGCGCCTGCAGCAACCACTGCGCTTCGCGCTCGGGATCGCGCGACTGGTTCTGTTCGCCCTGCGCGTCCAGCCATGCCAGCAGCTCGCCCGCCGGCGCCGGCAGCGGTGCGACATCCGGCAACGCGTCGATGCGCGTGGCCAGGCCGGCCACCAGCGCCGCAGCACCACGATCCTGGCGCAGCTGCGCCAGATGGGTGCGGGCCAGTTCCAGCTGCCGCAGTGCCACCCAGCGCGCGCCACGCTGCAGCGCCAGCTCCAGGCTCAGCGCTGCCACTTCGATCAGCAGGCGATGCGATCCGACCCGGGCAAAGTGCTCGATGATCGTGTTGAATCGCGTGCCCAGATCCCAGGTGTTGCGCGCAGGATCCCGCTGGCAGAGCGCGGCGGCGGTGTTGGCCCACAGGCGCCAGTAGTTCGGAGTCAGCTCGCTCCACGGCACCAGCTGCTGCAGCGCCTCTTCGTCGCGGCCCAGCTGGGCCAGCGCCCAGGCCTTGGACAGGCGGCGCGGCACCGTGCAGTTGGCCGGTTCGTACTCTCCGGACGCAGCAACTTCGGCCTCCCGCTTTTCGATCAGCGCCAGTGCCTCATCGGCACGGCCCATTCCCAGCAGGATCTTGATCTGCATCTCCGGGAAGCTGTCGAACACTTCCTTGCCACAGGCCTCCACGGCATCGGCCTGCGCCTGCAGGTAATCCAGCGCCGCCTGGCCACGACCATCATCGAGCAGCGCGTCGGCCTTCTCGCAGCTCAGGCACTGGAAACACGCCCAGCTCGGGTCGATGCGACCCAGTGTTTCATCGCAGACCTCGATGCGCTCGGGCACCCAGCCCGGGCCATCGATGTTGCCATAGCAGGCAGCCAGATCCTGGGTCACGCAGATCGACTGCGGGCATTCCAGCGTGTCCTCACGGTGCGCACGTTCGAACAGCGCCACCGCTTCGCCCAGCGCGCTCTCGCCTTCGACGCGGTTGCCGACGCGGTTGCGCAGCGCCCAGTGGCCGACATAGACGTCGACCCACGGGTTGTCCAGCGCCTTGCCCAGCGCACGCGCCTCGGGCAGCAACGCATCGACGCGGTCGATCTGCAGTTCACTCACCTCGTCGGCGAGACGGTTCAGCAGGTGCGCGTTCTGCGCCTGGCCGGCCTGGCGCAGGTCACCCTGCAGTTTTTCGACCCAGTTCCAGATGTCCATGGGGTAAGTGCTCCTGTCTAGCGAAGGCTGGATGAGAAGGTACGGTGCTCAGCGCAGCATCTGCTGCAGGGCACCGGCAATATCGGTAAAGGCGCCGTTGAGATCCGGGCCGGGCGTAGCGTTCGCGCGTGCCAGCGGGCGGCCCTGCGCGGCGACGATGATCTTCAGTGAGCGCAGCAGACGGGCTGCGGCTTCGGCCTGTGGATGCCCCTCGCGCTGGGCGCGCAACAGCGCCTGCACTGCCGGGTTGTCGAGGTTGAGGTACAGCCGCGACGGCGCGCGCGACTCGATGCGTGCGGTGAACTGCCGGGCCAGGCGCAGCGCGGCCATCGACACGCGCTTGTCGTTCTCGTCGTCTTCCAGGCGCTGCTTCAGCTCGGCTTCGCGGTCGGGCACCACCACCACCGGCAGCGACTCGGGGCTGAAGCGTGCCGGCAGCAACTGTTCGCCGTCGCCCAGCTGCTCGCGCAGCCATGCCAGCTGCGCCTCGTCGAGGCTGTCATCGCTTCGGAACAGTGCACGGTTACCCTGCTCGGTCCCCAGTTCAACCAGGCGCAGGCCCTTGGCCTGGGCCCAGCGACGCAGGAACGGCACGACTGCATAGCGGTGGCCATGCGCGACCGGTACCCCCATCGCACGGAACAGCATCTCCTCGAAGCCACCGCCATTGTCGAGAATCACGTGCACGGCACCCCGTGCCGGCAGCGCACTGGCCGGCAGGTCGCCCTGCGAAGTCGGCACGCGCACGTGCTCCAGCAGCAGGTCGAACAGGCGGTCATCGCACAGCGCCGCGCCCAGCAAGGCCTCATTATGGCGCGTGAGAACGCGTCGCCAGGCTTCCGGCTGCTGCCGCGCGACGTCGGCCAGGCCATCAATCAGCGCCTCCAGCAGCGCGTGCTGCACGGCCCGGTACTGGTCATCGCGCTGCAGGTCTTCGCGGCTGGCGGTGGGCGTCAGCCGCGAGGATTCGATCACCCCGCCGATGAAACCGGCCCACGGCGGCAGCAGGTCGCGCGCATCGTCGTCCAGCAGCATGCCGCGCACGAACACCGAAAGATTGCGGTTGTCACTGGTGCCGTAGGTAGCGCCGTCCTGGACCCACAGCAGGCCGGTGGCATCGCTGTCGCCATCCGCGTGCAGTGGCACGGTGACGATCGGCTCGAAATCATGCTCGAAGCGCGCAGCGAACTGCAGCGCCTGACGACGCGCCTGCACCGGATGCACGACGACGTCACCCTGGCTGCGCCACGGCGGCGGCTCGGGGTTGAGCGCCTCGGCCGCAGCACCGATGAAGATCGGCTCGGACAGCAGCGCGCAATAGCGGCCCAGCACCTCGTGCAGGCGCGCCTCGTTGGCCAGCGGCAGGAAATCCGGATGCAGCTCCAGTTCCACCTCGGTGCCAACCGCGCGCGCCGGCATTTCGCTGACGGTGTACTGCTCGGCATTGCTGGACACGTACAGATGACCCAGTTCCGGCGTCTGGTACGAGGTGGTACGCACGCTGACCCTGCGCGCCAGCACGAAGGCCGACAGGAATCCGAGGCCGAACATGCCGATCAGGCCCTCATCGTCCTCGCCGCCCTGGCGCAGGCCACGGGTGTAGCCGACGCCCACGGTAGCCAGGTAGTCGTGGATTTCCTGGCGGGTCAGGCCAGCACCGGTATCGATGATGCGCAGCACGCCGGCAGCGGCATCGACCTGTACCGAGATGCGCGAAGGCACTTCGATGCCGGGCTGTTCGATGCGACGACGGATGATCGAGTCGTGCGCGTTCTGCACCAGCTCACGCAGCGCCACCACCGGAGTGGAGTACAGGTGCTTGCCCAGCACCGTCATCAGTCCATTGAGATCGACCCCGGCACGACGGATTTCAGCGTTGGGGGCGGTGAGCGTGGTGTCCTGCATGTAATCGTTTACTCCTGGGCACGGAAAGACGCCAGAGGGCGCCTTCGTCGAGCGGGAAAAACTAGCACAGGCAGGCTGACCGTTGCCGTATACGACGCTTGTAGAGGCAGGGCCCCGCGCATCACGCCGCGTCGATGGCCTCGGACAGGCGCTCCACCGCGATCACTTCCATGCCCTTCACCGAACCGCCCTTGGGCGCGTTGGCCTTGGGCACGATGGCGCGCTTGAAACCATGGGTGGCCGCCTCGCGCAGGCGGTCCTCGCCGTTGGGCACCGGGCGGATCTCGCCGGACAGGCCAACCTCGCCAAAGGCAATCGTCTTTTCCGCCAGCGGCCGGTCCTGCAGCGAGGACAGCACCGCCAGCAGCACCGGCAGGTCGGCCGCGGTCTCCTGTACGCGGATACCCCCGACCACATTGACGAACACGTCCTGGTCGCCGACCAGCACGCCGCCGTGACGGTGCAGCACGGCCAGCAACATGGCCAGGCGGTTCTGCTCCAGGCCGACCGCAACACGGCGCGGGTTCGACAGCGGCGATGCATCGACCAGTGCCTGCACCTCCACCAGCAGGGGCCTCGTGCCCTCGCGGGTGACCATCACGCAGCTGCCCGGCTGATGGGTGCTGCCGCCGGACAGGAAGATGGCCGATGGATTGGAGACTTCCTTCAGGCCCTTGTCCCCCATCGCGAACACGCCGAGTTCGTTGACCGCACCGAAGCGGTTCTTGAACGCGCGCAGCAAACGGAAGCGGCTGCCGCTCTCGCCTTCGAAGTACAGCACCGCATCGACCATGTGTTCGAGCACGCGCGGGCCGGCGATGCCGCCCTCCTTGGTCACGTGGCCGACCAGGAACACGGCGGTGCCGGTCTCCTTGGCGAAACGCACCAGCCGCGCCGCGCTCTCGCGCACCTGGCTGACCGAACCCGGTGCGGCGGTCAGGCTCTCGGTCCACAGGGTCTGCACCGAATCGGCCACGATCAGCCGCGGGCCCGCCCTGGAGGCATGCTGCAGGATCGACTCGACGCCGGTCTCGGCCAGCGCGTTGACCCCATCCAGTGGCAGTTCCAGCCGGTGCGCACGACCGGCCACCTGCGCCAGCGACTCCTCGCCGGTGACGTACAGCACCGGCAGTTCGGCCGCCATCTTTGCCACTGCCTGCAGCAGCAGGGTCGACTTGCCGATGCCCGGGTCACCGCCGACCAGCACCACCGCGCCCTCGACCAGGCCACCGCCGAGCACGCGGTCGAACTCGCCGATGCCGGTGCTGACCCGGCGGTGCTCGGTCTGCTCCACGTCCTTCAGCGCGGTGATCTTCGGCGGATCGATCTTGCCCGCCCAACCCGCCCGGCGCGACGCCGGCGCCTTGGCCGCCGCCGCGCTCTCCAGCACGATTTCCGACAGCGAGTTCCAGGCGTTGCACTCGGTGCACTGGCCCTGCCACTTGCTGAATTCGGCGCCGCATTCATTGCAGACGTAGGCGGTGCGGGCTTTGGCCATCGGATGATTTCCAGCAACGGGAACAGGCGTGGCAGGATAGCCGAGCCGGGTCGCAGGTGCTGCGACCGCTCAAGTCCCGTCTGCCCGCGCCGATAGCTGTCGCGGGCGTGCGCCTTGCGGGCGCCCCCTCCCTCCCCCTCTGGATTCAACATGACTGGCAGTTACAGTCAGAGCCTGGTCGCCATCTCCCTGCTGGTGGCCATTCTTGCTTCGTACACGGCGCTGGACATGGCCGGCCGCCTGGCCACCGCCGAGGGCCGCGTGGCCCGCTGGTGGCTGGCCGGCGGCGCGGCGGCGATGGGCCTGGGTATCTGGTCGATGCATTTCATCGGCATGCTGGCCTTCGACCTGCCGATTCCGGTCGGCTATGACCTCGGCATCACCCTGTACTCGCTGGCCGTGTCGATCGGCGCCTCGGCCTATGCGCTGTGGCTGGTGTCGCGGTCCAGCCTGCCCTGGCGACGTCTGCTGGCCGGCGCCGTGCTGATGGGCCTGGGCATTGCCACCATGCACTACCTGGGCATGGCCGCGATGCGCATGCAGCCGGGCATCGCCTATCACCCGGGCTGGTTCGCTGCCTCCATCGCGGTTGCCATCGGCGCCGCCGGTGCGGCGCTGTGGATTGCCTTCCGCCTGCGTGCCGAGCAGCGCAACACCACGCGCCTGCGCCTGCTCGCCTCACTGGTGATGGGCCTGGCCATCGTCGGCATGCACTACACCGGCATGGCCGCGGCGCGCTTCCCGGAGGGCAGCATCTGCGGCGCGGTCGGCAGCGGCGGCATCGACACGCGTTGGCTGGCGGTGCTGGTGATCGTCACCACGGTAGCGACCCTGGGCATCGCCCTGGTGGCCTCGCTGTTCGACCGGCAGATGCGCGTGCGCACCGGGCTGCTGGCCGATTCACTGGCACACGCCAACGACAGGCTGATCCAGGCCGCCCTGCACGACCCGCTGACCCAGCTGCCCAACCGCATGCTGCTGCAGGACCGCATCGAGCAGGCCATCGAGAAGGCGCGGCGGCGCAACCAGGCGGTGGCGGTGATGTTCTGCGACCTGGACGGCTTCAAGGCGGTCAATGATGCGTACGGACACCAGCTGGGAGATCGCCTGCTGGTGGCGGTGGCGCAGCGTATCGGCGGCCTACTGCGGCCACAGGACACCTTCGCCCGCCTCGGCGGCGACGAGTTCGTGATCGTGCTGGCCATCGATGTTCCCGACGATGCAGTGGTGGTCGCCGAGCGGATCATCGCGGCGGCGGGCGAACCGTTCCTGCTGGATGCAGCCGAGCTGCAGGTCAGCGCCAGCCTGGGCATCGCCCTGTATCCGGCTGATGCCGGCAACGAGCGCGAGCTGATGGCACACGCCGATGCGGCGATGTACCACACCAAGGAGACCGGCCGGAACGGCTATACGTTCTTCACCCCCTCGATGCAGCTCAGTGCCAACCGCCAGCTGCGCCTGCTGCAGGACCTGCGCAAGGCCATCGCCCGCGACGAGCTGGTGCTGCACTACCAGCCCAAGTTCCCTGCCGCCGGCGCACCGGCCACCGGCGCCGAAGCGCTGCTGCGCTGGCAGCATCCCGAGCTGGGCCTGCTGGCGCCGGATGTGTTCATTCCCATCGCCGAACGCAGCGGTCTGATCCTGCCGATCGGTGACTGGGTACTGGACCGTGCCTGTGCACAGCTGCGCGCGTGGCACGATGCCGGACATTCCGAATGGTCGATGGCGGTGAACCTGTCACCGTTGCAGTTCGCCTCGCCGGCGCTGCTGGACAGTGTGCGCGAAGTGCTGCAACGGCACCGCATCGAGCCGGCGTGCCTGACCCTGGAGATCACCGAGACCACGGCGATGAAGGACGTGGACGCCAGCCTGGCGATTCTCAACGACCTGACCGCGATGGGCGTGCACATTGCCATCGACGACTTCGGCACGGGCTATTCCAGCCTGCTCTACCTGAAGCGCATGCCCGCCACCGAACTGAAGATCGACCGCGCGTTCGTGCACGATCTGGAATGCAATGAAGAGGATGCCGCCATCGTCTCGTCGATCATCGCGCTGGGGCGCACCCTGCAGCTGCAGGTGGTGGCAGAGGGTGTGGAGACGCAGGCACAGCGCGAGTACCTGAGCGAACTGGGGTGTGATCAATTGCAGGGTTACCACCTGGGCCGACCGATGGACGCCGAGGAATTCCTGCGCCGGGTGGGGTGAGACCCCATCCACGCATGGCGTGGATCTCCTGGTAGAGCCGGCCGCTGGCCGGCTTCCCGCAACTGCCGGCCAGCGGCCGGCACTACCCCCTGTGCCGGCATGCCAGGTGGGATGAGGCCGATGGCTTTGGGGTCGGATCCCTTGCTGCAGGCAAGGGCTCTGACCCCATCCCCGTACAGCGTGGATCTCCTGGTAGAGCCGGCCGCTGGCCGGCTTCCCGCAACTGCCGGCCAGCGGCCGGCACTACCCCCTGTGCCGGCCATGCCAGGTGGGATGAGGCCGATGGCTTTGGGGTCGGATCCCTTGTCGCAGGCAAGGACTCTGACCCCATCCACGCATGGCGTGGATCCTGGTAGAGCCGGCCGCTGGCCGGCTTCCCGTAATTGCCGGCCAGCGGCCGGCACTACCACCGCGCGTGCCATTCCCGGTGGGCGCGACAAACAAAAAGGCCGCCCGAGGGCGGCCTTTCTGCGTGGCAACGTCGCGCGGACGTCAGTGCATCATGTGTACGTTCATGTTGTGCATGACCCACAGGGTACCGACCACGATGATGCCGATCACCACCACGGTGAAGGCCGCAGCGTTGACGTTCCAGCGGCTTTCCGAAGAGCGGTCCAGGTGCAGGAAGAACACCAGGTGGACCAGCATCTGCAGCACTGCCGTGATCGCGATGACCACACCGTTGACGGTGCGCGAGAAATCACCCGACATCACCATCCAGAACGGGATGACGGTCAGCACCACCGCCAGCACGAAGCCGATCAGGTACGACTTCACGGTGCCATGGCTTTCGCCGCCGGTGCCGTGGTCGTGTGCATGGTTGTCATGTGCCATTACAGGGCTCCATTGAGGTAGACGACGGAGAACACGCCGATCCAGATCAGGTCCAGGAAGTGCCAGAACAGGCTCAGGCACGCCATGCGGGTCTTGTTGGTCGGGGTCAGGCCGTACTTCTTCAGCTGCACGAACATCACCAGCAGCCACAGCAGGCCGGCGCTGACGTGCAGGCCGTGGGTACCGACCAGGGCGAAGAACGCCGACAGGAAGGCACTGCGGTCCGGACCGTAGCCCTGGTGGATCAGGTGCTGGAACTCCCACACTTCCATGCACATGAAGCCGAAGCCCAGCAGCCAGGTGATGCCCAGCCACAGGTACATCTGGCCCATCTGCTTGCGGTGCATGGCGATCATGCCCAGGCCGAAGGTCAGCGACGAGGTCAGCAACAGCGCGGTTTCCCATGCCACGAACGGCAGTTCGAACAGGTCCTTCGCGGTGGGGCCACCATCGGTGCCGCCTGCCAGCACGACGTAGGTGGCGAACAGCGAGGCGAAGATGAGGCAGTCGCTCATCAGGTACACCCAGAAACCGAAGACGGTGTTGCCGCCGGTGTCGTGGTGCTCGTGGTCGTCATGGCCATGGGCCGCCGCATGCGCGGCGTGCCCGTGGCTCAGGGTCGAGGTATTGGTGCTCATGCCTTCAGCTCCGACTTCACCAGGCCCTGGGCTTCCAGGTGCTTGCGGTGTTCGTTCTCGATGCGTTCCACCTCGGCGGCCGGGACCCAGTAGTCCACGTCCTGGTCGAAGGTGCGGTAGATGAACGTGGCGATCATGCCGACGAAGCCGACGATGGCCAGCCACCAGATGTGCCAGATCATCGCGAAGCCGAACACCAGGCTGAAGGCACCGATGACAACGCCCGTGCCGGTGTTGCGCGGCATGTGGATGTCGGTGTACTTGGCCGGCTTCGGCCAGGCTTCACCACGCTGCTTGCGCTCCCAGAAATCGTCCAGTTCGGTGACTTCCGGCAGGGTGCCGAAGTTGTAGAAGGCCGGCGGCGAAGAGGTTTCCCACTCCAGCGTACGGGCATCCCACGGGTCGCCGGTCAGGTCGACGGTCTTCTTGCGGTCGCGGATCGACACGGCCACCTGGATGATCTGGCACAGGATGCCGGCACCCACGATGAAGGCACCTGCGGCGGCAATCAGCAGCAGCGGCTCATAGGCCGGGTTGACGGTGCTCTGCAGGCGGCGGGTCATGCCCATGAAGCCCAGCACGTACATCGGCATGAAGGTCACGTAGAAGCCGATGAACCAGCACCAGAACGCGCACTTGCCCCAGAACTCGTTGAGGCGGAAGCCGAACATCTTCGGCCACCAGTAGGTGATGCCGGCGAACATGCCGAACACCACGCCGCCGATGATGACGTTGTGGAAGTGGGCGATCAGGAACAGGCTGTTGTGCAGCACGAAGTCGATGGCCGGGATCGCCAGCATCACGCCGGTCATGCCGCCGATGACGAAGGTGACCATGAAGCCGATGGTCCACAGCACCGGGGTGGTGAAGTGCACGCGGCCGCGGAACATGGTGAACAGCCAGTTGAAGATCTTCACGCCGGTCGGGATCGAGATGATCATCGTCGTGATGCCGAAGAAGGCATTGACGTTGGCACCCGAGCCCATGGTGAAGAAGTGGTGCAGCCACACGATGAACGACAGCACGCCGATGCAGGCGGTGGCGTAGACCATGCCCTTGTAGCCGAACAGCGCCTTGCGCGAGAAGGTCGCGATGACTTCGGAGAACACACCGAACGCCGGCAGGACCAGGATGTACACCTCCGGGTGACCCCAGATCCAGATCAGGTTGATGTACAGCATGGCGTTGCCGCCACCGTCATTGGTGAAGAAGTGCGTACCCAGGTAACGGTCCAGGGTCAGCAGCACCAGGGTGATGGTCAGCACCGGGAAGGCAGCGACGATCAGCACGTTGGTCACCAGGGCGGTCCAGGTGAACACCGGCATCTGCATCAGCTTCATGCTGGGGGTACGCATCTTCAGGATGGTGATGAAGAAGTTGATACCGCTCAGCGTGGTACCCAGGCCTGCGACCTGTAGACCCCAGATGTAGTAGTCCATGCCGACGCTTGGACTGTATTCGATGCCCGACAACGGCGGGAACGCCAGCCAGCCGGTGGCAGCGAACTCACCGATCCACAGCGACAGCATGATCAGCACAGCGCCCGACACGAACAGCCAGAAGCTGAGCGAGTTGACGAACGGGAACGCGACGTCGCGCGCACCGATCTGCAGCGGCACGGCCAGGTTCATCAGGCCGGTGATCAGCGGCATCGCCACGAAGAAGATCATGATCACGCCGTGGGCGGTGAAGATCTGGTCGTAGTGGTGCGGCGGCAGGTAACCCTCGGACCCGCCGACGGCGAGCGCCTGCTGGGTACGCATCATGATGGCGTCGGAGAAGCCGCGCAGCAGCATGACGAAGGCGACGATGAGGTACATCACGCCGATCTTCTTGTGATCCACCGAGGTGAACCACTCCTTCCACAGATAGCCCCACAGCTTGAACTTGGTGATCAGGGCCATGACGCCCAGGCCACCCAGCACCGCGCCGACCAGGGTGGTCAGCACGATCGGATCGTGGGGGATCGACTCAAGAGAGAGTTTTCCCAACATGTTCATTCTCCCGAACCCGCGTGGCCAGCATGGCCAGCGTGTTCGTGTTCGGTGGCATCCAGGTTTTCACCCGATTCCTTGGAATCATGCGCGTCACTGGGGGCATGCCCCTCGTGCGCTTCATGGCTGGCGGCATCGGCAGCGGCGGCACCGGCGTGCGAGTGCTTCATGCCGTAATGCTTGTTGTCGCCCATGTGCTTGGCGATGACCCAGTCGAACAGGCCTTCTTCGGTCTTGCCGAAGTAGGTGACCGGATACCACTCGGCGTTGCGTGCTTCACCCAGGGCCTTGAACGAGGCCTTGTCCAGGGTCTGCTCACCGGCACGGACCTGGTCCAGCCACTGGCGGTATTCGGCATCGGTGACCGAGTAGGCGGTGAAGTGCATCTTGGCAAAGCCTGCGCCACTGTAGTGCGAGGACATGCCCGGGAATTCACCGGTCTCGTTGGCGATCAGGTGGAGCTTGGTCTCCATCGCAGCCATCGAGTAGATCATGCTGCCCAGGTGCGGGATGAAGAAGGCATTCATCACCGAATCGGACGTGATCTTGAAGTTCAGCGGCGTGTTGACCGGGAACTTGATTTCGTTGACGACCGCCACCTTCTCTTCCGGATAGATGAACAGCCACTTCCAGTCCAGCGAGATCGCCTCGATGGTGACCGGCTTGACGTCCGATTCCAGCGGACGATACGGGTCCAGCGCGTGCGACGAACGCCAGGTCAGGACCGCCAGCACCAGCACGATCATGCAGGGAATGGACCACACCACCACCTCGATCGCCGTCGAGTGGGACCACTTCGGCTCGTAACGGGCCTTGGTGTTGGAGGCGCGATACTTCCACGCGAAGGTCAGGGTCATGATGATGACCGGGATGACGACCAGCAGCATGAGCACGGTGGCCGTGATCAGCAGGGTCTTCTCATCCTGGCCGATCTGGCCCTTCGGACTGAGGATGGCCACGGCATCGCAGCCGGTGAGCATCACCAGCAACGACAGCAGCAGGCCCGGGCGCAACCAGCGCCCAAGGGTTTTCAACGGAATCATCGGTCGATCCAATTGCGAGGGAATGCCGTTCCCCGTCCTGCCTGTTCCGGCCAAAGCCGGTCCCACCGGTCCGGAAGACAGGTAGGGAGGTGGGTCGAGTCAGCCTTTCAATTTTAGGCCGTCACCCACCATTTAAGAAAGGCATTGACATTGATCGAGCGCAGGAAAGGCCCGATTCTGGCTGCGACACGTTGTCGCACCGCGCGGGCATGACGGGGCGCATGACCCAGGGCGGCATTCCGGCCCTGGACGTTCGCGGGCCGTTCGCCCTCGTTCGGCAAAGTCACCTGAATCGGTTCAGGCGTGCTGACGGGTGCCTGGCATGGGATGCTCGGCACAGGAGGAAGACCCCGATGGACAAGATCGACTTCAAGAAGCGCGACCGGGCACTCTATCACCCGCCCGCCGGCCAGTTCGTACCGGTCGATGTACCGCCCCTGCCCTACCTGATGGTCGACGGTCGCGGCGACCCGAACACCGCCCCGGCCTACCTGCAGGCAGTGCAATGGCTGTACTCGGTGAGCTATGCACTGAAGTTCGCCCTTAAGGCCGGGGGCCAGGACTACGTGGTGCCACCGCTGGAAGCGCTTTGGACCGCCGAGGATCCGTCGAGCTTTGTGGCACGCCGCAAGGATGAGTGGAGGTGGACGGCGATGATCCGCACGCCGGATGGGATCCGTCCAGCGCAGTTGGAGGCTGCCATTGCCAAGGCGGCGAAGAAACTGGGCGACGTTCCGGCCAGCCTTCGCCACGACATTCTTGAAGAGGGCCTCTGCCTGCAGACGCTTCACGTAGGCGCCTACGATGACGAGGGTCCGGCCCTGGCCCATCTGCACGACGAACTGATGCCCGCACTGGGTTACACCTTTGCCGGCCCCCATCATGAGATCTACCTGAGCGACCCGCGCAGGACCGACGCGACGCGGTTGAAGACCGTGCTGCGGCAGCCCGTCCGCGCGGAATGACCGCCTGCGAGCACCGCTCTGACAAGGAGCAGAAGCTTCATGCCCCTGATTGATCGTTTACTGCGCTGGACCACCCTGCCCACCGGGCGCCGCGCCTTCGCGCTGCTGTGCAGCGTGTTGTTGCTTGTACTGGCCTGCAATCCCGACCTGCTGCCGCTGCTGTCGCTGATCGATGCACTGGGGATGGATGTGGTGGTGTTGCTGCTGGCCGCACAGGTAACGGTGGTACTGCCATGGCTGCGGGAACGCACCGGGCGATGGTTCCGGCTGGCCATGCGGATCGCGGCCGGGGTGCTGGCCGGGGTGATCGGCGGCTATCTGCGGCAACTGGTGATGCTCGTGCTCATCAGATCCGGCACCTGCTGCGCTATATATAGGGCTTGATCCTCCGGGCCTGCAGGGAAGACATGAAACAGCTCGCTATCACGCTCGGTGCACTGCTGCTGTCCGGCAGCGCATGGGCCGATACACACCAGACCGGAAAAATCACCAAACTGGTTGTCGAATCCACGTTCGTTTCCGTGTGGCTGGAAGGCCAGCCCACCAACAACGAGTGTGCTTCCGACGGGCGCTGGACAATCGATCTGGCCAGCGACAAATCCGGACGGGAAAAGTACGCGGCCATCCTGTCGGCGGCGTCATCGCGGACACCGATCGGCTTCCACGCACTCACCAGCGAAGGTTGCGGCGTGTTCGGAGCAAAGAAGATCTACTATTTCGATCTTGCTTATTGAGGCAGATCTTCTCCCCAACTCGCGCTGCCCCATGGCGGGGATTGCCAACGCCTTCCATGGCCTGACCGGGCTCATTCAATCCAGACGTTGGAAATCGAATGTGACCTTCCTGGTGCACCGGGATGGGACCGGAGGGAAACGCCACTTCGCCACGGCAACCAAGGCTGCGCGCTCATAAGCAGCATTGTCGACCCTCCCCCGGTCCAGCGCTTCAAACTGTGACCGCGTGATGACGGGATTTGTCACCCGCCCATCCTCTTCAACGACGACGGTCGCCACGACAGAGCCACGCACCTGCATCTCAGTCGCGGCGGAAACGATCGGCGCAATGGACTCCACCGGACTGCTTGCCGCCTGGCAAGGCCCAGGGAGCTCCTCACCGGCGCGACATGAGGCACTGGACAAGGCCAACGCAAGCATCAGAACGCGGTTCATTCAACACTCCCGATTGCTGGTGGGGGAGCAGACATTAACCGTGCCGTTCGTGTCGCTGTAGCTCTTCCGGGCAGGCTCCCCCAGCTCACGCGCGGCCCGGGTCTCCACCCCCGTAGCCCGCGCCTCCTCCGAAGATACGCCGACTCGGATCTGCATCACGCCGTTGCTCTCCGAGTTGGACTGTGGCGCAACAAGCGAAGCCTGGAAAGCGGACAATCCAACCCGATCATGCTGGGCAGCATGGCTCACCTCGTGACCGCCCCCCAGAGCAGGAGACTGGATCTCCCCGGAGGATTTGACGCGAAGTCCAGAGGTGACATCAATGCTGATGATTCTTTTGTTCTCGTCATATCCAAAATCACCATTGCGATTGAACTGTATGGTGTAGGTCTCATCGGATAGGAGAATCTGCTTCAGTTCAGAGCTGATGGTTTCTGACTTCATCCAATGGTTGAGCACGGCAGCACCATCGCGCAGCGTCGCTCCGCCTTCAAATGCGTACTTGACGATTCGCCCATCTGGATCCGTGAACCTGTAAGGATTCCCGTTCGCATACCTATACCGATTGAACTGCCCCACCGGCTGCTCATACGCCGTGACCGGATCAACCGACAGGAACACACCCAACTGCGGATCCATGTAGCGCTGCTGCATGTAGATCAGGCCCGTTGCCGAGTCGCTCACGTGCCCGGTATACCCCGGCCCGTCCGTGACCTGACCACCGACCACGGCCCCGTAGGGCTCGTAGTCATAGCGCTTGATCACATTGCCGTTGGCATCGCTCTCAGCCACGACCGAGCCCAGGGCGTCAGTGTGGATGTACGTCACAGTGGTCTGGGCGATTGCGGATGGCGACAGACCAAGGCCGATCAGCAGCACACAACACAGCCAAGCGCCTGATGCCCCCAGCTTACGAATTCGATCTCCACATCTCCTGAAGCGGGTAAACACGCCGCCTGCAGTTCCCCCGAACCTGCGCATCCTTCCAATCTCTAAAAGAGCCTTGAAGCAAGGCTGGGTATTCATAGCACAGGAATGACCGGCTGCAGTTGCCAGGTCAGGAACTGTGCAAGGAGCCATGCGCCTGGGAAGGCGGAGGGGCGGGTAGATCGCGAGGCTCAAAAATCGCGACCTGCCAGCCATGGGCTGGCACTACTGGAGCTGCCGGCCAGCGGCCGGCATACCAGAGCACAAAAAAGCCCCGGCCAAGGCCGGGGCTTTTCTACAACTGGTGCCGGAAACAGGAGTCGAACCTGCGACCTACGCATTACGAATGCGCCGCTCTACCAACTGAGCTATTCCGGCGGAGCCCGCGATTTTACGGGCTGGGCGCCCCGGCGGTCAATCCACCCGGCTCAGTCCGCCTCTACCCGGTTGGCACACACCCGCCCAGCCGCGAAATCCTGCAGGTTCCCCAGCGTGATCGCCGAGATCTCCTGCAGCGCCTCCACGGTGAAGAAGCCCTGGTGGCCGGTCACCAGCACGTTGGGGAAGGTCATCAGGCGCTGGAAGGCCTCGTCGTCGATGATCTCGCCGGACAGGTCCTGGAAGAACAGCGCGCTTTCCTGCTCGTAGACGTCGATGGCCAGGTGGCCGAGCCGCCGCGACTTCAGCCCGCGGATCACTGCATGGGTATCCACCAATCCGCCGCGCGAGGTGTTGACCAGCATCGCGCCCGGTTTCATCCGCGCCAGCGAGGCGTCATTGATCAGGTGCTGGGTATCGGGCGTCAGCGGGCAGTGCAGCGAGACGATGTCAGCGCGCGCCAGCAGTTCATCCAGCGCCACCATCTCGCCGATACCTGCGAAGGCCGCCGACGGATACGGGTCGTGCCCCAGCACCGTGCAGCCCATGCCCTTGAAGATGCGCGCGGTGGCCAGGCCGATCTTGCCGGTACCGACGATGCCGACCGTGCGGCCATGCAGGGTGCGCCCGAGCAGGCCGTCGAGCATGAAGTTGCCTTCGCGCACGCGGTTGTAGGCACGATGGGTCTGGCGGTTGAGGGTCATCACCAGCGCCAATGCGTGCTCGGCCACGGCTTCGGGCGAGTACGCCGGCACCCGCGCGACGAACAGGTCCAGCGCTTTCGCAGCGGCCAGGTCCACATTGTTGAAGCCCGCACAGCGCAGCAGCACGGCCCGCACACCCAACGCGTGCAGCGCGCGCAGCACCTGCGCATCCAGCCGATCGTTGACGAACACGCAGACCGCGGCGCAGTCCTGTGCCAGCGCTGCGGTATGCACATCCAGCGCGGCATCGAAGTAGATGAACGTGTAACCCTGCCCCGCCGCCTCACGCAGGTTGGCTTCGTCCAGGAAGCGACGGTCGTAGGGTCGGGCGCTGAAAACGGCGATCTGCATGGAAGAACCTGGATGGAATGCCATGCCGACCATACCGCAGCCACGCGTCCGTGGGGATGGCACCGGCGATGCGAACATCGCCGGTGCCCTGTGCCACTCAGAACTTGTAACCCAGCCCCAGCATCACGCCGTTCTGGATCTGCCCGTCACGACGCTCGCCCACGTAGTCGGCCATGATCGACAGGCGTTCGCTGGCGCGGCTGGTCACGCCCAGGTTCCAGGCCAGCACCTGCTCGCCCACGGCCTGGCTGCTTGCCCCGAACACCAGATCCGGTGCTGCGGCGAAGCCGGTGCTGTAGCGCGCCTGCGAGTCACCCAGTTCCTTCTGCCAGACCACGCGGGCACGCGGGGTAATGCGCTCGCCGTTGTTGCCTTCGAAGGTCCTGAACAGCTGCAGGCCGGCGCCCACGCGGATGCTCTCCAGGCTGCCGCTGCGACCGACCAGTGCACCCGCGCCCTGCCCTTCATTGAAGCGCGTGGCCGAGGTACGCGCGTAGTCCACCACCGGCAACAGCGGCTGGATCACCAGGCCCTTGCCCGTGGTGAATGAGAACGCGTGCTCCACCCGCGCGGAGATCGCATCGTTGCTGTACTTGGCACGCAGCGGCTGCTGCAGGCCATCGATACCGCTGACGCTGCGGCGGGTGTCGTGACGCAGGTCTGTGTAGCGCACCGCCGCCGAGAGATAGCCGCGCGAATAGGTCGCGTCCAGGTAGCCGCCCACGTCCAGCGCGCGCACGTCACCGCTGAAGTTGGAGCCGTCGCGGCCCTTGGTCGACATATCCGCCGCGGCCACGCTGACGCCCAGAGTGACGCGGTCATCGGCAACGCGGGTATCGGCGCCGACGACGATGCCGCCGATGTTATGGCTCAAGCCTGCCACGCCACCGTCGGCATCGATGCGGCCGTGGCTGGCGAAACCGCGCGCCCACAGGCCATGGTTGCGACCAGAGCCACTGCCTTCACCGCCACCCGCCGCCGGCTCGACCAGATGCATGGCCAGTTGGTTGAACAGGCTGCCGTGGCGCGTGCCCGGCTGCGCCGACACCGATTGCGCGGCCTGCGAGGCCAAGCCGTCGGCATCACCGCCACTGCGCATCGCGGCCTGGTGCTGCTGCACCACGTTGCCGATGCTGCCCACCAATGCGTTGTCGGCCAGGCGCAGGGTCGCGTGCGCGTCACCGCGCAGGGCACCGGCCTGCTGTGCGATAACGTCACGGTCGGCGAACTGCAGGGCGCCAAGCAGCGACTTCAGGCCACCATCCCTGCGATCGGAAGCGGTCGCCAGCGCGCGGCCCAAGCCATCGCCGGAAGTGCCGTTGGTGAACAGGCCCAACTGGTCGAAACCCGGGTTGGCGGTCAGCCACAGGCCGTCAGCGGCCTGCTTCACGTTGAAACTCAGCAGCGAGTTGTGGCGCGGGCGGAACACTTCGCCGCCGGTGATGCTGGCGCTGTAGCCGGTGTCACCCAGGCGCACGACCTCTTCGAAGCCGCCCTGGTAGATCGGGCCCTGCACCAGGTCACGGCGGAAGTCCTGGCCGTAGTAACCCTGCGCCACGTTCAGTTCGAGGAAGGCCCCTTTGGAGATCACCAGCGCGCCGTCGGTCTGCTTGCTGTCGAAGAAACTGCCTACGCGCAGGCGGCCACTGCCCGCCCCGCCGTTCTCGGTCACATCGAACAGCACCTTCCCGCCCGGCATGATGTTGACGTAGCCATGGGTGACCAGATCGCCGCCGCGCGGCATCAGGGTCCCGTACACGCGCAGGCGGTTGAAGCCGTCCTCGCGCCAGGACGGGCGGGTACCGCTGGCCAGCGCACTGAGATCCATAGCGGTGCCGGCCACGTCACCATTGCCGACCAGCATGCCTGCGCCCATTACCCGCACCTCCGAAGCGCGCAGGGCGCCGCCTTCCAGCGCGATGGTGCCGTTGTCGACCAGCATGAAGTCGGCACCGGTGGTCGCGGAGGTCCGCCATGTCGCGCCGTTGGTCACGCGGATCACGCCCATGGAGTTGTCCAGCGTGGACACATCCAGGTCGCCCAGGCGCAGCTTCGACAGCAGCAGGGCCTTGTATGTGGGATCGTTCTGGTAGTCCTGTACCGAGTTCGCGCCGATGCCCTGCGGACCATTGCTGGAGGCGTTGTAGATGCTCTGCGCCAGGTTGATGTAGCTGGACTGCCAGTTGGTGTTCCAGCGCGCGAAGTCATCATCGACGAAGGTCTGCAGCTGGCGACCGGTGCGCAGGTAGCCCGGGTTGATGTCGCCGCTCACGTTGGCGGTGACATTCAACGTATCGCCCGGATCGCGGTAGCCCTTGGCGGTGATGACCCTGTTGCTGTAGATGTCCTGCCCCGGGAACGACTCCAGCTTGCTGCCGCTGCCATCAGGATCGAAAGTGACCGAGGCACCCGTGGTGCGCGCCGGATCGCGGAACACCAGCAGGCCGTTGGGCTGCACGACTTCATACATGGCCTTGTGCAGCAGCCCGGCATCGATGCCACCGCCGTAGTTGCCGGTGTAGATCTGGGTCATCCGCGGCGACGGCGTGTAGATCACTTTGCCGCTGTTGCTGGCCGCGTGGATCTGTACCGAATCGACGATCGGCAGATCACCGGCCAGATAGCGTTCGACGCCACCGGACTGCATGATCGAGCAGGACGAAATGCAGTGGCCGGACACGATGGTGTTCAGGCCGGACGTGCGGATCACGCCCTGCAGCCACTCGCCGGCGATCAGCGCGCCACCATTGGAGGTGCGCAGCACCACTTCGCGGATCGGCCGGCCCTCGGCCTGTGCCTTGGCCAGCAACGCGGGCAACGACACCACATCGGCGTAGGTCACCCCGCCGCTCAGGAAGATGCGATCCCCCTGCACGTGATAACTCATTGCCATGACGTCATCAGCCGCCGCGATGGCGCCAACGGCGATCAGCCCGGCCAGGGCCAGGCTCAACTTCGAATGCTTCATACGTTCTCTCTCTCCACCCGCAACACGCGGGTAAGGAGTCAAACGGCAAAGCGCCGGAATCTCCCCCAGCCCGGTCGGCCGGAAAAAATGAATGCATTCACAATGAGAGAGGGGCACCACACACTCTTCCCCATCCGGTCATCGTCGCGTAAAACTCGAAGGCGCACCCGCCAACGTCAGCCGAGGCCAGCCCTGTCCGTTCCGTCCCCCCTGATCCACCACGCGCCGGAGCCACCCGCACCTGCGGACGCCTTCATCGCGTTCGTACGCGAGGAACGCGCGCCACTGTGCGCGTTCCTGCGCACACGGGGCGTCGGGCCGGAGGATGCAGAGGACATCGCGCAGGACTGCATGGAGCGGCTGATCCGCTATCGCGCGCACGGCACCGACGAACTGCGCCTGCTGCTGTATCGTATCGCGCGCAATCGCCTGGCCGATCGCGGCCGATCGCCGCAGTCGCGACCGCACCTGTCACTGGCCGAGCATGATGGTCACGACGAGCCCACCAGCCCGTCGCCGGACCCCTTGCGCCAGGCAGAGTCCGGGCAGATGTTGTCCCTGCTGCGGCAGGCCCTTTTCAAATTGCCCGAGCGTGCGCGCGAGGTGTACCTGCTCAACCGGATCACCGGCATGAGCTATACGCAGATCGCGCGGCACTGTGGAATTACAGCCAAGACCGTGGAAAAACACATCGCCCGCGCCCTGCAGGGCCTGCGCCAGGAGTTGGGACCGGATCCGCTGCACAACGACGGGGATACCGAATGAGCAGCCACCGGCACACGGAAGACGCCTCGCTGTTCGCACGCGCCAGCGCCTGGGTGGCGCGGTTGGAGGCCCCGGACTGCACCCCTGCCGAACGCGAGTCGTTCGAAGACTGGCTGGCTGAAGACCCTGCCCATGTCAAAGCCTGGGCGCAGGCCGAAGATCTTTTCCAGCAGAGCCAGGGCCTGGCTGCGGACCCATGGCTGCGGACGGCTGCGGCGCGTGCGGCACGGCCTGCCCGACGCCGCTGGCTGCCTGCTGCGGCCGCGGCCGCTGGTATCTGCCTGGCCATCGGCGTGGGCTGGATGGTAGCGGTGGATGGCAACCCAGCCCCGCAGCGCTTTGCCAATGACACGCATCAGGCGCAGCGGCTGACCCTGCCCGATGGCAGCGTAGCCATGCTCGATGCCGGCACGACGCTGCACGCACGCTTTGGCTGGCGCCACCGCGAGCTGGACCTCGAACGCGGCCGCCTGCAGCTGCAGGTCGCGCCATCGAACAAAGCACTGCAGCTGCGCGCCGGCACCAGCACCATCCGCGATATCGGCACCACCTTCCAGGTCGAGCGCCTGCACGATGGCCTGGTCGAGGTCGCGCTGCTGGAGGGTGCGGTGGAAGTCAGCAACGGCGCCGCCCAGCACACCCTGGCCCCTGGCCAGCAACTGCAGGTACTCCCCTCCGGGCGCATCCAGCCCGGTCCAGCGCTGTCCTCCACGGCAGCCGCCGAGGGCTGGCTGCATGGGCAGCTGGTCTTCGATGCCACCCCGCTGTCGATCGTGGTCGAACGCATGAACCGCTATGGCCATGCACCGCTGGTGATCGCCGACCCGGAGATCACCGATCTGGCAGTCAGCGGCACGTTCCGCGCAGGCGACGCACAGGAGTTGCTGTCCGCGCTGGAACTTGGCTGGTCCATTGCTGGCCAGACGCGCCCGGATGGCGCGCTGGAACTGCGCCGCACGTACTGAGGAGGCCTGCGGTGATGGCAGGACCAGGCGCGCTGCAGTGGGGGCTGCTCCGCCCCCTGCTGTGCCTGGCGCTGCTGGTCGCCGCGCCGCCTGCCGCCCTCGCAGGCGATCCGGCTGCCACCCACGACTACCGCATCAACGCTGGCCCGTTGCCCTCGGCATTGCAGCAATGGGCACGGCAAAGCGGCATCGCTCTGGTGTTCGATGCCCGGGAACTGGCGGGGCTCCATGCCAACGGCACCCATGGCCAGGCCGATCCAGCATCGGCCCTGAAACAGCTGGTCGCCGGCATGCCGGTGACCATCCTTCGAACACCGTCCGGTGGCTTCGTGGTCCGCCGCATCCGCGTCGCGCCCGCCGTCGCGCCGCCGGTTCCGGCAACGGTGGCGCCGCGCCCGCGCATGCCCCCGCAGTCGCCCCCCCAAGTGGACCTGGCGCCGATCCATGTCACCGGCAGCCGGTTGCCGCGCACCTCCGTGCAGACCACCCTGCCGGTGACCACGATCGATCGCGCAGATATCCTGCGCAGTGGCTACGGCAGCCTGTTCGACCTGCTGCGACACCTGCCCGGCATGAACGGGCTGCCAGCGATGAGCAGCGCACGCAGTGGCGATTCGCAGTACCTGCCTGTCGGTGCAGCCGCCACCACCAGCCTGGATGGCATGGGACCGCGCGCCACCCTGTTCCTGGTCAATGGCCGGCGCCTGCCCCGTTATCCGATGGTGTCCCTGGAACAGGGCGGGCTCACCGACCTGGGCGGCATTCCACTCAGCTTTGTCGAACGCATCGAACTGGTGCGCGGCGGTGCTTCGGCCATCTACGGTGCCGATGCCATGTCCGGCGTGGTCAACATCATCCTCCGCGACCAGGCCGACGGCCCGGAGGCAACGCTGCAGACCGGTCTGAGCAGTCGTGGCGACGCCGGCCAGTACCGCGTGCAGGCCGCCACCGGAGGCCTGCGCGGGAGCGGCGACCGCTGGTTCGCAGGCATCGACCTGCATCGCGTCGATCACCTGGCGGGGGACCAGCGTGACTGGCACGCAGAGACGTCGCAGTACCTGATCGGCGCCTTCCGCGATGGCGACTACTGGCCCGCTACGCGCTGCGACGGACCATTGAAACGACGCAATGGCGCCTGCTGGTTCGACAGTTCGCGCCCTCGTTCGCTTCAACCGGCCTCCGATACCGCCTCGGCCTATCTGCGCTACCGGCATGAGCGTGGCCAGGGACGCTACGTCTATGCCGAAGCCCGCGCCAGCCACAACCGGCAGCGTTTCGATCTGGGCCCGACCGCCGTCGCCCTCGGCCTGTACGGCTACACCTTCAACAGTGTCCTGCGCGAAGCCGGCAATGTGCGTCCCCAGGTCCGTGCCACCGACGCCGATCTCACCCTGGGCATCGGCCGGGACCAGGGCAGCCACAGCTGGGACGCCGGCATCAGCGCGCAGCGCAGCGACGTCACCCTGGCCACGCCGGGCACCGTGCGCGCCGAACCATTCATCGAGGCGGCGCAGTCGCTCAGGTTCCTGCCAGGCTTCGATGCATTGCCCGCCGATGAAGCCACTTCGCTGTTCCCATCGATCCGCAACCGTGGACTTACCGAGCAGTGGCAGGGCTGGTGGGGCATACAGCGCGCATTGATGCCGATGCGGGGCGGCAATGCGCAGCTGGCTACCGGCATCGATCTGCGCCACGAACGCTGGACGTCGCACCCGGACACCCTGCTGAGCCAGGGCGATCTGGCACTGGGACTGCCGCAGCAGCAGCGGCGCCTGTCGCGGCAGAGTGGCGGTGCGTATGCGGAACTGGGCCTGCCACTAACGTCGGAACTGCGCATGGACCTGGCCGCGCGCTGGGACTACGACGGCGACTACACGGCATTCTCGCCCCGTGCCGGCCTGCGCTGGACGCCAACACCGCACTGGTCGTTCCTGCTGGCCAGCGGCCGCGGCTATCGCGCGCCCAGCCTGTTCGAACAGCGCCGCCCGCCAGGACAGTTCGGCACCCTTACCCTGCCCGTCTCAAGCGCACTGCCACCTTGTGCACAGAGCGAGCCGGACGGCCGCTGCGTGGTCACTGCGGATGTGGAGGAGAACAACGCGCTCAAGGCCGAGAGCTCACGCAGCCATTCGCTGGCGGCGACCTGGTCACCCAGCGATGCGTTCTCGCTTTCGCTGACCCACAACATCGTCGAGCTGCGCAACGAGATCCTCGCGCTGCAGCCGGCCGATGCCGTGTGGAACCGTGACACTTGGCAGTTGGATGAGGATGGCAACCTGAGCAGCCTCCGCCTGTCGTTCGACAATATCGGCCGCACCACTTCCCGCAACTGGGTGCTGCGTGGCGAATACCGGATCGACACCGGCAGCACCGGCCAGTGGTTGTTCTCGCTGGACGCGCTGAAGCAGCAGGAGCTGCGCCGCCGTCGGGACCACGAGCCGGCGATCGACCTGCGCGGGCATGTCACGCCCGAGATGGCGGCGGTCCTCAACGTGCAATGGCAGAACAGCAACTGGGACATCGCCCTGCGCGGCAACCAGGTGGGCCGCACCCGCGCATGGCTGCCCGGCGCCGAGTGCCCGCAGCGGCAGATCGAACAGAACCACTGCATGAATCCGCGCCAGCTGCGCTGGAACCTGCACCTGGCGCGCCGCCTGGGCACACGCGTCATCGCGGCGCTGGACGTGCACAACGTGCTTGATGCGCAACCGGTGAACTACCTGGTCGGCAATGGTGGGCAGATGCCGGGGCTGGACGATCCACTGGGTCGCTACTACCTGCTTACCCTGCAGTTCCGCTGAGCGTAGTACGCTACGCGGCCTGTTCCACCGGTCTGCCACCTTCCCCATGAAAGCCTATCTCTGGTTCTGGGGCGCGTTCCTGCTGTTCTTCGCGTTGCCCTTCCCCTGCATCCTCTATTTCGGAACCTCCTGGCCGGTGGCGCTGGCTGATCGCAGCGCGCCATGGCTGTCCCTGCTGCTGCTTGTGCTGTCGCTGGCTGCATGGCTCTCTCTGCTGTTCGCGTTCCTGCATTTCCTGCTGCTCGGCCCACCGCGCGCCCTGCATCGCGTCCGCTCGATCCTCGCCGATGGCGAACCGCGCGATGCGCTGATCGAACACGCTGAACAGACCGGCGTACAGGTGCGTGGCTTCGCGCAATGGAAACTGCAGCTGTCCTTCAAGAACCTGTCCGGCACGCCGATCCGCGAACAGCTGCTGGTGGTCGACAGCAAGCCGCAACTGCAGCGCTTCGGCGTCGGCAGGCACGTCGATGCACGCCTGAGCCGGGTGCCGGGCGCGTTCCCGAACGTGGTACTGGACGGTGCCCAGCCCGAACTGGATGTCGCCAGCCTGTGGCGGCGAAGCATCGGCGCAGCGCTCGGCATCGTCCTGGTAGCCGCTGCCTATGTGGCGGCCTACCGGCTGCAGAGCGAGGGCTTTGGCTGGACCTTCCTGTCCTTCGGCCACCCGCTGCTGGTGTGCCCGCTGGTGCTGTGTGGGTACATGTTGGGGCTGCGCCTGCTTGGCCGCCTGCTGCAGGCTGATGCGCGCGGCGACGCGTTGAAGTACCGCGGCATCGGCGTTGAGGCCAGGGTGCTGAAGGTGCGTCAGACCGGCACCTACCTCAACGAACAGCCGCAGGTGGAGTTCCAGCTGGAGTACACCGATCGCGACGGCCGCGTACAGCAGGTGAGCGTGCGCCGCTTCATCCCGCTGATCGATCTAGCCAACATCCCGCGCGAAAACGTGACCCTGCTGTACGACCCGGATGACCGTGGCAACGTGCGCCTGGAGGGCGTATGAAACAGCCGCCCTCCACCCACACCGTGTTCCTGGTACTGCTGCTGGTTCTGGCGGGCGTGGCCGTTGCCGGCGGCGCCCTGCAGACCATCAGCGAAACGCTGGGGCATTCGGTACAGCCGGACCGGTTGCAACCCTCCGTCTCGTCTCAGTCGCCGCGCGAGCAACCCGCATCGCTTGTGCCGTCCCCGGCCGCCTTCCCCGCGGCGAGTACCGCTGCGGCGCCCGAACGCAACAATCGCCTGTTCGATGCGGACTACCTGCAGGCTGCGCGCCAGGCACTGGAGCAGCTGCCGGCACTGGCCGGCCAGAGGCTGACGGTCTTCCATAGCATCCACTTCTACGACGATGGCCGCATCAACCTGGATCTGGTCGACCCGCAACAGCCGGGCCACGTCGACAGCTACCACTTCGAACGTGGCCAGTGGCGCAAGGGCAATCCGGTGAACCCGCAGCAGTTCGCGCCGACCATCAGCCTGCAGCGCAGCAGCACACCCCTGGCCAGCATCGATTTCGAGGCCGTGCCGCGCGTGGGGCAGGCACTGCAGGAACAACGCAACGCGCTGCAGAACCCCGCATCCGAAGTCGGCCACGTCTACGTGATCGTGCGCAAAGGCGGCAAGCTGGTGTGGCTGCCGGATGACGTCGCCGGTGACCGCGAATCCGTGCGCCTGCAGTTCGATGCGCAGGGCACCCTGCGCGGCGTGAACCGCCGATAGGCCACACAAAAAGGGGACGGAGGGGATTAAGTCGCATGTGCCTTGGTGCGGATTGCGACTTAATCCCCTCCGTCCCCTTTTTCTATTTCACCGAGCGGGCTATGGCGTACTGCGCGCCGTAGTACGTGGACAGCACCAGCACGCTGGCCAGCGGCAGGCCGCCGGCGAAGCGGTCCCAGGCCAGCAGTGAATCGCTGGCGACGAACAGCAGCGCACCGGCGGCAGCCCAGCGCGCGCTGCTGGCTTCCACGGCAGCGGGCTGTGGCCGGCGCCACTGGCGCGCCAGTGCCAGCACCGCCATCGAGGCCAGCACCACCACATACGCCAGCACCGGCACACGCATCGGTGCAGGCAGGTGCGGCCACAGGCCAAGTACGTTGAGCACGGCAAACGTCGCCAGCAGGACGCTGGCCGCCAACAGCCCACGCCCCGCACGCAGGCCGTCGTGGAAGGCCACGATGTAGCAGAGGTGGGCCAGCAGGAACGCGACCAGGCCCGGCACGAACGCATCCATCGGCAGCATCAAAGCGATGTCACCCACGCACGACAGCAGCATGCCGGCCAGCACCGCGCGTCGATAGAACGGCTGCGCGGGATCATGCACGCGCCAGACGATGGCAGCGATCAGCAGCGTGGTGGTCGGCTTGGCCAGCCAGTGCAGCCAGCGCCCGTCACCGTGCAGGAACGCACCGATGATGGCCAGGATCGCCATCAGCAGGATCACGCCATCGCGGGCGCGCGGCTTCATCGCGCCTTCCACAATTCTGCGAGGCGGTCAGGCTTGCCGGCGATACGCTCCAGCACCGGGTACTGCAGGCCACCGTGGTAGGCGATGCTCATCGTTTCGATGCGGTCGAACTGCTTCACCAGCAGCACGATCGGCGCCTTGTCCTTCGCTGCCGCAGCCACCGCGTCCTTCAAGCGCTGGCTGCTGTACTCACGGCCGCCAACCGCGATCACCTTCATGCCCGGTGCAAGACCGGCGTTGAACGCCGGGCTGTCCCAGATCACATCGCCGACCGTACCGCTGTCGAGTACGGTCGCGCCCAGCGAATAGGCGAGCAGTGCCGCCTTGGCGCGTTTTTCCTGTGCCTTGTAGGCGTCGTTCGGCGTATCGCGGTAGACCAGCTTCCAGCCCGCCAGCTCCAGGCCGCCGGTCAACGAACCGTGGCCGTCCAGGCGCCCGCGCAGGAACGTCGCCCAGTCGTACGGCGCGATGCCGTTCAAGGTCGCGACCACATCATCGAAGGTGTACGGGTTGACGTCCCAGTCGCCATTGCCGACGCCGAAGAACGCACGCGCGAAGTCGTCCAGGCTGCGGCGGTTGCCGCTCAGTTCGCGCAGCTTGCCCTCCACTTCCAGCCACAGCATCTGGCCGCCGGAGTAGTAGTCCTCGCTCATCTGGTAGTTGCGGTAGGGCAGCGTGCGGCGCTGGGCAATGGTCGGATCGTTGGTAGTGTCCTGCAGCGGCCGCCAGGCCAGGCCCGGTCGGCCACGGTCGTAGGTCGCGGCCACATTGGCCAGCATGTCGCGCGCCTGCGCGGTCGACCACAGCCCCGAACGCGCCGCCAGCACCTGGCCCCAGAACTGGGTCTGGCCCTCGTACACCCACAGCAGGCTGTCGCCCATCGGCACGTTGAAGTTGGCGGTGGTCAGGTCGGCGCCGCGACGGTACTTGCCGTTCCAGGAATGGGTGTACTCGTGCGGCAACAGATCGCGCATCCACGCGTTGCTGTCCCACTCGGTGAAGTAGCCCGGGTCAGCGCTGTTCTCGCTGGAACGGTGATGCTCCAGGCCGATGCCACCGAGGCGGTCGGTCAATGCCAGCAGGAACTCATAGTGGTTGTAGTGGCGCGCACCGTAAAGCTTGTCGGCCTGCTGGACCAGCGCGCGATGCATGGTGATCTGTGCCTCGCTCGGCTTCAGCGACTTGGCGTCGTCGGCAAACACATTGAGGTGCACCGGCACCTTCGCGCCCGGGTCGAGATCGATGCGCTGGTAGTGCTCGCCGGCGAACAAGGGCGAATCGACCAGATGGTCATACGAGATCGGCTTGAACACCACGGTGTCACCGTCGCGCCGCGCGGTTTCCAGCGCGGTTGCGAACGACCAGCCCTTGGGCAGGGTCACGCTGGCCTGCACCTGCAGGTCGCGCGCATCGACGCCGGCCGGATACAGCGAATTGGCGTTCCACTGCAGGTTGAGCATTTCCGGGGTCATCACCACCCGGCCCTGGCTGCCGCCCTGCGAGGACAGGAAGTCGAAGTGGGCGACGATCTCGCTCACGCCCTCGGGCACGTTCACCTTGAACGCATAGACGTTGAACTGGTCACGCTGCCAGGCCAGCGGCTTGCCGTTGGCGGTCACGCGCAGGCCGGCCAACTTGTCGATCGGGCCGGTGGGCGAATGGTTGCCGGGAATCCACTGCGGGTACAGCAGGGTCATCGGGCCGGGCTTGGCCGGCACCGTAGCGGTCACCTTGAAGATGCGCCGGGCCAGATCGCGCGCGTCGACATCGATGCGCAGCAGGCCGGGGGCCTCAGCGTTCGCCGGTGGCGAGGTCTGCGCCAGTGCAGGCGTGGCCGCCAGCGCGAACAGCAACGACATCGCCAAGGCTCGGGTCTTCATCGGGCAGGTTCCAACAGCGGAGAATCTTCCGATGCTAGGCCTGTAACGTGCCCTGCCCCATGGCCAAAGGTCATGGGCGGGCCGCCCATCCTTGCGTGCGAAAAAGCGTGCGAACCAAGGTTCGCACCCACCTTGTGCCGGTTCGCACCCACCAGAGCAGTTCCAGTAGATCCACGCCATGCGTGGATGAGGCGCTTCCCGGTCAGTCGACCAGGCGCAGGCGCAGTTCCTTCGGCAGCGCGAACACCATCGATTCCGGTTCGCCGTCCAGCTCGCCCACGCCGGTGGCGCCCAGTTCGGCCAGGCGCGCCAGCACGCCATCGACCAGCACCTGCGGTGCAGAGGCGCCGGCGGTCACGCCGATGTGCTGCTTGCCTGCCACCCATGCCGGGTCGATCTCGTGCGCGCCGTCGATCAGGTACGACTCCACGCCCTCACGGCGGGCCAGCTCGCTCAAGCGGTTGGAGTTGGAGCTGTTCGGCGAACCGACCACCAGCACCAGGTCGCAGCGCTTGGCCAGATCGCGCACGGCATCCTGGCGGTTCTGCGTGGCGTAGCAGATGTCGTCATTCTTCGGGCCCTGCATCGCCGGGAAACGCTCGCGCAGCGCATCGATGATGCCGCGCGTGTCATCCACCGACAGCGTGGTCTGGGTGGTGTAGGCGAAGTTTTCCGGCTGGTTGATCTGCAGCGTGGCAACCTGCTCCACGTCTTCCACCAGGTAGATCTGGCCGGTGCCGGCTTCGCGGTTCCACTGGCCCATGGTGCCTTCCACCTCCGGGTGACCGGCGTGGCCGATCAGCACCACGTCACGGCCGGCACGGCAGTGGCGGGCGACTTCGAAGTGGACCTTGGTCACCAGCGGGCAGGTGGCGTCGAACACCTTCAGGCCGCGGCGCTCGGCTTCCTGGCGCACGGCCTGGGACACGCCATGGGCGCTGAAGATCACCGTGTTGTTGTCCGGCACTTCGTCGAGTTCCTCGACGAAGATCGCCCCGCGCTGCTTCAGGTCGTCGACCACAAAGCGGTTGTGCACCACTTCATGGCGAACATAGATGGGCGCGCCCAGCGTTTCGATCGCGCGCTTGACGATCTCGATCGCACGATCGACACCGGCACAGAAACCACGCGGGTTGGCGAGCAGCACATCCATCAGTTCAATCTCCCGGCAGCGGCCGGCTTACGGTTTCGGATTGGCATTATCCGCCTTTTTGGCGGACTTGCCGTCGAACAGCCCAAACAGGGCGATGCCGATGGCACCCACCACGATGGCCGAGTCGGCGATGTTGAACGAGGGCCAGGTGTAGCTGCCCACGTACCACTGGATGAAATCGACCACATGGCCGTGCACCTGGCGGTCGATCACGTTGCCGATGGCGCCGCCGATGATGAGCGCATACGGCACCGCGGCCTTCCAGTTGCCGCGCGCGGTGCCGCGCAGCCACCACGCCATCAGGCCGCTGATGGCGATCGCCAGCGCGGTGAAGAAGTACTTCTGCCAGCCACCGGCGTCGCTCAGGAAACTGAATGCAGCGCCGGTGTTGTAGGTGCGGTACCAGTTCCAGAAGCCGTCGATGACCACCACCGGCTGGAACTCCGGCAGGCTCGACAGCACCCAGGCCTTGGACCACTGGTCCAGGCCGATGATGGCCGCCGACAGCAGCAGCCAGACCAGGGCGTTCGGATGCGGACGGGGCGCGGCCATCAGAACCAGCTCCGCACTTCGCCGGCGCCGGTCACGTTGCTCACGCAACGGCCGCACAGTTCCGGATGGTCGGCGTTGCTGCCGACGTCGGCGCGGTGGTGCCAGCAGCGCACGCACTTGGCCTTGGTGGTCGGCTGGGCGCTGACGAACACCTCGTCGGTGGTCGCCGGGCGCACCTGCACGTCGCCACTGATGAACAGGAAGCGCAGTTCATCGGCCAGCGGCTGCCACTTCGCGGCCTGCTCCTCGTTGGCGGCAATGGTGATCTCCGCTTCCAGCGCGGCACCGATGGCGCCGTTGGCACGCATCGGCTCGAGCACCTTGGCCACCTGCTCGCGCACAGCCAGCAACTGGTCGAAGTCGGTGGCGTTGAGCTGGGCATCGGCCGGCAGCGGCGCCAGGCCGTCGTACCAGGTGGTGAACAGCACATGGCCGGCATGCTCGCCCGGCAGGTAGCCCCACAGCTCGTCGGCGGTGAAGGTCAGGATCGGCGCCACCCAGCGGGTGAACGCTTCGGCGATGTGGTACATCGCGCTCTGTGCCGAACGGCGACCGTGCGAATCGGTCGGCATCGTGTACAGGCGGTCCTTGGTCACGTCCAGGTACAGCGAGCCCAGGTCCACGCTGCAGAAGTTCAGCAGCAGCTGCACGATCTCGGCCATGTTGTAGCCGTCGTAGGCCGCCTTGATCTTCTCCTGCAGCTCCCACGCGCGATGCACGATCCAGCGGTCCAGCGCGACCATCTGGTCGAGCGGACGCAGGTGCTGGGCCGGATCGAAACCGTCCAGGTTGCCGAGCAGGAAGCGTGCGGTGTTGCGCAGGCGGCGGTAGGCATCGGCGTTGCGCTTGAGGATCTCCTGCGACAGCGACATCTCGTTGCTGTAGTCGGCCGAGGCGATCCACAGGCGCAGGATGTCCGCGCCCAGCTTGTTCATGATGTCCTGCGGCTCGATGCCGTTGCCCAGCGACTTGGACATCTTGCGGCCGTGCTCGTCCACGGTGAAGCCGTGGGTCAGGCACTGCTTGTACGGGGCGCGCTTGTCGATCGCCACGCCGGTCAGCAGCGAGGACTGGAACCAGCCACGGTGCTGGTCGGAACCTTCCAGGTACAGGTCGGCCGGCTTGCCGAAGCCTCGCGCCGCAAGCACGCCTTCATGGGTCACGCCCGAGTCGAACCAGACGTCGAGGATGTCGGTGACCTTCTCGTAGTCGGCGGCTTCAGCGCCCAGCAGTTCGGCGGCATCCAGCGAGTACCACACGTCGATGCCCTCGGCTTCGACGCGGTCGGCGACCTGCTGCATCAGCTCCACCGAACGTGGATGGATCTCGCCGGTCTGCCGGTGGGTGAACAGTGCGATCGGCACGCCCCAGGTGCGCTGGCGCGAGATGGTCCAGTCCGGGCGACCGTCGACCATGCTCTGGATGCGCGCCTTGCCCCAGGTCGGGAACCAGCCGACGGTGTCGATGGCGGCCAGCGCATCGTTGCGCAGGTTGGCCTTGTCCATCGAAATGAACCACTGCGGGGTGGCGCGGAACACCACCGGCGTCTTGTGGCGCCAGCAGTGCGGGTAGCTGTGGCGGATCGGATGGAACGCCAGCAGCGAACCGTTGTCGCGCAGCACGCCGACGATGGCTTCCTGCGCCTTCCACAGGTGCTGGCCAGCCAGCACCACGTCACCGGCCGGCGGGGTCGATTCCAGGTACACGCCACGGCCGTCGATCGGGGTCACCTGGCCGGCGTTGTACTTGTCCAGCAGGCCGTACTTCTGGCTGACCACGAAGTCTTCCTGGCCGTGGCCGGGGGCGGTGTGCACCGCACCGGTACCGTCCTCGTCGGAGACGTGGTCGCCGTTGAGCACCAGGATCTCGCGCTCCGGGTAGAACGGGTGCGCCAGCAGCTGGTTCTCCAGCGCCGCACCGGTGGTTTCACCGTGCAGCACCACGTTTTCGACGCCATAGCGCTGCAGCGCGCGCTCGGCCAGCGCCGCAGCCAGCACCAGCCAACGGCGCTTGCCGTTGTGCGCCGGGCCTTCGGCCAGCACGTAGGTGATCTCCGCGCCCAGCGACACCGCCAGCGAGGCCGGCAGCGTCCACGGGGTGGTGGTCCAGATCGGTACGGCCACTTCCACGTCGGCCGGCACGCTCACGCCGAACGCCTGGCCGATGGCCTGCGCATCGCGTGCGGCGTAGGCCACGTCGATCGCCGGCGATTCCTTTTCCTGGTACTCGATCTCGGCCTCGGCCAGCGCCGAGCCACAGTCGAAGCACCAGTACACCGGCTTGGCGCCACGCACCAGGTGGCCGTTGGCCACGACCTTGGACAGTGCACGGATCTCGTTGGCTTCGAAGTCGAAGCTCAGGGTCTTGTACGGGTTGTCCCAGTCACCGGTCACGCCCAGCCGCTTGAAGTCCACGCGCTGGATGTTGATCTGCTCTTCGGCGAACTCGCGGCACTTCTGGCGGAATTCAACGGCGTCGAGCTTGGTGCCGACCTTGCCCCACTTCTTTTCCACCGCGATCTCGATCGGCAGGCCATGGCAGTCCCAGCCCGGCACGTAGGGCGCATCGAAGCCGGCCAGGTAGCGCGACTTGACGATGATGTCCTTCAGGATCTTGTTGACCGCGTGGCCCAGATGGATGCGGCCGTTGGCGTACGGCGGGCCGTCGTGCAGCACGAACAGCGGGCGGCCGGCGGCGTTGTCGCGCAGCTGCTGGTAGAGCCCCTGCTCTTCCCACCGCGCCAGAATGCCCGGCTCGCGCTTGGGCAGGTCGCCGCGCATCGGGAATTCGGTGGCTGGCAGGTTCAGGGTGGTCTTGTAGTCCTGGCTCACGCAGTGGCTCGCAATCTATGTTCGGAAAGGATGGCGCGCGCCTGTTCGGCGTCGCGGTGCATCTGGTCGGTCAGCGCCGCCAGATCATTGAATTTCTCTTCGTCGCGCAGCTTGGCGACGAACTCCACATCGATGTGGCGCCCGTACAGGTCGCCCTGGAAATCGAACAGGTGGGCTTCCAGCAGCGGCTCCACGCCCTCCACCGTCGGGCGGGTGCCGAAGCTGGACACCGACGGCCACGGTTGGTCGAACACGCCATGCACCCAGGTCGCGTAGATGCCCGACAGCGCTGGGGTCTTCGGGAACCGCAGGTTGGCGGTGGGGAAGCCCAGCGTACGGCCGAGCTGGCGCCCGCGCACCACCCGGCCGCTGATCGCGTACGGACGGCCCAGCAGGTCGTTGGCACGGGCGAAGTCGCCCTGCTGCAGCAGCTGGCGGATGCGGGTGCTGGAAATGCGTTCGCCATGCAGGTCAACCGCTTCAATTTCGCCCGCAGTGAAACCCAGTTCGGCACCCATTTTCTGCAGCAGAGCCAGGTCGCCACGGCGGCGGTTGCCGAAGCAGAACTCCGGGCCGATCCAGACCTCACGCGCACTCAGGCGCTTGACCAGCAACTGGCGCACGAAGGTCTCGGCCGGCATCGCTGCCATCGCCGCGTCGAATCGCAGCAGGCCGACCGCATCGACACCGAGCTCGCGCAGGATCTCGACCTTGCTGCGCGCCAGGGTCAGCCGCGGCGGCGGTGTGCCCTGGGCGAAGAACTCACGCGGCAGCGGCTCGAACGCCACGGCCACGGCGGCCACGCCCAAGGCGCGCGCGCGGGCAACCGCATGGCGGACCAGCGCACGATGGCCCAGGTGGAGGCCGTCGAATGCACCGATACAGACCACGCTTCCGTTGGGGAACAGCTCCCCGCCCTCGACGCTTCTGAACAGCCTGCTCATCAACTCTCGTTCCGGCCCGACCGGGGCCGCCGCTTCAATGGTGTAACCCTGAAGTATAGCCGCCACAAGCCGCGATCAATGCCCACGCAGATCGCGCGGGCGGAAGCCCATCGCCAGCATGGCTACCGCGTAGGTGGCACCGCCACCGCCGACCAGCAGCGACAGGCTGCCGATCCGCTCCCACACGCTCATCGCCGAGAAGCCCGGCAACCAGTGCAGCAGGGCCAGCAGCACACCAACCATGGCCGCACAGGCCAGCAGCAGTCGCAGCAGATAGCCGCCCCAGCCCGGCCGGCGCTGGTAGACGTCGGTCTTGCCCAGCCAGTACCACAGCAGGCCCAGGTTCAGGTAACTGGACAGCGCGCTGGCAATGCCCAGTGCCAGATGCAGGCCCGGCTGCTTGCCGATGGCCGCCATCACGCCCTGCGCCTTCAGCTCGTCCGGCACCATGACCTGGTACAGCACCGCCAGCAGGGCGAAGTTGAACACCATGTTGGCCACCAGCGCGGCCACACCCGCGCGCACCGGGGTCTTGGTGTCCTGGCGTGCGTAGAACGCTGGCAACACCACCTTCAGCAGGGCGAACGCCGGCAGGCCGAAACTCAGGCCGTACACCGACAGCGCGGTCATGCGGGTATCGAAGGCACTGAACTGGCCGTGCTGGAAGATGGTCGCGATCAGCGGTTCGGCCAGCAGCAGCAGGCCCAGCATGGCCGGCACCGAGATCAGCAGGGTCATCCGCAGGCCCCAGTCCAGCGAGCGCGAGAAGCCTTCGCGGTCGGTGCTGACGTGGTGACGGGCCAGCGCCGGCAGGATCACCGTGCCCAGCGCCACGCCGAACACGCCCAGCGGCAGCTCCAGGAAGCGGTCGGCCAGCGACAGCCAGGACTGCGAGCCATCGGTCAGCTTGGCCGCGATGACGGTGTCCAGCAGCAGGTTGATCTGCGCCACCGAGGAGCCGAACAGGGTCGGCACCATCAGCGTCATCACCTTGCGCACGCCCGGATGGCTCCAGCCCCAGCGCGGCAGGGTCAGCAGGTTGATGCCCTTCAGCGAGGGCAGCTGGAACAGCAGCTGCAGGATGCCGGCAGCCAGTACCGCCCAGCCCAGCGCCAGGATCTGTTTCTCCGGGGTGCCGCCCAGCCGCGGGGCCAGCCACAGTGCACCGGCGATCATGCACAGGTTGAGGATGACCGGGGTCAGCGCCGGCATGGCGAAGCGCTGGAAGCTGTTCAGCGCGCCGCCGGCCAGGGCGGTCAGCGACACGAACAACAGGAACGGGAAGGTCAGGCGGAACAGGTCGACCAGCAGGCCCTGCTTGACCGGATCGGTATCAACGCCACTGGAGAAGACCGAGGCCAGCTGCGGCGCGAAGATCAGCGCCAGCGCAGTGACCAGCATCAGCACCCCGCCCAGGGTGCCGGCGGTGCGGGCCATCAGTTCACGCAGCTCGGCGTGGCTGCGGGTCTCCTTCACTTCCGTGAACACGGGCACGAAAGCGGTGGCGAAAGAGCCTTCGGCGAACAAACGTCGCAGGAAATTGGGTACCCTGAAGGCGACCCAGAAAGCATCAGTGATGGCGTTGGTGCCGAACGTGGTGGTCACCACGAAGTCCCGGACAAGTCCGAGAACGCGCGAGACCATGGTCATGCTGCTGAACGACAGCAGGCCCCGCAACAACTTGGGTGAACTCACTCAGCGTCCCTCTTGACAATCGACTTGACGTGCATTTCTTACGCCATCATACTAGCTAGCTTGCTGTTCCCATAACACCGATTTTTTCAGGAAACCACCACCGTGGCCAATATCAAGTCCGCCAAGAAGCGCGCCAAGCAGACCGTCGTGCGCAACGCGCGCAACGTGGCTCAGCGCTCGATGCTGCGCACCGCTGTCAAGAAAGTGATCAAGGCGCTGGACGCCAACGATGCCGCCGGCGCCGAAGCCGCCTTCGCCGTTGCCCAGCCGATCCTGGATCGCTTCAGCGCGCGTGGCCTGATCCACAAGAACAAGGCTGCTCGCCACAAGAGCCGCCTGAACGACCGCATCAAGGCCCTCAAGGCCGCCTGATCCGGCGTTGCCGTCCTGCCCTCCGGGGCCGGGCAGCAGACAAGAACCCGGCCCCGGCCGGGTTTTTTGTTGCCAGCGATCCGGTAGTGCCGGCCGCTGGTCGGCAACCCCGAGGAATGCCGGCCAGCGGCCGGCACTACCGGAAAATGAAAAACCCGGCCGAAGCCGGGTTTTTGCCAACGCCAGTCGACTGACAGTCGACTCTACTGCGCGTTACGGGCTTCCTGCTCTTCTTCCTTCTGGCGATCGAAAAAGGCCATGATCCGGCTCATGATCGGGAAGGTACCTTCGCGGCCCAGCGCGGAGACCAGGAACCACGGCTCCTTCCAGCCCAGCTCGGCGACGATCTGCTCGGCCGCAGCCTTCGCTTCATCCTCGAACATCAGGTCAGCCTTGTTCAGCACCAGCCAGCGCGGCTTCTGCAGCAGTTCCGGATCGTGCTTTTCCAGCTCGCGCTCGATGGCGCGCACCTGCTCGACCGGGGAAATGCCTTCCACCCCACCCTCCATCGGCGAGATGTCCACCAGGTGCAGCAGCAGGCGGGTGCGCTGCAGGTGGCGCAGGAACTGCGCACCCAGGCCGGCACCGTCGGCCGCGCCTTCGATCAGGCCCGGGATGTCGGCAATCACGAAGCTGCGGTAGTTTTCCACCTTCACCACACCCAGGTTCGGGTACAGCGTGGTGAACGGGTAATCGGCCACCTTCGGCGTCGCCGCCGAAACGGCACGGATCAGGGTGCTCTTGCCGGCGTTGGGGAAGCCCAGCAGGCCGACGTCGGCCAGCAGCTTCAGCTCCAGCTTCAGCGTGCGCTCCTCACCCGGCTCGCCCGGCAGCGCCTGGCGCGGCGAGCGGTTGGTCGAGCTCTTGAAGTGCATGTTGCCCAGGCCACCGCGGCCACCCTTGGCCACCAGCAGGCGGTCGCCGTGCTGGGTCAGGTCGCCGATGACTTCATCGGTGGCAACGTTGATCACCACGGTGCCGACCGGCACGGTGATGGTCAGGTCTTCGCCGCCCTTGCCGTAGGCCTGGCGGCCCATGCCGTTCTCGCCACGCTGCGCCTTGAAGATGCGGTCATGGCGGAAGTCGACCAGGGTATTCAGGTTTTCGTCGGCGCGGATGTACACGCTGCCGCCCGCACCGCCGTCGCCGCCGTCCGGGCCGCCGAGCGGAATGAACTTCTCGCGACGGAAGCCAATGCAGCCGTTGCCGCCGTTGCCGGCGAACACTTCGATTTCTGCTTCGTCTACCAGTTTCATTGTTTCGATGCCTGCGATGGGCGCGGCCTGCCGGCCGTCACCTTGAATGTTATGCCTGCCGATGGCCGGCAGCCCGGCCTGGCCGGTCTTGCTTCAACTCTAACGAAAAGCCCCGCCGAAGCGGGGCTCTTCATGCAGCACCCCCATGCCGAGGCACGGGCGCCGGCGATGCCTGGATCAGGCGTCGGCCGAGACGATGCTGACGGTGCGACGCTTCTTGGCGCCCTTGACCGAGAACTCCACCTTGCCGTCCACGAGGGCGAACAGGGTGTGGTCACGGCCCAGGCCAACGCCGGTGCCCGGGTGGAACTGGGTGCCGCGCTGACGCACGATGATGTTGCCGGCTTCGATGGCCTGGCCGCCGAAGATCTTGACGCCCAGGTACTTCGGGTTGGAGTCGCGACCGTTGCGCGAGGAGCCTACGCCCTTTTTATGTGCCATGACTGCTTCTCCTGATGCTTAGCCGGCGATGCCGGTGATCTCGATTTCGGTGTAGTACTGACGGTGACCCTGACGCTTCATGTGGTGCTTGCGGCGACGGAACTTGATGATCCGGACCTTGTCAGCACGACCCTGGGACAGGACCTTGGCGGTGACGGCAGCGCCCTTCAGCGCATCGCCCAGCTTCACGCCGTCGCTGTCACCCAGCATCAGGATGTTGTCAAACTTGATCTCGCTGCCGACTTCGACTTCGAGCTTTTCAATGCGGAGCTTTTCGCCCTGCGCCACGCGGTATTGCTTACCGCCGGTGACCAGTACTGCGTACATGACCAGGCCTTCCTCTGTAGTTATTGTGGTCTGAGCTGCCGCCATCGAGGGCGGACAGGAGCGGAATTGTACGCAGATCAGCGGGCGCTGGTCAAGTCAACCCCTGAACGTCGAAGGAGACGGCACCGGAAAGGGGTCAGAACCCTTTTCACGCCGTGAAAAGTGTTCTGACCCCTGGCTGACGGCCTGTCTCACAAGGTGAGACACCGGGCTGGCATTGTCGCCCATTGCCCCCATCTGGTCACCTCGGTAGGCTGACCGATTGCCGTTCCCTGCTGGCCCGGCACCCAGCCAACGCCCCCACAACCGGATCCCCCATGGCGATGGATTTCATCCGCATCCGCGGCGCGCGGACGCACAACCTGAAGAACCTCGACCTCGACCTGCCCCGCGACAAGCTGATCGTGATCACCGGCCTGTCCGGCTCGGGCAAGTCCTCGCTGGCGTTCGACACCATCTATGCAGAAGGCCAGCGCCGCTATGTCGAGTCGTTGTCGGCCTATGCGCGCCAGTTCCTGAGCGTGATGGAAAAGCCGGACCTGGACCACATCGAAGGCCTGTCCCCGGCCATCTCGATCGAGCAGAAGTCGACCTCGCACAACCCGCGTTCGACCGTCGGCACGATCACCGAGATCTACGACTACCTGCGCCTGCTGTACGCCCGCGTCGGCACCCCGCGCTGCCCGGACCACGGCTATCCGCTGGAAGCGCAGACGGTCAGCCAGATGGTCGACCAGGTGCTGACGCTGGACCCGGAACAGCGCTACATGCTGCTGGCGCCGGTCATCCGCGACCGCAAGGGCGAGCATGCGCAGGTGTTCGACCAGCTGCGTGCGCAGGGCTTCGTCCGTGTGCGCGTGGACGGCGAGCTGCATGAAATCGACGCGGTGCCGCCGCTGGCACTGCGCCAGAAGCACACCATCGAGGCGGTGATCGACCGCTTCCGCCCGCGCGAGGACATCAAGCAGCGCCTGGCCGAGAGCTTCGAGACCGCGCTGAAGCTGGGCGACGGCATGGCCTCGGTGCAGAGCCTGGACAACACCGAAACCGCGCCGACGCTGTTCTCCTCCAAGTATTCCTGCCCGGTCTGCGATTACTCGCTGCCGGAGCTGGAACCGCGCCTGTTCTCGTTCAACGCACCGTTGGGCGCCTGCCCCGGCTGCGATGGCCTGGGCATGGCCGAGTTCTTCGACCCCTCGCGCGTGGTGGTGCATCCCGAACTGTCGCTGGCCGCCGGTGCGGTGCGCGGCTGGGACCGCCGCAACGCCTACTACTTCCAGCTGATCGCTTCGCTGGCCAAGCACTACCGGTTCGACGTCGACGCGGCGTGGAACTCGCTGCCGGCCAAGGTGCAGCAGGCCGTGCTGTACGGCAGCGGCGACGAAGCGATCACCTTCACCTACTTCACCGAAGCCGGTGGCCGCACCCAGCGCAAGCACCGCTTCGAGGGCATCATTCCCAACCTCGAACGCCGCTACAAGGAAACCGAGTCGCCGGCGGTGCGCGAAGAACTGTCCAAGTACATCAGCGAGCAGCCGTGCCCGGAATGCCACGGCGCGCGCCTGAACAAGGCGGCTCGCAACGTGTTCGTGGCCGACCGCCCGCTGCCGGACCTGGTGGTGCTGCCGATCGACGAGGCGCTGAAGTTCTTCAGCGAACTGAGCCTGCCGGGCTGGCGTGGCGAAATCGCCGCGAAGATCGTCAAGGAAATCGGCGAACGCCTCGGCTTCCTGGTCGATGTGGGCCTGGATTACCTGACCCTGGAGCGCAAGGCCGACACCCTGTCCGGTGGTGAGGCACAGCGCATCCGCCTGGCCAGCCAGATCGGCGCCGGCCTGGTCGGCGTGATGTACGTGCTCGACGAGCCGTCCATCGGCCTGCACCAGCGCGACAACGAACGCCTGCTCGGCACCCTCACCCGCCTGCGCGACCTGGGCAACACGGTGATCGTGGTGGAGCATGACGAGGATGCGATCCGTCTGGCCGACTATGTGCTGGACATCGGCCCGGGCGCGGGCGTTCATGGCGGCGAGATCGTCGGCCAGGGCACCCTGCAGGACATCCTGGAAGCCCCGCGCTCGCTGACCGGCCAGTACCTGTCCGGCAAGCGCGCGATCGAGATTCCGGCGCGCCGGCACAAACCGAACCCGAAGATGACCCTGCACCTGCGCGGGGCCAGCGGCAACAACCTGAAGGGCGTGGACCTGGCGATTCCGTCGGGCCTGCTGACCTGCGTGACCGGCGTGTCCGGCTCGGGCAAGTCGACCCTGATCAACGACACCCTGTTCTCGCTGGCCGCCAACGAGATCAACGGTTCCTCGCACCCGATCGCCCCGTACAAGGAGATCGATGGCCTGGACCTGTTCGACAAGGTGGTGGACATCGACCAGTCGCCGATCGGCCGCACCCCGCGTTCCAACCCGGCCACTTACACCGGCCTGTTCACTCCACTGCGCGAACTGTTCGCACAGGTGCCTGAAGCGCGCGCGCGTGGCTATTCGCCGGGCCGCTTCAGCTTCAACGTGCGCGGCGGCCGCTGCGAAGCCTGCCAGGGCGACGGCCTGATCAAGGTCGAGATGCACTTCCTGCCGGATGTGTACGTGCCGTGCGATGTCTGCCATGGCAAGCGCTACAACCGCGAAACGCTGGAGATCCTGTACAAGGGCTTCAACATCAACGACGTGCTGGAAATGACCGTCGAGGATGCGCTGAAGCTGTTCGAGCCGGTGCCGTCGATCGCGCGCAAGCTGGAAACGCTGGTCGACGTCGGCCTGAGCTACATCAAGCTGGGCCAGAGCGCGACCACGCTGTCTGGTGGTGAAGCGCAGCGCGTGAAGCTGTCCAAGGAACTGTCGCGCCGCGATACCGGCCGCACCCTGTACATCCTCGACGAGCCGACCACCGGCCTGCACTTCCACGACATCGAAGCGCTGCTGGGCGTGCTGCACAAGCTGCGCGACGAGGGCAACACGGTGGTGGTGATCGAGCACAACCTGGACGTGATCAAGACCGCCGACTGGATCGTCGATCTGGGCCCGGAAGGCGGGCATCGCGGTGGCACCATCCTGGTCACCGGCACGCCGGAAGACGTGGCGGCCTGCCCGCAGTCGTACACCGGCCAGTTCCTGGCCCGCATGCTGCCGTCCACCAGCGCGCGCCCGGAACAGCCGGCCGCCGTGGCCAACAAGCCCGATGCCCGCCCGCCGCGCAAGGTGAAGCCTGAGAAGCCGGCCAAGGTGGCGAAGAAGGCGGTGGCTGCCAAGAGCACCGGCAAGGCCAGCAAGAGCACGACCAAGAAGAAGGACGCCTGATGAGCAGCGAACACAAGATCCTGGCCCGCATCCCGATCAGCGTACGCTGGCGTGACATGGACAGCATGGGCCACGTCAACAACGCCAAGTACATTTCCTACCTGGAGGAAGCGCGCGTGCGCTGGATGCTGGGCGTGGACGGCGTATCGATGACCGACCGCATCGCACCGGTGGTGGCCGCGACCAACGTCAATTACCGGCTGCCGATCGTGTGGCCCAACGACATCGTGGTCGAACTGTTCGTCGAGCGCCTGGGCAACAGCAGCGTGACCATCGGCCACCGCATCGTCGATCAGCAGGACGATTCGAAGCTGTATTCCGATGGCAACGTGGTGGTGGTCTGGATGGATACCCAGACCGGCAAGAGCGCACCGCTGCCGGAGGCGATCCGCAGCGCCTCTACCTGACGCGCCCTGGTGGGTGCCGACCTTGGTCGGCACGCATTGGCTGCAATGAGGTTGCCGGCCAGCGGCCGGCACGACCGACACTGATCAAAGGACTGACATGATCCACAAGACCGAACTGCGCGACCTGCTGCCCGGCATGGTCCCCTTCCCCACCGACGTCTTTCCCGCCGACCAGGCCTGGCTCGGCCAGCACCTGCTGCCGCTGCTGAAGATCGACCTGGGCGTGCTGCGCCCGGAACTGGCTGGCCAGGTGGCAACGATGCTGTGCCCGATCGAGCCGTACGACGGCTGCATCGGCGAGACCACCGAAGAACACCACAACGATTTCACCGGCACCAACTGGATCGCCTTCGAACTGACCGCCGGCAACCAGATGCGCTTCCTCGGCAACGAGGGCTATTTCATCGGCGATGCGGTACAGGACAAGGACGCACAGGAACACATCGCGCAGATGCGCGAGAGCTACGCCAAGGCCCGCGACTACCATGCCACGCACGGCCGTCTCGCCTGCTACTCGCGCTACGGCAAGGGTGAGGCCAGCGAGCGCGATTATCTGGATACGCTGGGTGGCCCCATTGGTTTCGGCAACTGGACCGAGACCGCGGAGATTCCCGCAGCCTTCGAACTGGGCTTCACCGAGGCGGCCGATGACCCCAATGCTGCGGACGATGCCGAAACGGTGATCATCACCCGCGATGGCAACAAATTCTTCGCCGTGGCCGACGTAGCCGGCTACAACTGGTGCGCCACCGGTGCCGACGCGATCGTGATGCTGTACGAGCCGGTCAGCCGCACGGTGCTGTTCTCTTACGACTGGTCGTAAGCCTGTTTGGTAGTGCCGGCCGCTGGCCGGCATTGCCCGTGCTGCCGGCCAGCGGCCGGCACTACCCGACCGTCATTTCGCAGCCTTGCGCACGGTCAGCGTCGCGCTCGCTTCACCCCCCCCTTCCAGCTGCAGCCGCAGCGGCAGCACCTGCCCTTCCTTCAGCGCGCCCTTGCCCTGCATCAGCATCAGGTGCAGGCCGCCGGGCTTGAGCTCGGCACGCGCGCCGGCTGCCAGCGGCAGGCGCTCGATCGCGCGCATCCGGCTGACCCCGTCGACAATCGTGGTCTCGTGCAGCGACACATCACCGAAGCTGCTGCTGGTCGCGCCGGTGATCGCCACCGCCATACTGCAGCGATTGTGGATGACGCCGTAGCCGGCGGTCATCGGCATTGCCGGATTCGGAGGCAACCGCGCCCAGCCCTGCTCCACCGTGACGCACGCCGGTTCGGCGGCCGAGGCCGATGCTGCGGTCGCACACAGGACCCACAGTACGCCAACGAATGGTTTGGTTATCATCGCCCAGGTTCCTTCTTCGCAACGAGACCGCAGCATGACGACGCTCATCGAGGTGATCAACCATGGCCCCATCCGCGAACTGCGCCTGGCACGGCCGCCGGTCAACGCACTGGACACCGAACTGTGCCGGCAGTTGATCCATGCCATCGAGCTGGCCATGGCCGAAGACGCGCATGGCATCGTGCTGTCGGGCAGCGAGCGCGTCTTCACCGGCGGCATGGACGTGCCGCACCTGCTCTCGCATGGCGATGACAAGCACAAGTTGTTGGACACCTGGAACGCCTTCTTTGGCGCCGTGCGCACGTTGGCCGAGAGCCGCATTCCGGTGGTCGCGGCGATCACCGGCCACGCCCCGGCGGGTGGCTGCGTGCTGGCCCTGTGCTGCGACTACCGGGTGATGGCGCGCAGCGCCGATCCGTCGCGGCCGTATGCCATCGGCCTGAACGAGGTGCAGGTCGGCCTGATTGCGCCGGAGGGCATCCAGCGCCTGCTGCGCCGTGCGGTGGGCGTGCACCGCGCCGGTGTGCTGCTGACCACCGGTTCGCTGGTGCCGGCCGAACAGGCGCTGCAGATCGGCCTGGTGGATGAGCTGGCCGAGGGAGACCTGGTGGTGGCACGCGCCATCGCTTGGCTGCAGAACCTGCTCAAGCAGCCGCGCCAGCCGATGCTGCTGACCCGCGCGATTGCCCGTGCCGACCTGCATGAGGCGCTGCACCCGGACCTGATCCAGCTGGACCGCTTCGTCGAGGCCTGGTTCGCCCCGGACGCACAGAACGCCCTGCAGGCACTGGTAGCCCGGCTGGGCAAGTAAACGGTAGTGCCGGCCGCTGGCCGGCAACCACAGGCGTCCGGGAAGGATTGCCTGGTTGCCGGCCAGCGGCCGGCACTACCGAAGATGGGGCAGCCGGCCTGCACCGGTATAATCGGGGCCTCTTCACTGCTGTGGCCGCCCCCCCTTGAACGACACGCCCGAACCCGTCGTCTCCGAGCTGATCGACCTGCTCACGCTGGAGCGTCTGGAGGACAACCTGTTCCGCGGGCAGAGCCGCGACATCGGCACCAAGTACGTGTTCGGCGGGCAAGTGCTGGGCCAGGCGCTGGCCGCAGCGCAGGCCACGGTCGACAATGGCCGCCACGTGCACTCACTGCACGCCTATTTCCTGCGCGCCGGCAACATCGACCACCCGATCGTCTACGACGTGGACCGTACCCGCGACGGCGGCAGCTTCTCGGTGCGCCGGGTCACCGCGATCCAGCACGGCAAGGTGATCTTCTTCTGCGCGGCCTCGTTCCAGCAGGCCGAGACCGGCGCCGAGCACCAGCACAAGATGCCCGAAGTGCCACAGCCGGAAGACATCGAGCCGAATCGTCCGCTGCCGGCGGAAGTGCTCGAACGCCTGCCGATCAAGGTGCAGCGCTGGCTGTCGCGCGGTGGCCCGTTCGAGTTCCGCCACGTGTACCCGCGCGACGAACTGAACCCACCCAAGCGCCCGCCCTACCACCAGGTGTGGCTGCGCCTGAGCGAACCGGTGGGCGATGCGCCGGAGCTGCACCAGGCGCTGCTGGCTTACGCCTCCGACTTCCACCTGCTGGGCACGGCGACCTTCCCGCACGGTATCAGCTACTACCACCCGCACGTGCAGATGGCCTCGCTCGACCACGCGATCTGGTTCCACCGCCCGTTCCGCGCCGACGACTGGCTGCTGTATTCGCTGGACAGCCCCAGCGCGCAGGATTCGCGCGGCCTGGCCCGCGGCCAGTTCTTCACCCGCAATGGCGTGCTGGTGGCCAGCACCGCGCAGGAAGGCCTGATCCGCGTCGTTCCCGACCAGGCCGCGGCCGCTGCCGTGCCAGCCAAGGAGTAACCCCATGCGCCAGATCTTCAGCAGCCAGCGCGTGGAAACCGTCGAAGGCGTGGCCGAGCTCCTGCGCGAGCATGGCATCGACGTCAAGGTGACCAACGGGCGCTCGTACAAGACCCGCCGCCGCGGTCAGTTCAGCTATACCGACCTGGGCAACGCCAACGCCTATCCGGCGGTGTGGATCGTACGCGCCGACGACCAGCCGCGCGCGCGTGAAATCCTGCGCGAGGCGCGCCTGCTCGACACCACCCGTCGCGACCACCCGACCGCCGAGTTCGCCTTCCGCGACGCGCCGGAACCGGGCAGCGGCGGCCGCAGCTGGGCCTGGCGCATCCGCATCGCCCTGCTGGTGGTGATCGCCGGCGTGGCGTTGGTGATCGGCCTGCGCCATCGCGGTGCCCCGGCACCGGTCGCACCGGCCCCTGCGCCGCAGGCCCAGCCGCAGCAGGTACAGCCGGCACCGCAGGCCGCGCCGGAAGAGGAAGAAGAAGTCCGGGTCCGCATCCAGCCCTCAAAATGACGCACGGGTAGTGCCGGCCGCCGTCCGGCAGCCACAAAAAGGGGACGGAGGGGATTAAGTCGTTTGAGGCACAAACGACTTAATCCCCTCCGTCCCCTTTTTTGTCATGAGGATGCCGGCCAGCGGCCGGCACTACCGCACAGAAAGTCGGTCACATTGGGCGCGCGGCTCCGTCATGGGACACAATCCCAGCAGGAGAGCCGCCGCCATGACGACGTTCGCCGCATCGATCGACCAGACCCTGGAACGCGAACTGCCGGCCGCCGCCAGCGGTTGCCAGCACGCCTATGGCCGCATCGTGCTGGCTTGCCAGAACACGGTCACCGCCATCGCGCTGGCCATCACCCGCGACCGCCAGGCCAGCGAGGACATCGCCCAGGAAGCCTTCGTCAAGGGCTGGCAGCAGCTGCACCAGCTGCGCAGTTCGACCAGCTTCCTGCCCTGGCTTCGGCAGATCACCCGCAACCTGGCCCGCGATTGGCTGCGTGCACAACGTGGCCGGCCGCTGACCGGCGAGGCCGCCGAGGTGGCGATGGGCATGGCCGCCGACCCTTCACCGGGCGCGGCCGACCGCCTGCAGCGGGTGGAAGAAGAGATCGCCGCCGAGGACATCATTTCAGCGTTGCCGGCCGACAGCCGCGAAGTCCTGCTGCTGTACTACCGCGAAGGGCAGCGCTCGCAACAGGTCGCCGATCTGCTCGGGCTCAGCGATGCGGCCGTGCGCAAGCGCCTGTCACGTGCACGTGCCCTGGTGCGCGACGGCCTGCTGCAGCGCTTCGGTGAGTTCGCGCGCAGCAGCGCGCCGAGCGCCGCATTCGCCACGGCGGTGGCTTCGATGGTACTGGTGGCCGCGCCCGGCACGGCCAGCGCAGCGATCCTGCTCGGCACCGGTGTCGGCGTGGGCGGCAGCAAGCTGGGCCTGGGCGGCGTCAGTGCCGCAGGCGGGGCTGCCATGGGTTCACTGACGGCCGCCGCCAGCCAGCTGCACCTGATTCCCGCCAGCGACTGGGCCACCGTTGCCGGTGGCGTCGTCGGCGGCATCATCGGCAGCTATCTGGGTGGCCGCTTCCTGCTGCGCTTCGCAGACACCCAGCAGGAACGAACAGCAGTGCGGCGCTTCGTGCACCTCAATACGTTCACCGCGATGGTCGTCTGCACCAGCCTGCTGATCTCGCAGATGCTGCAGGTGCCAATCTGGCTGCAACTTGCGATTCTCGTCATCGGCCTGGGTACGGTGAACTACCAGTGCCTGGTGCCGCTGCAGCGCGTGATGGCACCCATGATCGCGCGCGATTCAGCGCGGCGCGGCCGCAGCGGAACCAACTGGAAATATGAATCCGTGTACGGGCGCACCGGCATCATCGGGGCGAACGTATTCGTGATCGGCCTGGTGGTATATGCGCTGATGCGCAACGGAAACGTGTAACGGACAACGCCGGCAGTACGCCGGCGTTGTCATCAATCACTGCATTGAACCTCAGCGCTGCGGCTTCGGCGCAGCGCCATCACGCGGACCGCCATGGCGCGGGCCACCGTGCATCGGGCCCTTGGCAGCGTCGAACTCGGCCTTGCTCAGCTGGCCATCCTTGTTGGTGTCGGCGGCAGCGAACCAGGCATCACGATGCTGCTTCATGCGCAGCTCGCGGTCGGCCTTGTCCAGGTAGCCGTCCTTGTTCAGATCAAGCTGGTCGAAGCGCGCGGCCAGGCGCGGATCGGCCTTGGCTTCCTCGCGGCTGATGCGGCCGTCCTTGTTGACGTCCAGCTTGGCCCAGCGCTCACCGCCGTGGCCACGTCGCCCATGCTGCCAGCGCGGCAGCTCATCGCGCGAGAGCTTGCCGTCCTTGTTCTTGTCCAGCTCGTCGAACTTCGCGGCCAGGCGCGGGTTGGCGGCGGCCTCGCTGCGGTCGATGACGCCGTCGCCGTTGGTGTCCAGCCTGGCCGGGCGCGGCGCGGGCGTGGTCGGGGTGTCGGCGGCCAGCGCGATACCGGAAGCGGAGGTGCCCAGCAGCAGGGCCAGCAGCAGGGGGGTACGGATCATGAGGTCACTCCTGGGGATGGGAACAGCGTCGGGGTGATCACTTCACCCTCGGGGGACAACAACGCCCGGGCGCGACGTCGGTTGACGCTACTGCCGATTCCATTCATCCGCCGGACAGTCGCCGCCACTGCGACAACCTGGGGCTATGCTGTGCCCATGGCGATACATGGCGACAGAGACGACGAACTGCGACTTTTCCAGACCGGCGAGCACCCCTGCGGGTACTGGTCGGACCGGGTGGCACGCGACCTGGTGCTGGACCCGAACGACCGCCGCCTCGGTGCGCTCTATCCGCTGGCACTGAGCTGGGGCTTCCGCCGCAGCGGCGACTTGGTCTACCGGCCGCATTGCGCGCACTGCCAGGCCTGCGTGGCGGTGCGCATCCCGGTGGCGCGCTTCGCTCCGGACCGCAGCCAGCGCCGCTGCGCCGCCCGCAATGCCGACCTGGAGGTGCGGATCACCGCCGCCACCGCCCGCGACGACCTGTTCGCGCTGTATCACCGCTACCTCACCCACCGCCACGCCAACGGCGGCATGGACGACCATGGACCGCACGAGTTCGAGCAGTTCCTGATCGGCAGCTGGTCGCACACCCGCTTCATGGAAATGCGCCTGCCCGGCCACGACGGCCAGCCCAGCCAGCTGCTGGGGGTGGCGGTGACCGACGTCACCGAGCACGGGCTGTCGGCGGTCTACACCTTCTTCGACCCGGACCATGCCGCGCGCGGGCTGGGCACCTTCGCGATCCTGCAACAGATCGAATGGGCGCGCCGCGAGGGGCTGCCACACGTGTATCTGGGCTACTGGATCCGCGGCCACCAGAAGATGGACTACAAGCGTCGCTTCCATCCGCTGGAAGCCTACGATGGCCGCCGCTGGCACGATTTCGACAATGATCTGGACGGGCGCTGACAAACCGCTGACACCGGGCCGGGTGCACAATACGGCCCATGAACATGACCCGCCGCCCCCCCCTGATCCTCGCCCTGGCCCTGCTCTGCGGCGCCACCGCCCCTGCCTTCGCCACGTCCCCCGCGATGACCGAAAAGCCGTCCGCTGCGCTGCGCCTGGCCACCTACAACACCTCGCTGTACTCCGATGACGCCGGTGGCCTGATCAAGGAACTGGAAGGTGACAGCGAACACGCGCGCAAGATCGCCGCGGTGCTGCAGCAGGTGCGCCCGGACCTGGTACTGCTGAATGAGTTCGACTTCGACGACGCCCATCGCGCCGCCGACCTGTTCCAGAAGCGCTACCTGGAAGTGGCCCAGCCTGGCGGCGGCAAGCCGCTGCACTTCGCCTACCGCTACCTGGCACCGGTCAACACCGGCGTGCCCAGCGGGCTGGACCTGGACAACAACGGCGTGGTCGGTGGCGAAGGCCGCAGCCGCGGCAACGATGCATGGGGCTACGGCCTGCACCCGGGCCAGTACGGCATGCTGGTGCTGTCGCGCTACCCGATCGATGAAGCCAAGGTGCGCAGCTTCCAGCTGCTGAAGTGGAGCGCGATGCCCGGTGCGATCCGCCCGGTCGATCCGCGTACCGGCAAGAGCTTCTACAACGACCACGTGTGGTCGCAGCTGCGCCTGTCGTCGAAGTCGCATTGGGACGTGCCGGTGAAGACCCCGGCCGGCGTGGTGCATGCGCTGGTCTCGCATCCGACCCCGCCGGTGTTCGACGGTCCGGAGAAGCGCAACGCGGCGCGCAACCACGACGAACTGCGCCTGTGGCAGGAATACCTGTCCAAGGGTGACAAGCCGTGGCTGTGCGACGACAAGGGCCAGTGCGGCGGCCTGGCGCAGGACGCGCGCTTCGTGATCCTCGGCGACCTCAACAACGACCCGGTCGACGGCGACGGTCGCCATGAGGCGATCGTCGAGCTGATCGAGAACGCCCGCGTGCTGCGCTACCCCACCCCGCGCAGCGTCGGCGGCGAGCAGACCAGCCTGGCCTATGCGGCCAAGGGCATCGAGCGCAAGGGCGCACCGTTCCACGCCACCGGCGATTTCGGCCCGAAGTCCGGCACCATGCGCCTGGACTACGTGCTGCCCTCGACCGGTTTCGAATACGTCGGCAGCGGTATCTTCTGGCCGGCCAATGAAAGCCCGGAAGCGAAGATCGCCGACGGCAGCGACCATCATCTGGTGTGGGTGGACGTGCGGTAGAGCAGCGTACCGACCAACGGTCGGTACCCACCGGGTTTCGGTAGGCGACGACCGTTGGTCGTCGCTCCTTTTTCAGGGGCGCAGTTCGACGCCGATGGCTTCGGCGGCATCACGCGCGATGGCGCGTGCTTCGTCGATGGTTTCCGCGCGCGCCAGGGTCACGCCCACGCGACGATGACCGTGCACGCTCGGCTTGCCGAACAGGCGCACGACGGTGTCCGGCACCTGCAGCGCGGCGGCGACGTTGTTGAAGTACGGCACGCCCTCGCCGTGTGCCAGCAATGCGCACGATGCCGACGGGCCGCTCTGGCGGATCACCGGAATCGGCAGGCCAAGGATGGCGCGCGCATGCAGCGCGAATTCGCTCAGTTCCTGCGATACCAGCGTCACCAGGCCGGTGTCGTGCGGGCGCGGCGACACTTCGCTGAACCACACCTCATCACCCTTCACGAACAGCTCGACGCCGAACAGGCCCCAGCCGCCAAGGTCGTCGGTGATCGCGCGCGAAATCTCTTCGGCACGCGCCAGCGCGGCGCTCGACATCGGCTGCGGCTGCCAGCTTTCGCGGTAATCACCATCCTTCTGCAGATGGCCGATCGGCGCGCAGAACGAGGTGCCGCCGGCATGGCGCACGGTCAGCAGGGTGATCTCGTAATCGAAATCGATGAAGCCTTCGACGATGCAGCGGCCGGCACCGGCACGGCCACCGGTCTGCGCGTACTCCCACGCCGGGGCGATGTCCGCCTCGCTGCGCAGGGTGCTCTGGCCCTTGCCCGAGGACGACATCACCGGCTTGACCACGCACGGCAGGCCGATGGCGGCCACGGCAGCACGGTATTCGGCCTCGGTATCGACGAAGCGGTACGGCGAGGTCGGCAGGCCCAGGGTCTCGGCGGCGAGGCGGCGGATGCCTTCGCGGTCCATGGTCAGGCGCGCAGCGCGCGCGGTCGGGATCACCCGCAGGCCCTGTTCCTGTTCCAGCTGGACCAGGGTTTCGGTGTGGATGGCCTCGATCTCCGGCACCACCAGGTGCGGCTGCTCCTGGGCGATCAGCGCACGCAGGGCCATCGCGTCGAGCATGTCGATCACGTGCGAGCGGTGCGCGACCTGCATGGCCGGCGCATCGGCATAGCGATCGGCGGCGATCACCTCCACGCCCAGCCGCTGCAGCTCGATGGCCACCTCCTTGCCGAGTTCGCCCGAGCCCAGCAGCAGCACGCGGGTGGCGGAGGGGGACAACGGAGTTCCAAGCTTGGCCATGGCGGTTCCAGCAGCGATGTGAAGGCGGGTGGGCATTCTAGCTGGCCGACCGCCCCGGCCACGGCATCCGACGAACGGTAGTCGACAAGTGATATCACTTTGATATCTTCAACTCGAACCCTCAAGGACGTACTGCCATGAAAGAGAAGTCACTGTCTTCCCTCAACGGCCTCGGCACGCTGGTCGGCGCCCTGCTCGTCGCCCTCGCTGGCGCCGCCCTGTTCGTACTGGGAGTGGCAGCCAAGGCCAGTGCCGGCTCGCCCAATCTGTTGCTGATGCTGCTGGGCGCCCTGCTGGTGGTGCTGGGCGTGTTCATCCTGGCCGGCCTGTACACCATCCAGCCCAACCAGGCGGCGGTGCTGAGCCTGTTCGGCAAGTACGTGGGCACCGTGAAGGACAACGGCCTGCGCTGGAACAACCCCTTCTATGCCAAGCGCCGGGTCAGCCAGCGCGTGCGCAACTTCGAGAGCGGCAAGCTGAAGGTCAACGAGCTGGACGGCAGCCCCATCGAGATCGCCGCAGTGATCGTCTGGCAGGTGGTCGACGCCTCCGAAGCGGTCTACAACGTGGACGACTACGAGAGCTTCGTGCACATCCAGTCCGAATCCGCGCTGCGCGCGATGGCCACCAGCTATCCCTACGACCAGCACGAGGATGGCCAGCTGGCCCTGCGCAGCCACGCCAGCGAGATCTCCCAGCACCTGAAGAACGAGCTGGCCGAGCGTCTGGCCGACGCCGGCGTGCAGGTGATCGACGCACGCATCAGCCACCTGGCCTACGCCGCTGAAATTGCCCAGGCCATGCTGCAGCGTCAGCAGGCCAACGCGGTGATCGCCGCTCGCACGCGCATCGTGGCCGGTGCAGTCGGCATGGTCGAAATGGCCCTGGCCGAACTGCAGAAGAACGGCGTGGTTGAACTGGACGAGGAACGCAAGGCGCACATGGTCAGCAACCTGCTGACCGTGCTGTGCTCGGACCGCGGCACCCAACCGATCGTCAATGCCGGTTCGCTTTACTGAGCCATCCCCGCAACGAGGCGCCCCACCGCCCCGCCAGGAGTTTTCATGAGTGAGAAGAAAGCCTATCCGCTGCGCATCAATGCCGAGGTCCTGGCCGCGGCACAGCGCTGGGCTGACGACGAGCTGCGCAGCCTCAACGCGCAGATCGAATACGTACTGCGCGACGCCCTGCGCAAGGCAGGACGCCTGCCGAAACCCAAGCCATCGCCGGAGGACAAGGAATGAGCAAGCGCTGGAGCTACCAGACCATCGAGGTCAAGACGTCCATGATGGGTGTACTCAAGCCCGAGGACATCCAGGCCGAACTCAGCCGCCAGGGCCAACTGGGCTGGGAACTGGTCAACATCATCATCCCGGCGCCGATGCGCCCGGCGATGCTGGTGTTCAAGAAGGAGGCCTGAACCATGGGCGGCAGCGACCCGAAACCCTTTGACGTGGCCGAGAGCTCGCCGCTGCGCGTGCTCTGGATCGTGCTGCCGCTGCTGGCTGCCTTCGTGGCCTGCCTGTATGCGCAGCTGTACAAGGCACCGGCGAGCGCACCCTGGATCGAAGTAACGCTGTCGCCGCCCTGGTTCCGGATGGGCGGCAGTGCGGCATGGAGCCTGCTGGTGATTGCCCTGCTGGGCATTGGACTGGGCACGGCCTTCTTCCGCCGCCGGGTGGAACTGGCCGGCGATGTGCTGGACGTCCGTTCAACGATGTACCGGCGGCGGGTGCCGGTGGCGCAGTTGCGGCTGGACCAGGCCGAGGTGGTCGACCTGCAGCGTGACCGCCGCTACGGCATCCGTGTCAAAACCAATGGCTATTCAATGCCGGGCTTCTACTCGGGCCACTTTCGCCTGCAGGGAGGCGGCAAGGGCTTCGCCCTGGTCACCGACCGTGCGCGGGTGCTCGCCCTGCCGGTCAGTGATGGCAGCACGCTGCTGCTCAGTGTGGACCGGCCGCAGGCGCTGCTCGATGCGCTGCGCAAGGTGGCCGCGTCGGCGCCACGGCAGTAAGCTGCGGCGATGCAACGACGCGCCCCCCTGCTGATCAATACCGAGGCCATCGAGCTGTGGCCCGCCGACTTGCTGCGCGCGCGCAGCAACCTGGACGCACGCCTGCTGTCACAGGCGCGTTGGGTGCTGCGGCGCAAGCGTGATGGCCGCTATCTGGCCGCGGTGCTGGCGAGCGGCGTCCATTCGCTGATACCGCGCCTGCCGCGCGAACCCGGGGTCGAGGAAGCATTGGCACTGCTGGATGCCGCGGCTGCACGGCCCTTCGGCGCCGGACTGGAAGATCAGTGGCTGCCGCTGGCGGGGCTACAGCAGCGCCTTCAGCAGTTGGGATTGGATCCACAGCATTACGCCGACGACAGCGGCCTGCCGCTGGAATCCGAGCCGTGCCTGCTGCACTTCGCCAGTCGCGACCGCTTCGCACGCCCGTTGTGGCTGCGCCGTGGCGCCGCGCAGGGTTGGCGGCGGATGCGACTGCACGCGGCACAGGATGGAATTGCGCTGGACGCCATCTCCGGCTTCCGCAGCCATGCCTACCAGTTGGGCATCTTCGAACGGAAGCTGGCGCGCGGCTTGAGCGTGGCCGAGATCCTGAAGGTGAATGCCGCACCGGGTTTCAGCGAACACCACAGCGGCCACGCGCTGGACATCGGCACACCGGGCGACGCCCCGGCCGAAGAATCATTCGAAACCACTGACGCGTTCGCGTGGCTGCAGGCGCATGCCGGCGGGCACGGCTTCCATCTGAGTTACCCGCGCGACAACCCGCACGGCATCGTCTACGAACCGTGGCACTGGTGCTGGAGACCGGCCAACGGCTGAGCCCCTCGTGGCGAAAGCCTGGAGCGGTCAGCGCATGGCTGCGGGATGGAACAAGAGAGCAAAGACAAAAGCCGGTCGCTTCGCTCGAAGCCTCTACAACGGATCAGCGCGCGGCTGTTGGGTCCGCCTTCAAGCGAGCCGAGCACCGCAGGTCCGGCGAGGGCGAAGAGGTGCGGGTGTCTGAGCGCAGCGAGTTCCCGCACCGCCCCTCGACGGGCCGAGGAGCGCAGGGGACCGGTGCGCAGCACCGGCTCGCGGCCGGCGGCGCGTTTCTTTTGGTTACTTTTCTTTTCGCGCGAAAAGAAAAGTAACGCCCATGGACGGTGCAGATCGCATCAGCATGGATCGAAGAAACAACCTCGACTCAGTCACCGCCTCAACGCATTGATCGCCAGCAACACCCACCCGGCCATCATGCTGGTGCCCCCGATCGGCGCCATCCGCGTCGGCCACTGCCACAAGGCGCCGCCCACCAGGCTGCCGGAAAACAGCAACACGCCCAGCAGCAGCACGTACAGCGCCAGGTGCGCGGTCGCCCCCTGCGCACGCGGGCCAAGCGCCACCAGCACCGCGCCATGCGCGAACGCATACAGTGCCGCCATGTTCAGGTGCTGCTGCGCCAGCGGGTCGGCCACACCGTGCGATGCGTAGGCGGACAGGCCGATCGAGGCCGCCGCCAGCAGCGCACCAAGGCAGGCCAGCAGGGAAGGCTTACGTGCGCGACGTTCCAGGTTGAACATGGGGGCTCCTTGCACAGCGCCCTTTCCGGGCGCCAGATGAAAAAAAACGCGCCGCAATGAGCGGCGCGTTTTCGTGTCCAACACTACATGGGTCAGCCGAGGCTTACTTGACGGCCCAGTAAATGTCGTAGGTACCTTCCGGGGTGAACGACTTGTCGATGCCATCCTTCCAGGTTTCGTACGGACGGTCGATCACTTCGTTGCCGGAGGTCACAGCCCAGGCGCGCAGGCCGTTGCGGGCAACGTCCAGACCCGCCATGTGGCCGGTGTAGGCCGCATGTGCCGAGCGGTGCGGAGCCACGTGCACATACTTCACCGGAGCGCCACCGTCGATCTTGACGGTCAGGGCTTCAGCGGTGGCACCTTCAGCACCCTTCTTCTTCACCGGCTGGGCGATGTCGAAGGCGTACTTCTCCTGGCCGAAGTCGGTGGTGATGATGCGGAACGGACCGGCGGCTTCAAGGCCATTGGCCTCCATCACGCGCTTGATCCACTCCTGGTTGTCCTTGATGGACTTGGTGATCGTGTCCTGACCGCGGTCCACGTTACCGGCGTTGACGACCAGCAGATCCTCAGCCGGCACATCGACGATGGCCAGATCGGTCAGCGGGGCTTCCGGCGTGCGGTAGTCGACGTTCGGGACGGTAGCCAGCATGTTGGCCATGCGCGACAGGCCCATCTTGATGTCGTCGCCGATCTGGCGGCTGACATACAGGCCTGCATAACGGCCGAACAGGTCGAAGCCGTACTTCACCGAGTAGTCCTGGGTGATCTTCACGTTGCGGCCACCCTTGCCGGTCGGCTCCAGGGTGAAGGTGGTGACCTTGTCGTGACCCTTGGTGGCGTCTTCGATGGCGATCGCAACGCGCTTGTTCTCTTCGGCGTCGGTGATCTTCCAGGAGCCGGTGCCCAGGTCCTTGGAGGTGAAGTCCAGGGTGGCACCCTTGCCGGAGGCCGGGCCGGACAGCTTCAGTTCAACGGCGGGATCGCGCAGTACCAGCGGGTTCCAGTCCTTGAAGCGGCGCAGGCTGCTGACCGTGTCGTACACGATCGTCATCTTGCGGTTGGTCTCGATGCTTTCGGTGATGTGACGCTCGCCCGGCAGACATACGCCAATGATGACGAACAGGCCAGCCACGATCCCCAAGGCGATCAGGAACTCGATAATACGGGTCATTCAGAGAGTCTCCGGGGCCGATCCCACGGCCGGGTTGATTGAAGCGAAGCGCCAATCCTAGCAGGCTTCGCGGGCATTGTTTATCGGGATTGGCGCACCGGTTTCCCTGCCGGCTGCGTATTTGTATGGACAAAGAATTCGAAGGGTAACGCATACCGCTACCCGGCAAGTAGGGGGGCACCTTGGCCGGAACCCCCTGCAACCACCCAAGTCTTTGTACCGAAACGATTTTCCTCAGACCAGCTGGAGTTCGAACGCCTTCAGTACCGCGCGCGTACGGTCGCGCACACCCAGCTTGGAGAGGATGTTGGACACGTGGTTCTTGATGGTGCCCTCGGCCACGCCCAGCGAGTTGGCGATCTCCTTGTTGGAGAAGCCGCTGGCCATCAGCCGCAGGATCTCGGTCTCGCGGTCGGTCAGCGGGTCCGGGCGGTCCAGGCTGACGAACTCGTTGCGCATGTGCTCCAGGCCCGACAACAGGCGCTGGGTCACCGCCGGCTGTACCAGCGAACCCCCTTCGGCCACGGTACGGATGGCACCGACCAGCTGTGCCAGGGTCACATCCTTGAGCAGGTAACCCTTGGCACCGGCCTTGAGGCCAGCCAGCACCAGCTGATCGTCATCGAAGGTGGTGAGGATGATGGTCGGCGGCAGCTGTTCCTGCCGCGACAGCACCTGCAGCGCTTCCAGTCCGGACATCACCGGCATGCGCATGTCCATCAGGACCACGTCGGGGCGCACCTGCGGGATCAGCTCGACCGCCTGCCGGCCATCGCCGGCCTCGGCCACTACCTCGATGCCATCGTCGAGCGCCAGCAGGGAGCGGATTCCCTGCCGCACCAGGGTTTGGTCATCGACCAGGCAGACGCGAATCATCAACGTACTCCTTCAGGAACCTTGGTAAGGGCGGCCACCAGCACCGTTGCCGGCACCGTTGCCCGCAGGCGGAAGCCTTCACCGGGACGGGTCTCGATCTGCAGCTGGCCACCACATTGTTGCAGGCGCTCGCGCATGCCGCGCAAGCCATTGCCCACATTGACCATGTCCGCGCCGACACCGTCGTCGCGGGCCTCCACCACCACCCGGTCCGGGGCTTCACGGTACACCTTGATCCACAGGTGGCGCGCACCGGCGTGGCGCACCGCGTTGGTGATGATCTCCTGGGCACAGCGCAGCAGGACGTGGGCCCGCTGGGGGTCCTCCACGTTCAGCGGATCCTCGATCTCCAGCTGGATGTCCAGCGAGGGCACGTTCTCGGTCAGCGGGCGCAGCGCCGCGGCCAGGTCGATCGCGCCGGTCTCGCGCAGCTGGCTGACCACCTCGCGCACGTTGCCCAGCAGCAGTTTGGCCAAGGTATGGGAGCGCTTCACGTGCTCCAGCGCCTGCCCTTCGGCCAGGTGCCCGGCCACTTCCAGGTTCAGGGTCAGCGCGGTCAGCTGGTGGCCCAGCAGGTCATGCAGCTCGCGCGAGATGCGGGTGCGCTCATTGACGCGGGCACTCTCGGCAAGCAAGGCGCGGGTGGCACGCAGCTCTGAATTGAGCCGGCGCTGTTCGTCGCGCGCCTCGGTCTGCTGCCGGGCAACCAGGCTGGTCACGAAGATGAACATGGAAAAGCCGCCGTACAGCAGCGACTGCATCACCGCTTCGAACAACGGGAAGCGCAGCAGCAAGTAGTAGACCGGGGCCACCGCCAGTTGGCTGACCAGCAGCCACAGCACGCCCAGCCGCACCGACAGCATCCACGGGATGACCCCGGCGGCCACCATCATCAGGATGCTGCCCAGGCCCGAGCCGCTGAGGAAGCTGACGCCCAGCGCCGAAATCGTCAGCAGCAGCAGCAGGCCGCGGTCCAGCCAGCTGGTGGGGCTGTCGCTGCGCAGGATGCGGGTCAGCCAGTAATAGGAGGTGCCGAAGGACAGGTAGGCGACGAACAGCAGGACCGCCCAGCCGCCCATGTCACCGCGGCTGTGCAGGTTCTCGAACTGCGAGTACGCCAGGGGCAGACCGACCATGACCCAGGTGAACAGGCCGGCCAGGCGAAGGACGCGGGTATGGCTGAGGACTCCCAACATGCCAGCACTCTACGGGCCCGGCCTGCACACCGCACCCCACGGAAGTCATGCCTGCCCGGTCGCCTGTTCATGCCGCAGCCCACCCCGGGCATGCAATAATCGTGCGCAGGGTCCCTTGATGGACCAACCGCGTTACCCCACGGAGTCACAATGTCGATTGTCATCCGCGACGTGCGCGAGCACGAGCTCGATTCCGTCCTGGCTTTGAACAACAACGCTGGCCTGGCCATCCTTCCCCTGGATGCGGCCCGCCTGCGCCTGTTCTATGAAACCGCTGAGTATTTCCGCGTCGCCGAGCGCGACGGCAACCTGGCCGGCTTCCTGATCGGCTTCGGCAGCGACAGCCAGCACGACAGCAGCAACTTCGCCTGGTTCAAGCAGCAGCTGGACACCCCCTTCTTCTACATCGACCGCATCGTGGTCGCCAGCCGCCGCCGCGGCGGTGGCGTCGGCCGTGCGTTCTATGCCGACGCGCAGAGCTTTGCCGAGCTGCGCTACCCGCAGATGACCTGCGAAGTCTTCCTCGACCACGGCGCCGATGCCGCCCTGCTCTTCCACGGCAGCTTCGGCTTCCGCGAGCTGGGCCAGAACACCATGGCCCAGGTCGATGTGCGTGCCAGCATGCTGGCCAAGGAACTGTGCAGCTACCCGTGGGTCCAGGAGACCTACGGCGGCAAGCTGCCGGATGTGGCATGGACACGCGCCCGGCAGCTGCCGGCGCAGGCACAGCGGCCGACGGGGACCTGAGCGTGGCGGTGAATTTCGATTACGAACAGGCCGGTGAACTGAAGATCGGCCAGGTGGGCATCGCCAACCTTCGCATCCGTACCCTTGATGTCGAACGCCTCGTGCAGGAAATGCGCGAGCGCGTGACCCGTGCGCCGAAGCTGTTCGGCCGCGCGGCGGTGATCCTCGATTTCGGCGGCCTGAGCCAGGTTCCGGACGTGGCCACCGCACAGGCGCTGGTCGATGGCCTGCGCAGCGCCGGCGTGCTGCCGGTGGCGCTGGCTTATGGCACCAGCGCGGTCGACCTGCTCTCGCAGCAGCTCGGCCTGCCGCTGCTGGCCAAGTTCCGCGCCCAGTACGAACGTGCCGAGGCCGAAGCGGCTCCGCCGCCGTCCGCGCCGGAACCGCGCCGCGCCGCGCGCGCCGAACCGAAGCCAGCCCCGGCCGCACCGGTAGCCAAGATCGCCGATGCAGCCGCGCCGCAGCCGGGCCGCATGCAGCTGGGCAACGTGCGTTCGGGCCAGCAGCTGTACGCGGAGAACTGCGACCTGACCGTGATGGCCACCGTCGGCGCCGGCGCCGAGGTCATCGCCGATGGCAGCATCCATATCTACGGCACCCTACGCGGCCGCGCGCTGGCAGGGGCCCAGGGCAACACCGCGGCACGCATCTTCTGCCGTGATTTCCATGCGGAACTGGTGGCCATTGCAGGCCACTACAAGGTACTGGACGATGTTCCGGACAACCTGCGCGGCAAGGCCGTGCAGGTGTGGCTGGAACAGGACCAGATCAAGATCGCTGCGCTGGACTGACGCAGCCCCAAACTAATGCAGAACCAGGAGAAGTCCTTTGGCTGAAATCATCGTAGTCACCTCCGGCAAGGGCGGCGTGGGCAAGACCACTTCCAGCGCGAGCCTGGCCTGTGGCCTGGCGCGGCGCGGCAAGAAGGTGGCGGTGATCGACTTCGACGTCGGCCTGCGCAACCTCGACCTGATCATGGGGTGCGAACGCCGCGTGGTGTACGACTTCGTCAACGTCGTGCATGGCGAAGCCACCCTCAAGCAGGCCCTGATCAAGGACAAGCGCTTCGACAACCTGTATGTGTTGGCCGCCTCGCAGACCCGCGACAAGGACGCACTGACCCAGGAAGGCGTGGGCAAGGTCCTGAAGGACCTGGCCGCCGATGGCTTCGATTACATCATCTGCGACTCGCCGGCCGGCATCGAAAAGGGAGCATTCCTGGCGATGTACTTCGCCGACCGCGCCGTGGTGGTGGTGAACCCGGAAGTGTCCTCGGTGCGTGACTCCGACCGCATCATCGGCCTGCTGGACTCGAAGACCCACAAGGCCGAATCCGGCCAGAACGTGCCTGCCTTCCTGCTGCTGACCCGCTACACCCCGCTGCGCGTGGAAACCGGCGAGATGCTCAGCATCGCCGACGTCGAGGAAGTGCTGGGGCTGAAGGCCATCGGCGTGATCCCCGAATCGGGCGATGTGCTCAATGCCTCCAACAAGGGCGAACCGGTGATCCTGGATGTCGAATCCGCTGCCGGCCAGGCGTATGACGACGCCGTCGCGCGCATCCTCGGCGAAGATCGCCCGATGCGCTTCACCAGCGTCGAGAAGAAGGGCTTCTTCAGCAAGCTGTTCGGAGGGTAAGCATGGGCCTGTTCGATTTCCTCAAAGCGAAGAAGACCACCGCCGAAACCGCAAAGAACCGCCTGCAGATCATCATTGCGCAGGAACGCAGCCACCGCGGTGGCCCGGACTACCTGCCGCTGCTGCAGCGCGAGCTGCTGGAAGTGATCAAGAAGTACGTGAACATCGACGTCGATGCGGTCAAGGTCGACCTGGTGAAGGATGGCCAGCACGATGTGCTGGACATCTCCGTGGCGCTGCCTGAAGGCCCGGACAAACCCTGATGCCCCGCCCCGCCCGTGCCTGCATGGGCGGGGCCGCGTGACCTGCATGACCGATACGACAACCGCCGTGGACATCACCTGCGTGGGCGACATCGCCTTCGCCGACGCGCAGTGCCTGCTCGCCGCGCATGGCCTTCGCCTGCACCACGTGGCCGCAGGCGAACCGATTCCCGGCAGCTACTGGGGCGAGCCCGAGGCGGGCATCATCGCCAGCAATGTCTATGTGCGCGATGACACCCCGGTGCATTCGATGCTGCATGAAGCCTGCCACCTGATCGTATTGCCGCCGGAGCGGCGCGCGCAGGTGCACACCGACGCCACCGATTCGGTGGCCGAGGAAGATGCCACCTGCTACCTGCAGATCGTGCTGGCTGGGCGTTTGCCTGGTGTCGGCAGTGCGCGGTTGATGGCCGACATGGATGCCTGGGGGTACACGTATCGGCTGGGGTCGACACAGGCGTGGTTTGAGCAGGACGCCGAAGACGCGAAGGCGTGGTTGATCGAACGCGGGTTGCCGGTGGCGTAAGGCCGCGGGCGCGGTTGGCCACGGGCGCGTGGCGACGCGTCGGACCTTGCGGCGCCCCTCTTTTCACTCGGCGCGGTTCGAGCAGGACGCCGAAGACGCGAAGGCGTGGCTGGTCGAACGCGGCTTGCCGGTTGCGTAAAGCCGCGGGCGCGGTTGGCCACGGGCGCGTGGCGACGCGTCGGACCTTGCGGCGCCCCTCTTTTCACTCGGCGCGGTTCGAGCAGGACGCCGAAGACGCGAAGGCGTGGCTGGTCGAACGCGGGTTGCCGGTGGCGTAACGCATCGGTAGTGCCGGCCGCTGGCCGGCAACCTCATGAACCCGTGAAGCATTATCTGGTTGCCGGCCAGCGGCCGGCACTGCCCCATCAGCCCTGCCCTGCCAGCGCGCGCAGGGTGATGCCGACGATGTAAGCCAGGTACGTGCCGGTGGCGTAGCCCATCGTGCCCAGCAGCACGCCCACCGGCGCCAGTGCCGGATGGAACGCCGCGGCCACCACCGGCGCCGAGGCCGGTCCACCGATGTTCGACTGCGAACCGATGGCGAAATAGAAGAACGGCACCTTCAGCAGCTTGCCCAGGCACCACAGCAGCACGATGTGCACGGCAATCCAGATCAGGCCGAGCAGGAACAGCCACGGGCGATCCAGCAGCGCCAGCAGATCCATCTGCATGCCGATGCAGGCGATCAGGAAGTACAGCAGCAGCGAGCCCAGGCGCGATGCGCCCGCGCCTTCCAGCGTGCGCGCACGGGTGAAGCTCAGGCTCAGGCCCAGCGTGGTCGACAGCACCACCACCCACACGAACGGCGCGTCCAGGCTGAACTGCGAGGCCCAGCTGACGTTGGCCTTGAACCATGCTGCGAGCGGCGCGCCGATGGCGTGCGAGAGGCCCACGCCGCCGAAGGCCACCGCCACGATCAGCATCAGGTCGGTGAGGCTGGGAATGCGCTCATGTTCGGCCTGGAAGCGCGCGATGCGCTCCTTCAGTTCATCGATGGCCGAAGTATCGGCGCCACTGCGCGCGTCGATCTTCGCTGCCCGCCCCGCCAGGAAGATCAGTGCCGCCATCCACACGTAGCCGACACCGACATCGACCACCGCGAACTGGCCGAACGTGGTCGCATTGACGTCGAATACTTCGCGCATTGCCAGCATGTTGGCACCGCCACCGATCCAGCTGCCTGCCAATGCGGCCATGCCGGCCCAGGTGTCACCGGCCACGGTTTCCGGATGCAGCGCGCGCATCGCCAGGAACGCCACCACCGCACCGAGCATGATGCTGGCCGAGGCGCCCAGGTACATCAGCACCAGCTTCGGGCCCAGCCGCAGGATGCCCTTGATGTCCACCGCCAGGGTCAGCAGGATCAGCGCTGCCGGCAGCAGGATGTCGCGTGCGATCGGGTTGTAGAGCTTGGTGTTCTGCCCATCGATCAGGCCGACGGTGTTGTAGATGCCGGGAATCAGGTAGCACAGCAGCAGCGCCGGCACGAACGTGTAGAAGCGCTTCCACAGGCCCTGCTCGCGCGAGGCGGTCCAGAACACGGCGCCAAGGGTGGCGGCGATCAAACCGAAGACGACGATGTCGTTCTGGATCATGCAGGTGCTCTGGGTAGAGCCGGCCGCTGGCCGGCTGCTGTTGGCGGCGGATCATGAGGGTGTGCCGACCAACGGTCGGCCCCCACCGGTAAAGCAGATGGCGAAACAAAAGCGCCGCCCCGAAGGGCGGCGCTGCAGTCATCAGTTGCCGATGTGCTGCTTCAGCCAGGCATTGACGGTGTCATGCCACAGGATGCTGTTGTTCGGCTTCAGCACCCAGTGGTTTTCATCCGGGAAGTACAGGAACTTCGATTCGATGCCCTGACGCTGGGCAGCGGTGAACGCGGCCAGGCCCTGCTCGACCGGAATGCGGAAGTCCTGCTGGCCGTGGATGACCAGGATCGGCTTCTTCCAGTCCGCCACGTGGTTGACCGGGTTGAACTTCTCGTAGTTCGCGGCCTTCTGGTACGGCGTGCCGCCCTGCTCCCACTCGGTGAACCACAGCTCTTCGGTGGCGTAGCCCATCATGCGCTGGTCGAACACGCCGTCGTGGTTGACCAGGCACTTGAACGGGCTGTTCCAGTTGCCGGCGATCCAGTTGACCATGAAGCCGCCGTAGCTGGCGCCCAGCGCACAGGCCTTGTCACCGTTGAGGAAGGAGTACTTCTTCAGCGCCGCGTCCCAGCCCTTCTGCAGGTCTTCCAGCGGGCGGTCGCCCCAGTGCTGGCTGATCGCATCGGTGAAGGCCTGTCCGTAGCCTGTGGAACCGTGGAAGTCGATCATCACCACGGCGTAGCCCTGGCCCGCGTAGGTCTGCGGATTCCAACGGTAGCTCCAGCCATTGCCGAAGCTGCCCTGCGGGCCACCGTGGATCAGGAACGCGACCGGGTAGGACTTGCCTTCCTGGTAGTTGTGCGGCTTGACCACATAGCCATGCACGGTGTCGTTGTTCCAGCCCTTGAACTCGAACTGCTCGTAGTCGCCGAAGCTGACGTCCTTCAGCACCTCACCAGCGGCCGGGGTCAGCGCGCGCAGTTCGCTGATGGCCTCGCCCGCAGCCGGCAGCAGGCCGACCAGCACCTGGTCGTTGCTCTTCAGGCTGTTGCGGGTGATCGCCACGCTGTTGCCGGCCACATCCACCGAGGTCACGCTGCCGTCGCCGATCAGCTTGGTGGCCTTGCCGCTGGCCACGTCGATCTGGAACAGCGGGTGTTCGCCAAGGTCATCGGCCGTGGTGTAGATGCTGGCACCATCGGCGGACAGGGTGATGCCGCCCGCCGAGCGATCCCACTGCGGCGCGATTTCGCGGGTCTTGCCGCTGGCCAGGTCCATCGCCATCAGACCGAAGCGGTCGGCCTCGAAGCCCGGGCGCTTCATCGCACGGTAGAACAGGGTCTTGCCGTCCGCACTGAACACAGGGCCGGCATCCCAGGCCGGGTTGGAGGCGGTCAGGTTGACCGGTGCCTGCTTGCCGGCGGCGTCGAAGCGGTACAGGTCGAAGTTGGTCGACCACGGCTCCTGCTTGCCGGCCACGCGGATGCTGGCCACCACGCTGGCGCCGTCCGGCGACCACGCGAAGTCATCATTGCCGCCGAACGGCTTGGACGGCGCATCACCATCGATGGTCGCGCTCAGCGCCGACGCGCCCTTGACCGCACCGGCCTTGGCCGTCGGCAGCGGAGCGACGAACAGGGTGTTGCGGCGACCGTCGTTCCAGGTGTCCCAGTGGCGCACGAACAGCGAATCCCACACCTGGCCGCTGGCCTTGGCGTCCTTCTTTTCCTTCAGCTTCTTCTCGGTGCAGGCCAGGTCCGAGGCACAGGCCTGGAACACGCCGGCGCTGAACAGCACGCGGTCGTCCTGCGGCGACACGTGGTAGCTGTCCACGTCGACCGGGAAATCGGTCAGCTGGCGCGGAGCACCGCCGCTGATCGGCTGCGCGTACAGCTGCTGGCTGCCGTTCCTGGCACTGAGGAAATACACGGTCTGGCCATCGGCCGACAGCGAAGCGGAATTGACGTTCCAGCCGGCCGGGGTGATCTGCTTCGGCGGCGCTGCATCGCGGGTACGCAGGTTGCGCGCGAACAGCGCGGTGGAGGCCTTCAGGTTGGCATCGACGCTGCGCTTGGCGAACACCACGGTGCCACCGTCAGCGGTCAGCACCGGCGCGGAGACGCGGTCCATGGCCACCATGTCGCGGACTTCCAGGCCACGGGCAGCGGCGACGCTGGGCAGGGCGGCCAGCAGGCTCAGTGGCAGCAGGGCATGACGCAGTTTCATCGGGGTCTCCGCAGGACGGCAAAAAACCGATGGTAGGCCCGTGCGGCCGGGGCTGCCAAGGCCATCGGTCATGGCTGCAGACGGACAATCGCCAGAAACAGCAAACCCCGCCGAAGCGGGGTTTGCTGTAGTGCCGGCCGCTGGCCGGCAACCAGGGGTATCACGGGATTCCGGGATTGCCGGCCAGCGGCCGGCACTACCCATTGAACCCAGGGGCAGAGCCCCCTTACGCCTTGGCGTACTTGCCGGTGCGGTAAATCAGCCAGCCGACCAGGAACAGCACGGCCAGGCCGATCCACTGCGCGCCCGGCAGGTGGAACGGCACGGCCAGCACGTCGGCGCGGCTGCTGACCACGATCGGAATCGCGATGGCGATGCCCATCAGCGCTTCGCCGGTGATCAGGCCCGCGGCGAACAGCACGCCCGGCTTGTGCACGCGGTCGCGGCCTTCTTCGTCATCGGCACGCACCTTGTGGAAGCGCTCGACCAGGTGGGCGATCAGGCCGCCGAGGAAGATCGGCACCATCAGCTCCAGCGGCAGGTAGATGCCGATGGCGGCGGCCAGCACCGGCACGCGGAAGCGGGCGTTGCGCGCCTTCAGCCAGCTGTCGAAGGCGATGATGGCGGCACCGACCACGGCACCGATGCCGATGAAGGTCCACGGCAGTTCACCACCGAACAGGCCCTTGGCCACCGAGGCCATCAGGTTGGCCTGCGGTGCGGCCAGCGCGTTCGGGTGCAGCTCGGACTTCACGCCGATGCCGTAGGCGGTGGCCAGCAGGTTCAGCACCGGGGCCATGATCAGCGCACACGAGAAGGCACCGATGCCCAGCATCAGCTGCTGCTTCCACGGGGTGGCGCCGACGATGTAGCCGGCCTTGAGGTCCTGCAGGTTGTCACCACCAACCGCAGCGGCGCAGCACACCACCGCGCCGATCATGATGGCGGCCACGGCGCCCAGCGGCGCGCCGCCGGCACCGACCGGCTTCAGGCCGTCGGCGCCCAGCAGCACGACCAGCACGGCCGAGGCGAACAGTATGGTGGAGATGGTGATGCCCGAGACCGGGTTGTTGGACGAACCGATCAGGCCGGCCAGGTAGGCCGAGACCGAAACGAACAGGAAGCCGGCGACGATCATGATGAGGGTCATCGGGATCGACACGTGCCACTGGCCGACGATGGCCTGGTACAGGGCCAGCAGCGGCAGCACGAAGACCACCAGGGCCACCAGCATCCACTTCATCGGCAGGTCGCGCTCGGTGTGCGCCAGCACCGGGCCACCGCTCTTGCGGGCGGCGGCAAAGCCGCTCTTGACGCCGTTGAGCAGCGACTTGCGCAGCGAGATCAGGGTCCAGATGCCACCGATCAGCATCGCGCCGACACCCAGGTAGCGCATCTTCGCGCCCCAGATGGCGAAGGCCGCCTCGGTGGACGAAGCCGCGGCAACCGACGCGGCCAGTGCCGGATCGGTGTTCATGAAGAACGCCTGGTAGATCGGAATGGCGATGTGCCAGGTCAGGATCGAACCGGACACCACCACGATGCCGACGTTGAGGCCGACGATGTAGCCCACGCCCAGCAGTGCCGGCGACAGGTTGGTACCGATGAAGGCGGTGACCTTGGAGCTGCCGACGTAGGCCGAGGTGGCCCAGGCATCCGGGATCAGGCGCATGCCGCTTTCCGCGGCCAGCTTGACGAAGGCACCGATCACCGCCGACAGGCCGAGGATCTTCAGGCCCGGGCCCGGATTCTCACCGGCCTTGAGCACTTCGGCCGCAGCCTTGCCTTCGGGGAACGGGAGCGGGTCTTCGACGATCATCGAACGACGCAGCGGCACCGAGAACAACACGCCCAGCAGGCCGCCGAGGCCGGCGATGCCGAGCACCCACCAGTACTTGAAGTCCGGCCAGTAGCCCATGATCACCAGCGCCGGGATGGTGAAGATCACACCGGCGGCGATCGACGAACCGGCCGAAGCGCCGGTCTGCACGATGTTGTTTTCAAGGATGGAGCCACCGCCCAGCAGGCGCAGCACGCCCATGGAAATCACCGCGGCGGGAATGGCGGTGGCGATGGTCAGGCCTGCGAACAGACCGAGGTAGGCGTTTGCGGCCGACAGCACCACCGCCAGCACGATGGCCAGGGCCACTGCGCGGAAGGTGAGCTGCTTGGGCGCAGCGTCGTGGTTCATGGAAGCCCCTGCTGGCAAAAAATCCCTTGCACGCTAGCGTTCAGGAGGCAGCAAGTCCAGTGCGGTTCGGGAGGGTTGCGGCCAGGTCGGCAGTGAGATAGTCGCTTCCGGCCAAACTCGGCCAACGCATCAAGCGCATGGGGCACATCCCGGACGGCTGCCGGGCCTCGCTGTCTCATGTCCTGCAGGGGCCAGGCCAACCAGTACCGCAGCATTCCAGCCATCATCGTTTGAAGTGCCTCAACGCCCCGTGCATCGTGTTCATGATCTGAACCGATGACGCTGAGCCGCCCGATGAACAACCCACTGCAGATCCGCCCGATCAAATCACCGGTCGTGGCTGTCGTGACCCTGACCTGCCTGATGCCGCTTTGCGATTACGCATCTGCCTGGAGCCGCATTGGCGCAGTCGAGATCACCGACCACGCCGGCAAACCTTGTTTCGGACTACCCAGGAAGGAGCGCAAGCGTATCGGTAAAACTCCGGAGGTGTTTGGTGTGGAGGTGCATGACGCAATTACTCCACCGCTGCGGCGGCAATGGTCGTTCTACTTTGCCCATCCCGCATCCATCCCACTTCCACCCGGAGCCTGCGTGGTCTACGGAGAAGTGCCAGCCAACGCCATTTCAAGACAGACGGCGATGCCGCTGCAGCCCGGACGCCTGTACGACGTTTCGCTGTCGGCCACCAGGACCGGCGCCACGCAACACCACAGCGCCCGATTCTGCTTGAAGGCCAACCCCGACGGGAGCCTGCGAGCGATCCAGGTCCACTACGACGAGGCGCTGGGCTGGAGCCCCTCGGTTTGCCTGCCCTGAGCCGACGCGCGCGCTCGTCGGAACCGCCCAGCACGCGCTGGAAAGACGCAGTTGTTATGTTATATCCTGTCACGCCGACCGAACCTCGTACGTGGCCCCTTCTCCCGCTACCCGCCTGGCCTCCATCGACCAGCTGCGCGGCACCGTGATGCTGTTGATGTTGCTCGACCACGTGCGCGAGACCTTCTTCCTGCAGCACCAGGTGAGCGACCCGATGGACGCGGCGACAGCCTCCCCCGCGCTGTTCGCCTGCCGTCTGCTGGCCCACCTGTGCGCACCCGTGTTCGTCCTGTTGACCGGCCTGTCGGCCTGGCTGTACGGCCAGCGGCAGGCGGATCCGCGCCGGGCCACGGCCGCGTTCCTGCTCAAGCGCGGGCTGTTCCTGGTCTTGCTGGAACTGACCCTGGTGAATTTCGCCTGGACCTTCCAGCTGCCGCCGGAAACCCTGTACCTGCAGGTGATCTGGGCCATCGGGCTGAGCATGATCGCGCTGGCCGGGCTGCTTTGGCTGCCGCGCCCGGCCCTGCTGGTGCTGGCAATCGCGGTGTTGGCCGGGCACAACCTGTTCGACGGCTTACGGGTGCAAGGCAATGGCCTGCTGGCGCTGTTGTGGAAAGTGCTGCACCAGCGCGACTGGATCGAGGCCGGCGCGCTGCGCCTGCGCACCTCCTATCCGGTGCTGCCGTGGATCGGGGTGATCGCCCTGGGTTATCTGTTGGGACCGTGGTTCGCCCGCGAGCGCGACCCGACGCAGCGCCAGCACTGGCTGCTGGGGGCAGGCGTCGGTGCGCTGGCCATGTTCGCGCTGCTGCGGTTCGCCAACCAGTATGGAGATGCACCGTGGCAGTACCAGACCAGCGCGTTGCGCACCTGGATGAGCGTGCTCAACATCACCAAGTACCCGCCGTCGCTGCAGTTCCTGCTGTTGACCCTGGGCGTAGGGCTGTTGCTGCTGCGCCTGTACGAATGGCCGCCACTGGCGCGTGCGCTGCGCCCGCTGGCCGATATCGGCGCCGCGCCGATGTTCTTCTACCTGCTGCACCTGTATGTGCTGAAGGCGCTGTACCTGGGCGCGCTGGCGGCCTGGGGGCCGACCCATGGCGAGTTGTATGCCCTGGATTCGGTCAGCGGCCTGCTGCTGGTGGCCTGTGCGCTGGCGGTGGTGCTGTACCCGCCGACCCGGGCATTCGCGCGGTTCAAGGCGCGAAGGCGTGACCTGGCGTGGTTGCGGTACCTGTGATCGCCCAGGCCAGTCCGGCAATCCACGCATGGCGTGGATCTACTGAAAGCGGATCGGGCCACAGGCCTATAATTCCGCGATGAATTCCACCGCTATCGCTTCCGACGACTTCCTGGGTCACCCCAAGGGCGTCTACGTCTGCTTCTTCACCGAAATGTGGGAGCGCTTCTCCTTCTACGGCATGAAGGCGCTATTGCTGCTGTACCTCACCAAGTACCACCTGTTCGGCGACAAGGCCGGCCTGGACCTGCTCGGCGCCTACGGTGGCCTGGTGTACTGCATCCCTGTATTCGGCGGCATGCTGGCCGACCGCTGGCTGGGCATGCGCCGGGCCGTGCTGTTCGGCGGCGTCCTGCTGGTACTCGGCCACCTCGGCATGGCCTTCGAAGGCCACGCTGCGTACCGGGTGAACGGCGAAGTGGTGCGCGACACCTCGGCACTGGCGGTGACCTACCTGTCGCTGGCGCTGATCATCATGGGCGTCGGTTTCCTGAAACCGAACATCTCCACCATTGTCGGCAAGCTGTACGCCAAGGACGATCCGCGCCGCGATTCGGGTTTCTCGCTGTTCTACGCCGGCATCAACCTCGGCGCGCTGTTCTCATCGCTGGTGTGCGGCTTCCTCGGCGAGGCCTACGGCTGGAAGTACGGTTTCGGTGCGGCCGGCATCGGCATGCTGGCCGGCCTGGCCATGTTCCTGTGGGGCCAGAAGTACCTGCAGGGCCACGCCGAGCCGCCGCAACCGGCGGCGTTGAAGCAGAAGGTGCTGGGCCTGCCGCGCGAATGGCTCATCTATCCGTGCGCGGTGCTCGGTGTGTTGCCGGTGGCGTGGCTGATGTGGGCGGCCGGCAACGGCGCGTTCGCGCTGGGCGGTGAAATCAGCCTGGCACTGATGTTGATGGTGGTGGTGCTGGGCGGCGTGCTGGTCTGGTTCGCCTGGTTCACCGGCAGCAAGTGCACGCCGGTACAGCGCCAGCAGATGATCGCGCTGATGGTGCTGATCTTCATGGCGCTGGTGTTCTTCACCATGTACGAGCAGTCCTACGGCTCGTGGGTGACCTTCACCGACCGGCTGCTGACCAAGGACATCGTGCCCTCGCTGGTGATCACCGGCGGTACGCCGCTGCCGTGGTCGATCCTCTCACTGCTGCTGGCACCGCTGGGCTTCGTGGTCAGCGCGCGGTTGTCCGAGCGTCGTCCGGGTTCGGCTGCGCCGCGCACGTTCTTCGCCGCCATCGTCGTGCTGATGCTGGTGCTGCTGGTGCGCGACTGCCTGGTGATTCCGCAGACCGCCGGCTCGCTCACCTATCTCGGCGGCCTGTTCCTGGTGCTGCTGGCACCGGCCTTCGCCGCGCTGTGGACGTGGATGGACCGCCGCGGCTGGGAACCGGGCAAGCCGGTCAAATCAGCCTGGGGCCTGGTGATCGGCGCACTGTCGTTCGTGCCGCTGGCACTGGCCGCGCAGCAGGTTGGCGCCACCGGCGAGATGGCCAGCGTGTGGTGGCTGGTGCTGGCCTACTTCCTGCTGGCCAGTGGCGAGATGTGCCTGTCGCCGGTCGGCCTGTCGGCGGTGACCCAGTTGGCCGTGCCGCGGGTGATGAGCCTGATGATGGGCACCTGGTTCCTGGCCACCGCCTTCTCGGAGACGCTGGCCGCGCTGTTCGGCAAGCTGGCCGCGATCGAGGTGCCGGAAGGCGAATCGCTGGACATGGTGGCCGCCGCCGGTGCCTATGCGCACCTGTTCTGGCTGCTGATGTGGATCGGCCTGGGCTGTGCGCTGGCCGCTTTCATTGCCGCGCCACTGTTGAAGAAGATGATGCACGGGGTGAAGTAAGCCCACGCACAGGCAGGAACCGGGGCGGCGGTTGGATCATTCGCCGCCCTTTGCGTTACGGCGCCCTGCCCTTGCCGTCCGCAGCCGCAGTCGTGGCGGTCTTGCCACCCAGGCTGCGCGACAGGAAGGCCAGCAGCTTGCCGTAGTACTCGCTGCGATGGGCCTGGGTATAGAAGCCGTGCCCTTCGGTCTTGTAGTACAGGCTTTCCACCGGCGTACCGGCACGCTTGAGCGCCGCTTCCATGCGCTCGGTGTGCTGGATCGGGGCGCGCTTGTCCTGACCACCGGCCGCCAGGAACACCGGCACCCTGATCCGCTCGGCCAGGTTGACCGGCGAGACCGCGCCCAGCGTGGCCGGATCACCCAGCCACTCGCGCAGGTAGCTCATTCCGGAATCGCGGTCCTGGATATCGCCGCCAGTAAACATCAGCCGCAGGTCGTAGACGCCCACATAGCCGGCCGCGCACTGGTACAGCCCCGGTTCGCGCGCGGCGCCCATCATCGCCGAGTAGGCACCGTAGCTGGCACCGTAGATGCAGATGCGCCGGGCATCGGCGATGCCTTCGCTGATCGCCCAGCGCGTGGCGTCGGTCACGTCGTCCTGCATCGCGCGCCCCCACTGTTTCAGTGCTGCCCGGCTGTGGGCACGGCCGTAGTTGCCCGAGCCGCGGAAATTGATCTGCAGCACGGCGTAGCCGGCAGCGGCCAGCAACTGGTTCTCGTGGTCGAAACCGCCGTTGTCGAATATCCCGATCGGCCCACCATGCGGCACCACCACCATCGGCAGGTCACGGCCAGTGCTGCCATGCGGGACTGTCAGGAATCCATGGAGCTCCAGCCCGTCACGCGCCTTCAGCAGGACCGGCCGCACCGACGCAGTGGTCTCCGGATCAATCCATTCGCTGCGCGCCATCAGGAAGCGCGCCTGGTTGCGGTCGCGGTCGTAGAGGTAGAACTCGCCCGGATTGGAACCGGACCCGGTTTCCACCAGCAGCCGGCGACCGTCGCGGGTACTGGAGGTGATGAATACTGCACGCCCGGGGAAGGCCGCCTCCAGGCTGCGGTACAACCGTGCCTCGTCCGAGCTTTCGTCGAAGAACCGGGTATGCGGCGTGTTTCCCAGGAACAGCGCACCGACCGGCACGGTGCTGCCCGGGCTGCGGATCAGTCGTGCCGGATCGACAACCTCATCGCGCAGCACGACCTTGCGCTCCTGCGTGGCCGGGTTCCAGCTGACGATGGCATCGGGGCCGCTGGGCTGCTCGCTGAGCAGGTAGGCCAGCTGGCCGTCGGCGGAAAAGCCCAGCGCCGCCTCGCTGCGACCACTCCGTTTCTCATCGTTGACCAGCGCCCAGTCGCCACCGTTGCGGTGGTAGAGCCGATGGACGTTGTCAATACCGGCGCCCTGTACAAAACGTACGTCGCCGCGGGCATCCACCACATAGGAGGCACCCGGCATCGGCGCGCGGGCCAGCAGCCGCTGCTTGCCGCTTGCCATTTCCAGCTGGGCCGCATAACCGTTGGCATCCAGCCGCGATCCGCCTACCGCGATGACCACGTGCGCATCATCGCCAGGCAGGGCGTCACTGAGGAACGCCGCGGCCGACGTCCGGTACTTGGGCCGCACGCGCAGGCCAAGGTCGCGGTAGCCCACCAGTAGTTCCGGTCGTCCGGTGCGTGCATCCAGTGTCAGCAGCTCGCCGGTGGCCCACGGCGCGTCGCGGGTACCGAACTTCTGCGCCAGACCGAACATCACCTGATCGTTGTTGACCCAGTGCAGGCCGAAGACATGCGAATTGAGTGGTGGGCGCAGGTTGCCCACCGGCGTGTTGTCGTCCGTACGAAGGATGATCACAGCGGTGAAGCCGTCCGCAGGCACGGTCGCGGCCAGATAATCGCCCCCGGGAGACAGCATGACATCGCCGAACTTGTCCGCTCGCACATAGGCGCCCAGATCGATCGCAGCAGCGGTTCCACACCACAATCCCGCCACGATGATGGCGGCCAGCCAGCGCTTGTGCATCCTTCTCTCCCCCTGCCTGGACCCCTTGTCCCGGCTGGCCGATTCTAGGCAGGCCAGTGCCCGGCCCGCCAGTGGCGTACAAAAAACGACGGCACCGTTGCCGGTGCCGTCGTTACCACTACCTTGGAGAGAGAGTCAGGACGTGGGTTCGGGGGGCGTGCGCCGGGTCAGTGGACCCCGCGCACCGCCAACGTGAGGGCCAGGATGCTGAGGATCACCGCGATGGTGCCGTCGAGCACGCGCCAGGTGCTGGGCTTGGTGAACAGCGGCGCCAGCAGGCGCGCGCCCAGGCCCTGCGCGGTCAGCCACAGGCAACTGGCGGTGACCACACCGGCAGCGAAGGCCATGCGGGCGTTGCCGAAGTTCTCGGCGATCGAACCGATCACCATCATGTCCAGCCAGAAGTGCGGGTTGATCAGCGAGAAACCGACCGCCGCCATCAGCACTGCGCGGCGGCTGCCGTCGTCGCTGTCAGCCTCGCCCATGCCGCCGCCACCGGCGATCGCGCGGCGCGCCGACTTCATCGCGTACCAGGCCAGGAACGCCACGCCCGTCCACAGCACGGCGGTGGTCAGCCACGGCAGCGCCGAAGTGAGCGTGCGCAGGCCGGCCACGCTGGCAAAGATGAAGATCGCATCGATGGCCGCACAGGTGGCGACCACCGGCACAATGTGCTTGCGCAGGATGCCCTGGCGCAGGATGAAGGCGCTCTGGGCGCCGACCACGGCGAACAGGCCGATGCCGGTAGCTGCACCAGAGAACCAGGCACCGAGGCCGGTGCTGGCGGAGATGACCGAGAACATGGGATTCACTGCCTTTACTTGCTTGGGGGGACGGTGCCTCGCGAAGGCGGACAGCACCGGAACGAGCGCCATTGTCGCGCCGCAACATGAAAAAGACGAGCTAAACTTCCTAAACCAACATTAGCGGAACTTAATTCGATGCGTATCGACCATGCCCAGCTGCGCGCCCTGGCCGCAGTGATCCGCGAAGGCAGCTTCGACCGCGCCGCGCAGTCGCTGAATGTCACCCCGTCCGCCATCTCGCAGCGGGTCAAGGCGCTGGAGGACCGGATCGGCCGGCTGCTGGTCAAGCGCGGCACCCCGGCCACCGCCACCGCCGAGGGGCAGTTGCTGGTGCAGCTGGCCGAGCAGACCGCCCTGCTCGAGCACGATGCGCTGCACCGGATGGGCCTGGCCGATGAGGACCTGCCGCAAGCCAGTATTCCGGTGGCGGTGAACCACGACAGCCTGGAAACCTGGTTCCCGCAGGCGGCCTACCAGTTCGCACAGACCACCGGCACTACGCTGGACCTGCGCATGGAAGACCAGGACCACACCGTCGAACTGCTGCGCCAGGGCACGGTGCTGGGTGCGGTGACCACCCTGGACGAGCCGGTGCAGGGCTGCCAGATCCATGCACTGGGCAGCATCCGCTACGCCGCCACCTGTACCCCCGAGTTCCGCGAGCGTCATTTTGCCAAGGGCGTGACCGCGCAGGCGCTGGCGCAGGCCCCGGTGCTGGTGTTCAACCGCAAGGACGACATGCAGTCGCGCTTCGCCCGGCGCATGGCCGGCGACGACCTGCCCAGCACCGCGCCGACCTGGTGGATTCCGTCCACGCGCGCCTTCGTGCAGGCCAACCTTGGCGGCATGGGCTGGACGATGAATCCGTTGCCGCTGGTCAAGCGGCACCTGGACGCGGGCCGCCTGGTCTACGTGCGCCAGCGCGCGTGGGAAGACGTGCCGCTGTACTGGCAGCATTGGAAGGGCGACGTGCAGACCATGGCCTTGCTGACCCGCGCGGTGCTGGATGCCTCCTCGGCACTGATCCGGCGCAAGCGCTGAAAAGGGGACGGAGGGGATTAAGTCGTATAAGGCCCAAGCGACACATCGGGCAAAGACGACTTAATCCCCTCCGTCCCCTTTTTGCTCCATCCAATCTCCATCAACCCTCCACACCGGGTCCATGCGTGATGCGGATACTGGCGGGCCAATCACTACAAGAGTGTCCGGTATGCCGATAGCCGTGCGCGATGCGCGCCCCGAAGATGCCGCCGCCTGCATCGACCTGCGCGGGCGCACCCGCGAAAACGCCTTCAGCGCCGCGCAGTTGGCAGAGCTGGGCATCACCGAGGACAGCTGGGCGGCCGGCATCGCCCAGGGCGATTCGATCGGCCGCGTCGCCTGGGAGGGCGAGCGCATGGCCGGCTACTGCTTCGCCGACCGCGACAGCGGCGAGGTGCTGGTGCTGGCCCTGCTGCCCGAGTATGAAGGCCGCGGCATCGGTCGCCAGCTGCTGCAGGACGTGGTCAGCCTGACCCGCGATGCCGGCCACCAACGCCTGTTCCTGGCCTGTTCGGCCGACCCACGCTCGCGCTCGCATGGCTTCTACCGGCGCCTGGGCTGGCGCCCGACCGGCGAGATTGATGAGGCCGGCGACGAGATTCTTGAGCTGGTCTGAGTGAAGCTGTCGCCAGGGATGGCCTGACGCTGGCAAGGCTTCGTTCGCCGGGCATCACCCGGCGCTAGCGGGTGAGGATGGCGCGAAACGCCGGATGCTGCGTTGCATCAAAAACAGACCGGATCCGGTTAGAATCGCATATGGATGCTGCAAGGCGTTGTTTCTTCACGCCCTTTCCCTGCCCCACGCGCATCCTGACCCCTTCCCCTCCGCCAACGATCCCGCCCCCATGAAGAAATTTGGCAAGGCTCTTCTCGCCCTGCTCGTGCTGCTGTTGCTGGCCGCCGCGCTGTTCCTGTACTGGCCGCTGACCCAGCGCTCGGTGCCCGCCGCCAGCAACGACAAGCCCGTCGACGTTGTGCTGGTCGGCGCCGGCATCATGAGCATCACCCTGGCCACCTACCTGCAGGAACTGCAGCCGGACTGGAACATCCAGGTCTACGAACGCCTCGACGGCGTCGCCGGTGAAAGCTCCGACGGCTGGAACAACGCCGGCACCGGCCACTCGGCCTTCGCCGAACTGAACTACACACCGGAACTGCCCGACGGCAGCATCGAGACCAAGCGCGCGGTCGGCATCGCCGAATCGTTCGAGGTCTCGCGCCAGTTCTGGTCGCACCAGGTGAAGGAAGGCCGGCTGAGCCAGCCCAGCGACTTCATCAACCCGACTCCGCACATGAGCTTCGTCTGGGGCGATGACAACATCGCCTACCTGCACAAGCGCCAGCAGGCCCTGGTGAAGAATCCGCTGTTCTACGGCATGCAGTACTCCGAGGATCCGGCCCAGATCAAGCAGTGGGCCCCGCTGCTGATGGAAGGCCGTGACCCGAAGCAGAAGGTTGCCGCGACCTGGATGCCGCTGGGCACCGACGTCAACTTCGGCGTGATCACCCGCCAGCTGACCGCCGGCCTGCAGCGCAGCCCGAACTTCAGCCTGCACCTCAACCACGAAGTGAGCGCGCTGCGGCAGAACGCCGACAAGAGCTGGAACGTGACGGTGAAGGACCTCAAGGCCGGCACCGAGTCCACCACCCACGCCCGCTTCGTGTTCATCGGTGCCGGTGGCGCTGCACTGAAGCTGCTGCAGATGTCCGGCATTCCGGAATCGAAGGACTACGCCGGCTTCCCGGTCGGTGGCCAGTTCCTCGCCTTCCAGGGCCAGGACGTGACCTCGCGCCACGGCGTGAAGGCCTACGGCATGGCCGAGACCGGCTCGCCGCCGATGTCGGTGCCGCACCTGGATGCGCGCAAGCTGGACGGCAAGCCGGTGGTCCTGTTCGGGCCGTTCGCGCTGTACAGCACCAAGTTCCTCAAGCACGGCTCGTGGTGGGACCTGTACTCGTCGGTGAACCACAACAACGTCGGCCCGATGCTGGAAGTGGGCAAGGACAACCTGGACCTGGTGCAGTACCTGATGGGCCAGGCGCGCCTGAACGATGCCGACCGCCAGGCCGAGCTGGTCAAGTACTTCCCCAATGCCAAGCCGGGTGACTGGAAGCTCGTCACCGCCGGCCAGCGCGTGCAGATCATCAAGCGTGATCCGCTGAAGGGCCCGGTGCTGCAGTTCGGTACCGAGATCGTGACCGACAAGGACCACACCATTGCCGCCCTGCTCGGTGCCTCGCCGGGTGCGTCGACCTCGCCGCCGATCATGCTGGACCTGATGGCCAAGGCCTTCCCGGACCAGATGAAGGCCGGCTGGGAAACCCGCCTGCGCGAGATCGTGCCGTCGTACGGGCGCAAGCTCAACGACAGTGCAGCGCTGGTCAACGAGATCCGCTCGCTGACCAGCCAGACACTGCATCTGCCGTATCTGGAGGTGCCGGTGGATGCGAACGCGGCATCGCCCGCTGCGGCTGCAGTGCCGGCAGCGGCCAAGGAAAAGCGCAACGCCAACGAGGAACTGCAGGCGCTGTAAGCCCGCAGTTTGCTTTCGATGGAGACGGACGGCCACCTTCGGGTGGCCGTTTGTTTTTGTGCGAAATGGGTCGGATTCCTCCCGCACGGGAGGGCTCTGACCTGCACCTGGGCGCCGATGATGGGGTCAGAGCCCATTGCCTGCGGCAACGGGCTCCGACCCCGGCCCGCCACTGCTCTGCGCCGGAAAGCCCCTGCGAATGACGCGAATTGTAATGTTGTTAAGAATTATTTACATTTGCGTCCTGTGCAGTGATCGCACCTCCCCAGATGGACCTGACCGTGCCCGAAGCCGCCGCCCCGGGTGCTGGACGACTGTTGCCGCCCTTCCCCGCTTCCGAGCCTCGAGCCCACCATGTCCCTGATCCTCCGTAACCGCCTGCCCCGCCGCGCGTTGCTGCCGGCTGCCCTGCTTTCGTCGCTGACCCTGCTGGCCGCGCCCAGCGCGTTCGCCGCCGCCGATGGCACTGCCGATGCCAAGACCCTGGACAGGGTCAGCGTCCGCGCCGAACAGTCCGCACCACCGTCAAGCACCACGCGCCTGCCGATCACCCTGCAGGAGACCCCGCAGTCCGCCACCGCCATCAGCCTGCAGCGCCTGCAGGACGAATCACTGTTCAGCATCAACGATGTGATGCGCAATGTAACCGGCGTGAGCGTGTCCTTCTATGACACGCAGCGCCCGCTGTACTACGCGCGCGGCTTCGCCATCACCGACTTCCAGGTCGATGGCATTCCCACCTACAGCGGCTCCACCAACCAGGAGTACGACACCGCCTTCTACGACCGTATCGAAGTGATCCGCGGCGCCAACGGCCTGCTCAGCGGCGCCGGCGTGCCGTCGGCCACGGTCAACCTGCTGCGCAAGCGCCCGGGCAAGGAATTCGATGCGTCGTTCGCGGTCAGCGCCGGCAGCTGGGACTACCGTCGCATGGAGGCCGACGTGACCGCGCCACTGACCGCCGACGGCCGCTTCCGCAGCCGCGTGGTCGCCGCCTACACCGATCGTGGCCTGTATTACGACCGCTACGACGAGAACAAGATGGCCGGCATGGCGGTGCTGGAAGGCGACGTCACCGACAGCACCACGATCACCCTCGGCTACCAGAGCCAGGACAACAACCCCACCGGCTCGACCTGGGGCACCGTGCCGTTCTTCGACAACCAGGGCCATTTCGCGCACTTGCCGCGCTCGACCAACCTGTCGCCGAAATGGAGCTACTGGAAGCGCGAGAGCAACACCGCCTTCGCCAACCTGGAACAGCGTTTCGGCGACAACTGGCTGTTGAAGATCAACACCGCCTATACCCGTGGCAACGTGCAGAACGTGCGCCTGTACGGCACCGGCAACCCGGACCCGGTGACCGGCGCGGGCATCTACCTGCGCGCGGCCGCCGGTGATTCGAAGGACACCCGGCGCAACGTCGATGCCTACCTGACCGGCAGTTTCGATCTGTTCGGCCGCGACCACGACGTGACCCTCGGCGCACAGTGGTCGGACCTGGAAGGCACGACGAATACCCTGGCACTGAACTTCCCGAGCGACTGGGCAACGTGTGTCAGCGCCACGGGTGCACGCGAGCGCTGCTACTACATTCCCAACGTGTACAACTGGAACGGCGACATCTCCGAGGTGACCTACCGCCGCACCGGCTCGCGCCGCGTGACCAAGACCACGCAGAGTGGCGTCTACCTGGCCACCCGCCTGCGCCTGGCCGATCCGCTGTCGCTGATTGCCGGCGCACGCCTGAGCCGCTGGGAAACCCTCACCCGCTCCTACAACGCCGCTGGCGCCTACACCGGCACCAGCGGCGCGTACAAGGTGAGCGATGAAGTCACTCCCTACGTGGGCCTGGTCTACGACATCACCCCGAACGTGTCGGCCTATGCCAGCTACACCGAGATCTTCAACCCGCAGAACTTCAAGGACCGCAACGAGAACCTGCTGGCACCGGTGCAGGGTTCGAACCTGGAAGCGGGCATCAAGACCCAGTGGCTGGATGGCCGCCTGACCGCCAACGCCGCCGTGTTCGAGGCCAAGCAGGACAACTACGCCGTGCGCGACATGGGCGTGCCGGAAGGTTCGCTGAGCGATGGCACCTCCGCCTACATCGGCGTCAACGGCACCAAGGCACGCGGCTGGGAAGTAGACGTCAACGGCGAGATCCTGCCGGGCTGGACGGTCAATGCCGGCTACACCCACGTCAAGGTCACCCGCGCGGCTACCGACCTGCTGTACGCCAACCCGCCAAAGGATCTGTTGCAGCTCAACACCCAGCTGCAGCTGCGCGGTGCGCTGGAACGCCTGAGCGTTGGCGGTGGCGTGCAGTGGCAGAGCAAAGTGCAGGGCTACAACATCGCCTACCCGCTGGGCGGCACGGTGACGGTGAACCAGCCGGCCTACATGCTGGTGCAGTTCAATGCCAACTACCGCATCAGCGACAGCTGGACCGCAACGCTGAGCGTGCGCAACGCACTGGACAAGACCTACTGGGCGAATCTGGACTACAACAACTACGGCGAACCGCGCTTCGTGTCGGCCAGCCTGCGCTGGAAGTTCTGAGCAACCCGCGAACCGGTGGGTGCCTGGTGGGTGCCGACCGTTGGTCGGCACGCCCTCCGCCACGACCCACGGTCGTGGCCTACCTGAATGGGCCCGCCTCCGCGCGGGCCCTTCCTTTTGCTGCACTGCAGGTTGCGGCTTCCTTCGTAATTATGTCGTAATTACATCGACACCAATCGGAAGCCGGTCGATGAACCCGAGCTGGGATACGTTGGAACGCAGCCGCCAGGCCCGCCTGGAACGTGCCGCGCCGTGGGCCCGGGGACGCGAGGTCGCCGCCGGCGACGTAGGCGAGCTGCTGCACGCACTGCTGGAGCCAGGCGACAAGGTCTGCCTGGAGGGCAACAACCAGAAGCAGGCCGATTTCCTCGCCCAGGCCCTGGCCGATCTTGATCCGGCCCGCGTGCACGACCTGCACATGGTGCAATCGGTGCTGTCGCTGCCCTCGCATCTGGATGTATTCGAGCGTGGCATCGCGTCGAAACTGGACTTCTCGTTCTCCGGCCCGCAGTCGGTGCGGTTGGCCAACCTGGTGGCTGAAGGGCGCATCCAGATCGGTGCCATCCACACCTACCTGGAACTGTTCGGCCGCTACTTCATCGACCTGACCCCGCGCGTGGCCCTGGTCACCGCGCAGGCCGCAGATCGGCACGGCAACCTGTACACCGGGCCGAACACCGAAGACACGCCGGTGATCGTCGAAGCCACCGCCTTCGGTGGCGGCATCGTCATCGCCCAGGTCAACGAGATCGTCGACACCCTCCCCCGCGTCGACATTCCCGCTGACTGGGTCAACTTCGTGGTGCAGGCGCCGAAGCCGAACCATATCGAACCGCTGTTCACCCGTGACCCGGCGCAGATCTCCGAGATCCAGGTGTTGATGGCGATGATGGCGATCAAGGGCATCTACGCCGAGTACGGCGTGAACCGCCTCAACCATGGCATCGGCTTCGATACGGCGGCCATCGAACTGCTGCTCCCCACCTACGCCGAATCGCTCGGCCTGAAGGGAAAAATCTGCCAGCACTGGGCGCTGAACCCCCACCCGGCACTGATTCCGGCGATCGAATCGGGCTTCGTCAAATCGGTGCATTCGTTCGGGTCGGAACTGGGCATGGAGAAGTACATCGCCGCGCGAGGCGATGTGTTCTTCACCGGCGCCGATGGCTCGATGCGTTCCAACCGCGCGTTCTCGCAGACCGCCGGCCTGTATGCCTGCGACATGTTCATCGGTTCCACACTGCAGATCGACCTGCAGGGCAACAGCTCCACCGCCACCCGCGACCGCATTGCCGGCTTCGGTGGCGCACCGAACATGGGCTCGGACGCACGCGGCCGGCGCCATGCCAGCGAGGCCTGGATCAAGGCCGGCCAGCAGGCCGCACGCCCGGGTGAGATGCCGCGCGGGCGCAAGCTGGTGGTGCAGATGGTGGAAACCTTCCGCGAACACATGGCGCCGGCCTTCGTCGAGCACCTCGATGCCTGGGACCTGGCCGAACGCGCGAACATGCCGCTGCCGCCGGTGATGATCTACGGCCACGACGTCAGCCATGTGCTGACCGAGGAAGGCATTGCCAACCTGCTGCTGTGCCGCACCCCTGAGGAGCGCGAACAGGCGATCCGTGGCGTGGCCGGCTATACCGCCGTGGGCATGGGGCGCGACCGCGCGATGGTGGAGAACCTGCGCGACCGCGGCGTGATCCGCCGTCCCGATGACCTCGGCATCTCCGTGCGCGATGCCAGCCGTGACCTGCTGGCGGCGCGTTCGGTGAAGGACCTGGTGCGCTGGTCCGGCGGTCTGTACGACCCGCCCAAGCGCTTCCGCAACTGGTAAGGGGCTGAGCATGGAAACCCTCGACTATCGATTCGAAGGGCACACTGCGGTGCAGTTTCCGCGCGATGCGGTGCTGGTCGGCGTGCTGGCCTCGGGCAACCTGGAAATCCTGCTGGAGCCGGCCGCACTGGACGGCGCGATGACGGTGCGCATCATCACCGCCGCGAAGGGCTTCGGCAGCGTGTGGCAAGCGGTGATCAGCGACTTCGCACAGCGTCATCCGCTGCGCGATGTACGCATCTCGATCAACGATGCCGGTGCGACCCCGGCGGTAGTCAGCCTGCGCCTGGACCAGGCCGTGGAAACCCTGCGTGCTGGAGATCCACGATGAACCGGACGCAGCGCTACAGCTACTACGAAGCCGATGCGCGCGAGCGTATCGCCAGCTTGGTCGATGCCGGTTCCTTCAGGGAATTCCTCGGCCCGGCGCGGCGGATGATGAGCCCGCACCTGGCACAGCTCGACCAGCCCGCGGCGTTCGACGACGGCATCGTTGTCGGCGAAGCCACGCTGCGTGGCCGACGCGTGCTGCTGGCCGCGCAGCAGGGTGAATTCATGGGCGGCGGGGTGGGCGAGGTGCACGGCGCCAAGCTGACCGGGCTGCTGCGTCGTGCAGCCGAAACACATCCCGAAGGCGTGCTTCTGCTGCTGGACACCGGTGGTGTGCGCCTGCACGAAGCCAATGCGGGGCTCATCGCCATTTCCGAGATCATGCGCGCCACCCTGGACGCGCGTGCAGCGGGTGTGCCGGTGATCGCGCTGATCGGCAGCGGCAACGGCGCCTTCGGCGGCATGGGCATCGTCGCCCGCTGCTGCACTACGGTCATCATGTCCGAAGAGGGTCGCCTGTCGCTGTCCGGCCCGGAAGTGATCGAGACCGTGCGCGGCGTGGAAGAGTTCGATTCCCGCGATCGCGCGCTGGTCTGGCGCGTAACGGGAGGCAAGCACCGCTACCTGATCGACCAGGCACAGGTGCTGGTGCCCGATGCCATCGAGGCCTTCGCGCAGGCGGCCAGCAACGCGCTGCAGCCTGATACCAGCAGCACCGATCCGGATACTGCACTGGCCGCGCTGCAGGAACGCCATCTGGCATTGAAGGCGCGCGTGCAGGCCTGGAGCGATTGTCGCGATGGCCTGGAGATCTGGGCGCGGCTGGGCATTGCCCACCCCGAACGCCTGCCACTGCTCGACACCGATGAATTCCTCATCGCCACCGCCGACCGGAGCCTGCCATGAGCATGCCGTTGCAGACCCTGCTCGATGCGTTGTTCCCGCATGGGCACGCCGTTGCGGTGAACGCTTCGGTGCTGACCGGCAGCGCCACCACCGACGACGGCGACGTGACCTTGATCGGCACCGCCGACAGGCTCGAGGTGGGCGTGGACCACGTACTGGTACTGGCCGAAACGGTGCTGGCCAGCACCGCCGCGCATCCGCAGCAACCGATCGTGATGCTGGTGGATACCGCCGGACAGCGCCTGGCGCGGCGCGACGAACTGTTGGGCATCAATGGTTACTTTGCGCATCTCGCGCAGACGCTCGATCTGGCACGCCGCCGTGGTGCGCGCCTGATCACCCTGGTCTACGGCGAATCCGTCAGTGGCGGCTTCCTCTCATTCGGCCTGATGGCCGACCACATCCACGCCCTGCCCGATGCACAGGTGCGGGTGATGGACCTGCGCGCAATGGCGCGGGTGACCAAGCAACCGCTGGAGAAGCTGCAGGCGCTGAGCCAGAGCTCGCCGGTATTCGCGCCGGGCGTCGCCAACTACGTGGCGATGGGTGCGGTGGACTCGTTGTGGGAAGGCGATCTTTCCCAGCACCTGCTGCAGGCCCTGCGCACACCCGCCGAAGGCGACCTGCGTGCCGCACGCGGCGCACAGCGCGGCGGTCGCGCCCTGGCGGCAGGGGTTTCGACTGCGGTGGCCCACGGCGATGCCTGAGCGGCCCGCCCGCCACACGCTGGCCTGGCTGTCGGCCGATGCCGACTGGCGGGCTGACGTGACTGCACACGAACCGCGCCTGGCAGCATGGTTCGCACAGGGCCTGCCAGCCATGGTGGCACGCAGTGCGGCGGATGATCCCGACCCGCGGCTGCGCCTGGGGGTGCCGCTGCCGCCAGGCGAAGGCAAGCAACGGCTGGCGCTGCGCGTGGCCCTGCAGGACATCCAGCACCTGCAGCCTCCCCCTGCCCTGGATGAGATTCTCGCCGGCGGCGTTCCGGCTGATTGGCAGGCGGCACTGCAGGCAATGCTGCGGCTTGCACCGGCCCGCGTGTTCGGTGCCTTCGCCTGGCAGCACCTCAGCGGCCTGCCCTATGTGCACGCACGCTCGGACATCGACCTGCTGTGGCAGGTGGATGACGCGCGGCAGGCCGACCTGCTGGTCGAGCGCCTGCAGCACTGGGAAAGCGCCTACGGGCATCGCGTCGATGGCGAGCTGTGCCTGGCCGGCGACGCCGCCGTGAACTGGCGCGAATACGCCGGGCGCAGCCGCGAGGTACTGGTCAAGCGCCTCGATGGTGCCGCACTGGAACTACGTGATGCGTTGTTCGCCTCCACCGGGATGAGCGCGTGAACGCCCTCGTGCAACCGGCGGTCAGGCCAGCTGCCGTGGACAGCGCGCGTCTGGGGCGCCTCGCCATCGCCAGCCTGCACGCCGAACTGGCCCTTGCACCCAAGCCAGGGTTGGTCACCCCCTTCGACAGCGGCAGCCACCACGACATGGACGCCGGCACGTTCCTGCGCAGCCTGTTCACGCTGCGCCACTACTTCATCGCCGTGGCCCACGCCGGTGCCAGCGCGGCACCGTTCCAGACGTTGCGCCGGCACGGCATCGCTGCGGAGATATCGATGCTGCACGCCACTGCGGGCATCAACACTCATCGCGGCGCGATCTTCAGCCTTGGCCTGCTGGTGGCGGCTTCCGCTGCCTGTCGGGGCCGCGCGGGCGGTGCCATCGCAGCCGAGCAGGTCTGCCAGGAAGTGCGCCGCTGGGCTGCCGAGCTCGCCGGCGCACCACTTGATGCGAACAGCCCTGGCCAGCGCGCGCGCGCACGGCACGGCGTGCAGGGTGTGCGCGAACAAGCGGCCGCCGGCTACCCGCTGCTGCGCGAGGTGGCACTGCCTACCCTGCGCCACGCGCTGGCCAGCGACCTGCCACGCGAGGCCGCGATGTGCCAGACGCTGATGCAGCTGATCGCGTGCGTGGATGACCTCAACCTGCTGCACCGTGGCGGCGCCAACGGCCTGCGCTGGGCCCAGCAACAGGCGCGAGGCTTCCTCGATGCCGGCGGCGTCTTCGTACCCGGCTGGCAGGCACGCCTGCACAGCATCGGTGATGGATTCGTCGCACGCCGGCTGAGCCCCGGCGGCAGTGCCGACCTGCTGGCCTGTGCCTGGTTCCTGCTGCAGCAGGAGGTCGCATGAGCCTTGCCCTGCTCTGCCCCGGCCAAGGTGCGCAGCATGCGGCGATGTTCGGCCGCGTGCGCGATCTGCCCGCCGTGCGCGACGTACTGGAGACCGCGAGCGCAGTGCTTGGACGCGACGTGTTCGCGGCAGCTGCTGACGAATCGCGCTTCGACAATGCTCTGGCGCAGCCCTTGCTGTGTGCAGCCAGCCTCGCGCATTGGCAGGGCCTTCGCGAAGCGGTGCCTGCACCGGTGCTGGTGGCCGGCTACAGCATCGGCGAGCTCGCCGCGCACGCCATCGCCGGCAGCTTCGATGCCACCACCTGCCTGGCGCTGGCTGTGCAACGTGCGCAGTTGATGGACAGCGCCAGCCCCGCCGATGCAGGCCTGCAGGCAGTGCTCGGGCTGGACCGCCGCAGCCTGCAGTCGCTGTGCGATGCGCAGGGCACCTACGTGGCCATCGCCAACGGGCAGGACCATTTCATCGTGGGCGGCACGCACGCCTCGTTGCAGCGGCTGGCCGATGCAGCGCGGGCGCAGGGCGCGGACATCCGTCTGCTGCCGGTGCGCGTGCCCGCACACACACCATTGCTGGCGGCGGCGGTCGCACCGTTCGCTGCCGCACTCGATGCATCGCCACTGCAGGCCCCACGCCTGCCGCTGCTGGCCGGCATCGATGCGCGACCGGTGCGGGACCGCGCAACGGCAGTCAACACGCTGTCGTTGCAACTGGCGCAGACCATCGAATGGGCGCAGGTGATGCGCCAGGCCTTCGAGCGCGGCGCGCGGGTATTCCTGCAGTTGGGCCCGGGCAACGCGCTGGCGCGCATGGTCGCGCCGGCCTATCCGTGCTGCGAGGTGCGCGCGGTGGAAGAGTTCCAGAGCCTTGAAGGCGCGGCGGCATGGGTCCGCAGCGCGCTGGAACGGCTGCAGTAACGGGTTCGAGCAGTACGTATCACGCAACACGCCGTACGTCGCCTTACCCCGGGATGGCGGGTCTCCATCCGCGCTGTACGTGAGTCACGTGTCTGGGAGGGCGCATGAGTCCACAAATCGCAACGATCATCGGTCTGGTGATCATGTTCATCGTCGCCACGGCGATGCCGATCAACATGGGTGCCGTCGCCTTCGCGCTGGCCTTCATCATCGGCGGGCTGTGGGTCGACATGGGCGGCAAGGAGGTCCTGGCCGGCTTTCCCGGCGATCTGTTCCTGACCCTGGTCGGCATCACCTACCTGTTCGCCATCGCGCAGAAGAACGGCACCATCGACCTGCTGGTGCACTGGGCAGTAAAAGCCGTGCGCGGCCATATCGTGGCCATTCCGTGGGTGATGTTCGTGATCACCGCGGTGCTGACCGCCTTCGGCGCGCTGGGCCCGGCGGCGGTCGCGATCATCGGTCCGGTCGCGCTGCGCTTTGCCAAGCAGTACAACATCAATCCACTGATGATGGGCCTGCTGGTCATCCATGGCGCGCAGGCCGGTGGCTTCTCTCCGATCAGCGTGTACGGCAGCATCACCAACGGCGTGGTGCAGAAAGCCGGGCTGGAAGTGACCGAGATGGCGGTGTTCCTGACCAGCCTGGGCTTCAACTTCATGATGGCGACGATCTGCTTCTTCGCGTTCGGCGGCATCGCCCTGCTGCGGCGTGGCTCGATCACCGCGGCCGGAACGCTCGGCAATGCCGAGCTGGCGATGGCCGGTGGCCCGCAGGCCTCGTCGCGCCAGTTCGCCATCGAAGGCCATGGCGCGCTGGTCGCAGCCGGCGGCGGCACGCTCAGCAATGATCCGGCAGCACTGGATGCGGTGAGCCTGACCCGCGAGCGCCTGTTCACCCTGATCGGCCTGCTCGGCTTGGGCGTGGCCGCGCTGATCTACAACCTCAACGTCGGCCTGGTCTCGATCACCGTGGCTGTCGCGCTGGCACTGCTGTCGCCACAAAGCCAGAAGGGCGCGGTCGATGGCATCAGCTGGTCCACCGTGCTGCTGATCTGCGGTGTGGTGACCTACATCGGCGTGTTGGAACATGCCGGCGCGGTGGACTTCATCGGCAATGGCGTGTCCGACATCGGCATTCCGCTGCTCGGCGCGCTGCTGGTCTGCTACGTCGGCGGCATTGTCTCCGCATTCGCCTCGTCGGCTGCGGTGCTGGGCGCCACGATTCCGCTGGCGGTACCGTTCCTGATGCAGGGTCACCTCAGCGCCGCCGGCGTGATCTGCGCGCTGGCGGTGTCGTCCACCATCGTCGATGTCAGCCCGTTCTCCACCAATGGCGCACTGGTGGTGGCCTCGGCAGCCAAAGAGGAACGCGAGACCCTGTTCCGCCGCTTCCTGGTCTACAGCGGACTGGTGGTGGCCCTGGGGCCGCTGCTGGCCTGGCTGGTATTCGTGGTACCGGGCTGGATGTAACCACCCAGCGGTAGGGCCGGCCGCTGCCCGGCAATCCCATGAAGCCATCCAGCGATCATGGGTTGCCGGCCAGCGGCAGGCACTACCTGGCGGTACACTTCCTCCATGGCCATTGCCCCTGCCCCGCGGTCACCGAAGAAGCGCGCACCTCTGTACGAAGAGGTGGCCGAACACGTGCGCGAGCGCATCTACGACTACCGCCTGCCGCCGGGTGAGTGGATCGACGAGCCCGCACTGTGCGAAGAACTGGGCATCAGCCGTACGCCGCTGCGCGAGGCGCTGAAGCTGCTGGCTGCCGAAGGCCTGGTGCAGATCGATGCCGGTCGTGGCTGCCGGGTCACCCGGTTGACGCTGGAAGACCTCAACCAACTGTTCCCGGTGATGGCCATGCTGGAAGGCCGCTGTGCGCACGAGGCGGTCAGGCACATCGACGATGCCGGCGTGCAGCAGCTGGAAGACCTGCATGCGGCGATGGAAACCGCGGCGGCCGAGGGCAACATCGCCGAGTATTACCGCAACAACTACCTCATTCACGAAACCGTGCAGCATTACGCCGGCAACCCGTGGCTGATCCGCATCACCCACGACCTGCACCGCATCCTGAAGATGCATCGCGGCCGCCAGTTGCTGACCCCGGGCCGCACCGCGCAGTCGCTGGCCGAACACCGCGAATTGATGGAGTGCTTCCGCCGCCGCGACGCGCAGGCTGCCGAACGCACCATGGAGCGCCATCTGCTCAGCCAGGGCCAGGCACTGGCCGCCTATGTGGCGGCAGGTGGGCTGTTGAACGTGCCGGCGCCGTTGCCGACCGAAGGCGGCGGTTGAGCGGATGAGGTTGCCGGCCAGCGACCGGCACTACCAGGACGTGACCTTGGCCGGCATCCTGGAACATCTCGTCAATCGCCACCACCGCAGCTGCCACCGTCACCACCCCCACCGCTGTCGCCGCTACCGCAGTCGGAGCTGCTGTAGCTGTGATGGCTGTGGTTGTCACTGGAATAGCCAACGGAGGTGTCATGGCTTCCGCCGCCATCCCCCCGGCTGCCCGAGCCATCGGCCGTGGCCACCGCCATGCACAGGATGGCGCCGACCAGCGGCAGCAGCCAGACCAGCAGCAGCTGCACCGTCCGGCCGCCTGCCGAGAGGCCATCGCGCCTGACGATCACCACGGTAGCCACCACGTTCAGGCCCAGCACCAGCAGGACCAGCAGAAGGGCAACGATCAGCATTCGGCGGTTCCGTGCCTGGACTGGGGGCATTATGGCCTGCCTCCCCGGCAATGGCCCTGCCTGTCATGAAGATGGGACAATGTAGGGCGCGCCGGCCTGCTTCCGGGCCGCCGGCGCCCCCCGCACCACACGGAAGAAGAAGAACAACAACATGCTGAAAGTCATTTTCGATACCGACCCGGGCGTCGACGACGCCCTGGCCCTGCTGTACCTGCACAAGCACGCCCAGATCGACCTGATCGGCGTCACCACCACCTTCGGCAATGCCTCGGTGGAGTCGACCACGCACAACGCGCTGTACCTGAAGCAGGCCTGGGGCTTTGCTGCCCCGGTCGCGCGCGGTGCCGGTGGCCCGCTGCAGCCGGAAGCCACCCCGGAAGCCTGGCCGGTGCACATCCATGGCGACAACGGCCTGGGCAATCACCCGGTGCCGGACGAACTGGACGTGGCCGCCGACGCGCGTCCCGCCCACCAGCTGATCATCGACCTGGTCCGCGCCCATCCGGGCGAGGTGACCCTGGTCGCGGTCGGCCGCATGACCAACCTGGCCCTTGCCCTACAGCAGGCGCCGGACATCGCCGGCCTGGTGCGCGGCGTGGTGATCATGGGCGGCGCCTTCCACGTCAACGGCAACATCACCCCGGCCGCCGAGGCCAACATCTGGGGCGACGCCGAAGCGGCCGACGTGGTGTTCACCGCCAGCTGGCCGGTCACCGCCATCGGCCTGGACGTGACCACCCGCGTGGAAATGGACCGTGACGGTCTGGACAAGCTGGCCGCCATCGGCGGTGCCGATGCCGAACTGGTGCGTGCGCTGTCGCAGGATTACGTGGACTTCTACCTGCAGGCCGGCCACAAGGGCATGGTCGTGCACGACTGCTGCGCCTGCATCGCGCTGACCCGTCCGGAGCTGTTCCGGTTCGAGCGCGCCAGCGTGCGCGTGGCCACCGACGGCGTCGCCCGCGGCATGACCATTCCCAAGCCGGAAGGCCTGGCGTTCGGCCCCAGCGTGTGGGACGGCCACGTGGTGCAGTCGATTGCCATCGGCGTCGATGCGGCCGCCGTGCTGGCCGACATCGAGCAGACCCTGAAGGTCTGACCCGCTAGCGCTTGGCCCTGCCCGGGACCGTCTCGGGCAGGGTCCACAGCACCGGCAGCACCAGCACCGCCACCAGCGCGATCATCGCGCCTGGCGCTGCTGCCCAGCCGCTGCGTTCCACCCACCATTGCGCCAGCCAGGGCGTTGCACCGCCGAACACGGCCGTGGCCATGGTCACCCCCAGTGCCAGCCCGCTGACCCGGCCTTCGCCGGGGAACTGCTCGGCCGTGGCCGGGGCCGCCACCGCGCTTACACCACCGGCCACGCAGGCCAGCAACACCGCGGCCAGCGCGATGCCCAGCGGCGTCGCCTGCGCCATCCACGCGAACAAGGACAGCGGCAGCAGCGCTGCCAGCACGGTCAGGCCCAACAGCACCGGCCGTCGTCCGACACGGTCGGACAATGCGCCGCACAGGGGCGTGATCGCGATCACCGCCACTGCCGCAATCGTCGACAGCCACAGCGCATCGCCCTCATCGTGGCCCCGCGCATGCAGGAATGCGGGCACATAGGTGATGCCGACGTAGTAAGTAATCGAGCCCAGCGCCGAGATCGCGAACGTGCGCGCCACCGCCAGCGGATGGTTGCGCAGCACATGCTTCAGCGGCGTCGCGGGAATGCTGCCCTCGCGGCGCTGCCGCTCGAACTCCGGCGACTCGTGCATGCCCGAGCGTGCGACCAGGATCACCAGTGCCAGCGCCGCGCCGACGAAGAACGGAATACGCCAGCCCCAGCTGTCCAGCTGCGCGGGCGCGAGCAGCGCCACGGTAACCGCAGAGATCGCCACCGCCAGCAGCGCACCCACCTCGCTGGCGGCCGAAGCCAACGAGGTCACCAGGCCGCGTCGCCGCGCCGGTGCGCTTTCCAGCAGGTACGCCACCACGCCGGTGTACTCGCCGCCCACCGAAAACGCCATCACGCAGCGCAGTAACAGCAGCAGTACGCCCGCCGTGGTGCCTGCGGTGGCCGCGGTTGGCAGCAGCGCGGTGGCCAGCATTGCCGCCGCCATCAACGCCATCGAAGCCAGCAGCATCCAGCGCCGGCCCAGGCGGTCGCCAAGGTGGCCGAAGCACAGCGCGCCGAGCGGGCGCATCAGGTAGGACACCGCGAAGCCGGCCAGCGTGACCAGCAGCGCCTGTTCGCCGCCGCCGAAGAACACCCGCGACAGCACCGTGGCGAAATAGAGGTACAGGGTGAAGTCGTACCACTCCACTACCGTGGACAGGCCCGCCACCCACATCGAGCGCTGCCGCGCCGCGGTCATTGCGTATTCGCCTTCAACAGCCTCGATCCCGGTTGCGCAGGTTCCGCGCAGCGTGGCATGGACGGGGTGAAATACCGGTCATCGGCTGTCCGCTGCCTGCATGTACTGGGTTTCATGGCCGGTGAAGCGCTCACCGTCAAAGCCGAAGCAGAAGCGGCCTTCCTCGAACACGCGGTAGACCAGCAGCGCACCATCGAGGCAGAACTGCTGCTGGTCCACGCTCGTCTCCAGTGTCCCGTAGCCGGTGGCCTCTCCGCCCTTCCCCGCCGGGCCGGTGAAGGCATCGAACGGCAGTGGCGTCGCCCTGCCCGTGCGGGTATCGACCAGCACCAGCGTGCGCTGGAAGTACTCGGGTCGATCATCGACCTGCACCAGCAGGTAGTGCTTGTTGAAATTGGGTTTCTGATGCTGGAGGGCATCTTCGATGGCTCCGCGGTGCCGCGCATCGCAGAAGTCGACCGGGCTGTAGCGGTAGCTGCAACCGTCGTGGTCGTAGGGCAGGTTCATGCCCGAGTAGCTGACGCCTGCCTGGCTGCCCAGATCGTCTCCCGGTTCCGGCGTGCTGCACAGCAGCCATGAGCGCTGCGCATCCTCGGGATCGGCCAGCAGCTTCGGCTCACGGCCTGCCTCGTACGCCGCGCCACCCGGGAATTCCTGCCCGAAGCGCTGGCGGACGATGGGACGTGCCTTCTCCAGCGGCAGGCCGATCTTCGCGCCACGGAACGAGACGAAGGTCATCGTCGGCAGGATCACCTCCTCCACCGGCAGCCCCTTCCATTGCCCCTGCACGCAGAACGTGGCGATCTCGTTCTCCCCGTCCTCCTTGCAGGGCTTCGGCGCGTTCGTCGCCAACCAGGGATGGGCCGGGCGCCTGGTCTGCTGATCGATGTACCAGCCGTCCAGCGCGCAGGTCGGCAGGGCATCGAGCAGCGGAGAGAGGTCTGTTGCGGTGGCCGGGGCGGCAAGTGGTGCGCCCGCTGCGGGTGCCCCGGTCGGCGCATCCGTTGTGCGCTGGCAGGCCGCCAGCGCGAGTAGACCGACCAGCAGCGCGACGTGGCGCGGGCGCCGGATTGAATGCTGCGTTCCCTGCATTGCGTGTTTCCTGGTTTCGACACTCCCTGCAGATGATCGCCGATCCCGAGGCCGTGCAGGAACGTCGCAGATCCCACATCGGGGTCAGCGCCCTTCGCTCCCGCAAAGGGATCCGACCCCGCCCGTTACCCCGGCAGCTGCAGTTCCGCCCGCAGGCCGCCGCCCTCGCGGTTGTGCAACCTCAGCGAGCCGCCCAGCGACTGTGCCAGCTGCACCGCGATGGCCAGGCCCAGGCCAGTGCCGCCTGTATCGCGGTTGCGCGAGCTTTCCAGCCGATGGAACGGCGCCAGCACTGCCTGCAGCTGGCCCTCGGGAATGCCAGGGCCACGGTCGGAAATGCTGATCCACACTCTGCCGGCGTCATCACGGCCCGCCTCGACCTCGGCGGCACCCGCGTAACGCAACGCGTTGTCGACCAGATTGCCGACCACCCGGCGCAGCGGCTGCGGCCAGGTCTGCACGACCAGTCCAGCGGGCGCGCCGCCACTGACCGGCTTGCCCATGTCCTCGTAATCGCCGACCACACTGGCCAGGAACGCGCCCAGGTCCATCGACACCGGCGCGCCACTGGCGACGTGGCTGCTGCGCGCATAGGCCACGCCCTCACGCACCAGTTGACCCAGGTGGTCGAGGTCGTCCAGCAACCGCTGCTGGATGCTGTCTTCAGGCAGGGTCTCCACCCGAAGCTTCATGCGCGTGATGGGGGTCTGCAGGTCATGCGAGATCGCGGCCAGGATCTGCAGGCGCTCACTGACATGGCCACGAATGCGTGCCTGCAGTGCGTTGAGCGCAGCCGCCGCGCCGCCCACTTCCGCCGGGCCATCTTCAGGCAGTTCGGGCCCGTCCTTGCCCGGCTGCAGATGCTCCACCGCATGCGACAGCTGCTGCAGCGGGCGCATGGCCAGGCGCACCGCCAGCCACGCGCACACCAGTAGCAGCGCCAGCTGCACCAGCAACACGGCGGGCAGCCAGCGCGCCAGCGGCAGGCCCGACGGGGTGACTTCGATGGTCAAGGGGGTGCCGTCGTGCAGGCGCAGTTCCACCTCGAACCGCTCCGGCAGGCGAGCCACCTGGCGTGCCTGCAACGGATAGCGGTGCTGCAGGCTGTCGTCGATGATCGCCGTGACCTGGCGTGCACGATCGGTCTGCAGCCCGGGTCCTGCGGCGACCGGGCGCAACAGGTAACGGTAGGTGCGCCGCTCCAGCCGCGGCACCCAGGCTGCGCGCTGGCCTGCGGGCAGGTGTTCCAGCAGCGCGACACTCACGGCCACGTCTTCGTCCAGGTTGCGCAGCATCATGCTGCGGGTGGACTGGTAGCGTTCGAAGAACAGCAGGCCGAAGGACAGTGCGTGGGCCAGGGTCAGTCCGCCCAGCAGCACCAGCAGCAGCCGCGCCGACAGCGTGCGCGGCCAGCGTGGGCGGTGTGCGGTGGTGTTCATTCGTCCGGCCCCAGCAACTGCACCGGCACGCTGAACACATAGCCTTCGCTGCGCACGGTCTTGATGTAGGTCGGCTCGCGTGCGTCGTCACCCAGGCGCTGCCGCACGCGGCTGACCAGCAGATCGATCGAGCGGTCGAACAGTTCGGCATCGCGGCCCTGGGTGAGGCTGAGCAGCTGGTCACGGCTAAGCACCCGATTGGCGTGATCGAGGAACACGCGCAACAGGCGGAACTCGGCGCCACTGAGCGGATGCGCGGTGTCCTGCGCATCCAGCAGATGGCGTGCGGTGGTGTCCAGGCGCCACTCGCCGAAGGCCAGCTGGCGACCTGCTTCGCTCACCTGCAGATTTGGCGGCAGCATCTGCGTGCGGCGGATCACCGCATTGATGCGTGCCAGCAGTTCGCGCGAAGAGAAGGGCTTGGTCACATAGTCATCAGCGCCCATTTCCAGGCCGATGATGCGGTCGGTCTCGTCGTCGCGGGCGGTCAGCAGCACCACCGGCACCGCACGATGCTTGCCGGCGCGCAGGTTGCGGCACAGGCTCAGGCCGTCCTCGCCCGGCATCATCACGTCCAGCACCACCAGATCCACGGCATGGGTATCCATCAGCGCGCGCATGGCCCGGCCACCGTCGGCCTGGCTCACGCGCAGGCCGTTGCGCTGCAGGTAATCGGCCAGCATCTGGCGGATCTCGCTGTCATCGTCGACGACCAGAATATGCGGTACGTGGTTCATTGCGTTCTCGATGAAGACGGAGGTCAGGGCCGCGCTGCGCGGCCATGGTAGCGCGGCTCAGGGGTTGGCCAGCAGGCGCTGGATCTCGCTTTCGGTACGTGCGTAGTCGCCCTCGCCGTAATGGCGGTAGACCACCCGCCCCTGACGGTCGAGCAGGTACAGCGCGGGCCAGAAGCGGTTGCGCCAGGCGTTCCAGATCCGGTACTGGTTGTCCTGCACCACCGGCCAGGTGATGTCCAACCGTGCGATGGCCTTGCGCACGTTGCCGGGCAACCCTTCATAGGCGAACTCCGGCGTATGCACGCCGATCACCCTCAGGCCCTGCGACGCGTAGCGTGCATGCCACTGGTGGACATGCGGCGCCACGTTGAGGCAGTTGCGGCAGGTGTAGGTCCAGAACTCGACCAGCACCACCTGCCCCCGCAACTGCTTCAGTGTGAGCGGTGGGCTGTTGTGCCAGGGCCCGCCACCGTCGAACCCCGCCATCGGTTCTGCATCGAGCGGTTGCGCGCCGGCATCCGCGCCGGGCCATGCCAGCAACAACGCCGCTCCGCCCAGCAGGGCCAGCAACAGCGGCAATGCGTACCCTCGCAGTGCGGCCATCGCTCAGCCCCCCTGCTCGGCCAGCGGCAGTTCCGCCGGCTTCACCCCCGCCGCTTCCAGGATGCTGTCGGCCACCTGCGCCGGATGCGAAAGCAGCGACACATGGCTGCTGCCGATCGATTGCAGCTGCGCGCCAATGCGCTTTGCGGTGGCGGCCTGCAGCTGCGGCGACAGCATGCGATCGTCACGGCTGAGCACGTACCAGCTCGGCTTGCTGCGCCACGCCGCAATGTTCACTACTTCGCCCAGCGCGCTGGCCTTCAACGGGACCTGCGTGCTGTACAGCAGTGCGGCCGATTTTTTCATCACGTCCGGCGCGAAGTCCTGGGCGATGGCATCAGCCGGCAAGGTCAGGTAGCCGTCCCTTTCCTGCAGTCGGGCCAGACCCGGACCGACCGGGAAACCTTCGCCCTGTTGCGCCGAAGATTGCCCTGCATCCGGTGCGAACGCCGCCACGTACACCAGCGCCTGCACCTTCGGGTCATTGCCCGCTTCGGTGATGACCGTGCCACCCCAGCTGTGGCCGACCAGCACCACCTTGCCAGGCGCAGCGGCAATCGCACGACGGGTGGCGGCGACGTCGTCGGCCAACGAGGTGAGCGGATTCTGTACGGCCACCGCCGGCAGCTTCCAGTCATGCAGGGTACTGATGACCTTGCTCCAGCTGGAGCCATCGGCGAAGGCGCCGTGCACCAGGATGACGGTGGGCGGTGCAGCGGTATCGACCTGGCTGGCGAAGGCGGGGGCGGCTGCGCCGGCAAGGGCGAGAGCAGCGGCAAGCAACGAGGTACGGATCATGGGTGGCACTCCGGTGTTGGGAGTGGCCATTTCCGCCTGCCGGTGTATCACCGCTGTTTCTCCGCTGCGCGGAGTTGTACCGGACTGTAGGGCGCAGGCGGGTTTCTACAGTGGGATACATTCGCGCGCCGGTCCTGGCTGGGCGCTTTCGGGTGAATATCGCTCCCCGCACGCGGGCGCGCAACGCCCCGATGTGCGTCAACGCATCGTCTTTGTATCTGACTGTACGAAACCCCGGCCGCGACCACAGTCGCTGACAAAACCCCGGGCAACGGCACACGTTGCCGATACCTGCGCCGCCTGGAATGGCCTCCATCGACCACTGGCCCGCAGGACACCACCATGATCAGCACCGCCTCTTCCGTGTATACCCCCCGCTTGGACGCCGTCGGCCGCTGGCTCTCGCCATTGGCGCTGCGCACCCTGCTGGCCTGGGAGTTCTTTGAATCCGGCCGCGAGAAGCTGGGCGGCCAGAACTGGTTCGCCGACCTGGAAGGCCGCTTCCCGTTCCCGTTCTCCGCCCTGCCCGCGTCGCTGAACTGGCAGCTGGCGACCTGGCTGGAACTGGTGGGCGCGGTGATGCTGCTGCTCGGCCTGGCCACGCGCTCGGTGGCCTACGTCTTCTGGGTCCTCACCATCGTTGCCATCGCCACCGTGCACTGGCCCGACCAATGGAACGGCCTGGGTGAGCTCTGGCAGGGCTATGCGATCACCGACCAGGGCTACGGCAACTTCAAGCTGCCGCTGCTGTTCCTGGCCATGCTGCTGCCGCTGATCCTCAACGGCGGTGGCGCGCTCAGCGTGGACCGGCTGTTGGCCGGCTCACAGCATGCCGCTGTCGGCAATGACGGCCTGGGCTGGGGCGTCAGCCTGATCGCCCTGCTGCTGCCGGTTGCCGCGCTGCTGCCCGGCATCGGCTTCGGCGGTGCCCTGCTCGGCGGCGTGCTGCTGCTGGGCTATCTGCTGCGCCGTCGCCACGCCGCCTGAGCTGAATCCCCTGTTCCCGCGCCTTTCGCTTTCCGTCGCCTCCTCGGCGGCGTCCATCCCGCACGCCCCGCGTGCTTTCCCAAGGAGTCATCACCATGTCCATCTCGACCAGGAACACCCCCTCCTCCCGCCTGCCGCGCATCGGTGCCATCGGCATTGCCCTGGCCGGTGGCCTGCTGCTGGCCGGCCAGGCCGCCGCGATCCAACCGCTGGCGATCAGCGCGGTGGCCATGAGCGCCACCGCCGAAGGCAAGTGCGGTGAAGGCAAGTGCGGGGCCAACAAGGCCACCACCGGCAAGCCCGCCGGCAAGGCCAAGGTGGCCGAGGGCCAGTGTGGCGAAGGCAAGTGCGGCGACGCCTCGTTTGCCCGCACTGACCGCGACCACGACGGCAAGGTCTCGCGTGCCGAGTTCAACGCTGTGGCCGCCAAGCGCGCCGCCGAGTTCGACCGCATCGACACCGACCACGACGGTTACATCAGCGAGCAGGAAGCGCACGACTACCTGCGCAGCGTCTACACCGCCAACGGCAAGCCGATGCCGAAGGGCCTGTTCTCCCGCGTTGCCGATTGATCGACGTTCACCCGGCGCCGCCTTCAAGGCGGCGCCCTCTCCCTGGAGCATCCACCATGTCCCTGCCCCTGCCCGCCCATGCCGCCGGTCTTGGCCTGCGCCGTGGGCTGATCGACGAACTGCTGGCAATGCCGGCCGGTGCCATCGACTTCCTCGAAGTCTCCCCTGACAACTGGATCGGCGTCGGCGGTGCACACGGCGCCGCGCTGCGCCAGCTCAGCGAGCGCCATCCCCTGACCTGCCACGGCCTGTCGCTGTCGCTGGGAGGTCCTGATCCGCTGGACCGCACCCTGCTGGCACAGACCCGTGCCTTCCTCGACCTGCACCAGGTGCAGCTGTACAGCGAACACCTGAGCTACTGCGCCGCCGGCGGCCATGTCTACGACCTGCTGCCGCTGCCGTTCACCGCCGAGGCCGTTCACCATGTCGCCGGTCGCATCGCCCAGGTGCAGGACATGCTGGGCCGACGCATCGCCGTGGAGAACATCTCCTACTACGCCGTTGCCGGCGCGGACATGAGCGAGATCGACTTCATCAACGCCGTGCTCGCCGAAGCCGACTGCGACCTGCTTCTGGACGTCAACAACGTTTTCGTCAACGCCTGCAACAACGGCTACGACGCCTTCGAATTCCTGGCCCGCGTGCCGGCCCACCGCGTCGCCTCGCTGCACGTAGCGGGCCACTTCGATGAAGACGATGGCTTCAAGATCGATACCCATGGTGCGCCGGTGAAAGGCGTGGTCTGGGCACTGTTGCGCGAGGCCTATGCGCGGGTGGGCGTGCGCCCCACGCTGCTCGAACGCGACTTCAACTTCCCCCCGCTTGCCGAATTGCTGGCCGAGGTCGGGCAGATCCGCCAGGCGCAGGCCGAGGCACGTTGGCCCGAGGTGGCCCATGGCTGAGTCGCTGGCTACCCTGCAACGGCGCTGGGCCGATCATGTGCGCGCCCCTGCAAAGACCGCACCCGATGGCATCGAGGCGCGGCGGATGGCGGTCTACTGCCGCCTGTGCATCGACAGCTTGGACAGCCTGTTGGCGGGCAGCCTGCCGCGGCTGAAGTCGCAGCTGGGCGATGCCTGCTGGCGCAACACCGTCGAGCACTACTACGCGAGGCACGCCTGCCGCACGCCGTTGTTCCCACGGATCGCGGGCGAGTTCGCGGCCTGGCTGGCGGTGCAGGACACGCTGGCGCTGCCGGGCTGGGCAGCGGAACTGGCGCACTACGAGAGCACGCAGCAGTCGCTGCACATTGAAGCGCGTGACGGCGGGCGGCCGCTGCAGCGCGCTCCCGCAGGCAATGATGTGCTGGCGGTTTCGCCATTGGTGCGGGTGCTTGGCTACCAGTGGCCAGTACATGAGGACGGGGCGCTGGAGCCGGTGTTGAGCACGGCTCCCACGCTGCTGGTGATCCAGCGCCTCGCCGATTTCAGCCTGCAGACCGAGGAACTGTCACCGCTGGCCTACGCGCTGCTGTCGGTGTTCGGTGACGACAGCGCGTCGGTGGATGAAGCACTGCAGCTGCTGTCCGAAACACATGGCGTGGCAGCGGACGCATTGCGCATGGCCTGCGTGCCTGTTCTGGGCGAGCTGTGCGCGGCGGGCGTGCTGGTTGCATTGCCTGCTTTCTGAGGTTGCCGGCCAGCGGCCGGCACTACCGTCCCCCTACTTCGAGGTCTCATCATGGCTCCTTCCAACACGTCCTTCCTGCATGGCTGGCGCCTGTTCGTGGCCGTAGCGGTGGTCCTGATCGCCTTCGCGCTGGCGGCCTTCGCCCCGTATCCCGATGCAGCCGAAGGCAGCCGAGCCGCGATCCGGGTCACTGCCCGCACATCGTTCCTGCTGTTCCTGGCAGCGTTCACGGCATCGTCGTTCGCCAGCCTTCTGCCCGGCCCGTTCACCCGCTTCCTGCTGCGCGAACGGCGCATCATCGGCCTGTCCTTCGCGTTCTCGCACCTGTTGCATGCAGTCGCGATCACCAGTTTCGGCGTCCTCAACCCGGCGTTCTGGCCAGCACGATCCGCGCTGGCCAACCTCCCGGGCACGGTGGGCTACATTGCCATCCTGGCGCTGGCCATCACCTCGCACCGGGGGCTCGCCAGGCGCATGGGACCGACCGCCTGGCGTCGCCTGCACGTCACCGGCATGTGGATCATCGCGGCGGTGTTTACCTACTCGTACTTCAAGCGCGTTCCGGGCAACTTCTGGTATGCGGTGCCGTCGGCGCTGCTGTTCACCGCCTTCGTGGTGCGCTGGATTGCCAAGCGGGCGCAGGCGCTGCGCCGAAGTGCGCATGTGCGGCCGCCGCTGCGGGCGGCCTGACGGGCCGGGGTCAGATGCCTTTGCCGCAGGGAAAGGGATCTGACCCCCTAAGGTCAAGGCGCGCGGCGCAGCGTGATCAGGGTGATCTCCGACGGCACACCGATGCGCGCCGGGAAACCTGCCCAGAGGCCCGCACCGTTGCTCACGTACAGTGTCATCCCGTCCACGTCGTAGCGGCCGGAGACATAGCCGCCGTTGGCTCGTTTCACCAGCTGGTCCATACCAAAGATCTGCCCGCCGTGGGTATGCCCGGACAATTGCAGCTTCACACCGCGCGCGGCAGCTTCACGCGCATTGCGCGGGCGGTGATCGAGCAGGATCACCGGTGCAGAGGGATCGGCGCCGGCCAGCGCGGTTTCCAGATCCGGCAGCGGCAGGCCATAGCGTGCCGCCACCGGATCGGTGACGCCGGCGATGGTCAGCGCCGCGTCATCACGGCGTACCTGCAGATGGCTGTTCTCCAGCACCTGCATGTGCAGCGCGCGGAACGCCTGCATCCACGCCTGGTACTGCGCGTAGTACTCGTGGTTGCCGGTGATGGCGACGACGCCGTCCGGCGCCCGCAGGTCCGCGAGCGGGCGCGCGTCGTCACGGCGGGCCTCGACACTGCCGTCGATCAGATCGCCAGTGATCACGATCAGGTCCGGTGTCAGTGCGTTGCTCTTGTCCACAACCCTGCGCACCCAGTCGCCAGTCAGCAAGCGGCTGGCGTGGATGTCGGTCAGCTGCAGCACGCGATAGCCGTCGAACGCAGCAGGCAGATCCTTGATCGCCACGTCGATCTGCCGAGGCTGGGGCACGGCCATGCCCTGGCTGATGCCATAGCCACTCACAAGCAGCGCCAGCAGGCCGGCCAACGGCCGCAGCTTCGAGGCGCGCAGGGCCGATACGATGCGCGGCCAACGCAGCAGGCGCGAAAGCAGCAGGCCGGCATCCAGTACCAGCATCATCAAGGCCAGCAGCAGTACCGCCGTGGAGCCGGTGGCCAGAACGGCGATGGCCAGCTTCGGGATCTCCGGCGAGGCCATCGTGCCCCAGAAGGTGGCGACGATGCGCAGCTGCACGGCCACGCCCACCAGCAGCAACGACAGCACGACCTTCATCCAGATGGGCATGCGCAGTGGCCAGAACAGGCGCCAGGCCACATACAGGCCCATCAACAAACCGATCGTACTCAGCACTGCAACCATCCATGACAGAAAGCGGGCCCGCCATGGTGACGGCTGCGGGTCGTGTTGTGTAGAGCCGGGCCCATGCTCGGCTGCTCAGGAAGCCGTCGAGCATGGCTCGACGCTACAGAACCCCGATCGCGCATGGCTCGACGCTACGGATGCCCCAGGCGCTCCACCCGCAGGCGGGCGATGCGACGCTTCTCCATCGCCAGTACGGTGATGCGAACATCCGCAATCTCCACCGCGTCACCGATGTCCGGCAGGCGCCCCAGACGCTCCAGCACCAGGCCGGAGATGGTCATGTAGTCGGCACTGCGCGGCAGCGATACGCCGGCCAGCCGCTGCAGGTCGTCCAGAGTCAGCGCACCATCGGCCTCCCACTGGTCCTCGCCCTGCGCGACCACGCCATAGCGCGCGTCCTGGGTATCGGCCAGGTCACCGGCAATGGCCGCCAGCAGGTCGTTGGCGGTCACCAGGCCTTCCACGCTGCCGTACTCGTCCACCGCCACCGCCAACGGCACCGGGTGCTGGCGGATCAGTTCCAGCGCCTGCAGCGCGCTGGCACTGGACAGCACGTACTGCGGCTCGCGCAGGTTGCCTTCCAGCTGCAGCGGCCTGCCCTGCAGCAGGTCGGCCAGCATGTCGCGGCTCTGCACCACGCCACGCAGGCTGTCCAGGTCGCCATCACCCACCAGCAGGCGGGTGTGCGGCGACGCCACCAGGCGTGCCACCACATCCTCCTGCCCACGGGCCAGGTCGATCCACTGCACGTCGGCACGCACCGTCATCACGCTCGACACCGGGCGATCGGCCAGCCCCAGCACGCTGCGGATCATCTCGTGCTCCGCCGGCTGCAGGCGCTCTTCGGCATCGACGTGTTCGTCCGCGCTTTCGTCGTCGTGGCCATTGGCCGGGCGCGCGCCCAGCATGCGCAGCACGGCGTCGGCGGTGCGCTGGCGGAACGGCTGGCGGCGCTCGTTGCGCTCACGGTTGAAACGCACCCACTGGTTGAACGCCTCGACCAGGATCGAGAAGGCAATCGCCGCGTACAGGTACCCCTTCGGAATCTTGTAGCCCAGGCCCTCGGCCACCAGGCTGAAACCGATCATCAGCAGGAAGCCCAGGCACAGCACCACCACCGTAGGATGCTTGTTGACGAAGCGCGTCAGCGGCCTGCTGGCCAACAGCATCAGCGCCATCGCGATGGTCACGGCGGCATACATCACGCCCAGGTTGTCGACCATGCCCACCGCGGTGATCACCGAGTCCAGCGAGAACACCGCGTCGAGCACCACGATCTGTGCCACCACCATTGCGAAGCTGGCGTAGACCTTCTTGCCATCCTCGTGGTGTTCGCGGCCTTCCAGCCGTTCGTGCAGCTCCATGGTGCCCTTGAACAGCAGGAACAGGCCACCGCCCAACAGGATCAGGTCACGCCCGGAGAAGCTGTGGTCGAACAGCGTCAGCAGCGGCTCGGTCAGTTTCATGATCCACGCCAACGCCGCCAGCAGCACCAGCCGCATCAGCAAGGCCAGCGCCAGGCCGATTACCCGCGCGCGGTCACGCTGGTGCGGCGGTAGCTTGTCGGCAAGGATCGCGATGAACACCAGGTTGTCGATGCCGAGAACGATCTCCAGCACGACCAGGGTTGCAAGGCCCATCCAGATCGAGGGGTCAGCCAACCATTCCATTTCAGGTCCGTTTCGTCAGTAGGTAAGGGAAAAGAGCGACCGCTCAGTCAGCGTCCTGTGCCTGCGCCGGGTCGTGCCCGAGCAGGTCGCCGGGCGTGCACTGCAGCTCGCGGCAGATCGCATCAAGGGTGGAAAAGCGGATGGCGCGCGCCTTGCCGGTCTTCAGGATCGACAGATTGGCCAGGGTGATGTCGATGCGCCCGGCCAGCTCGGACAGGGTCATGCCGCGTTCCTGCAGCATGCGGTCCAGGGTGATGACGATCGCCATCAGATGACACCGTCGAGGTCGTCGCGCATCGCTGCGCCCACGGCGAAGACGCGCGCCAGCACGAACAGCATCAGCACGGCCACCAGGCCAGTGATCGACATGCCACCGCCGACCTCCATCCAGGTGAAATCCGGGCCCATCCAGGCCGAATAGGCACCGATCAGGATCGACAGCAGTTCCATTGCCAGCATCAGCCAGGCCATGCGCTGCAGGCGCCGTGCATTGGCGTGGGTGAACGGCCGCTCGCGCGCCGCCGACTTCAGCAGCCTCAGCAGATGGCGCAGGAACAGCAGGCACAGCACCAGCAGCGCGATGATCGCGCCCAGGCCCAGGCAGAAGTGCAGGAACAGATCATTGCCGTGCGCGGCAGCGGCCTCGGCGTCATGCACGCTGTCGAGCAGCCAGCGGCGGTCGTGGGCGACCAGCGGCACCGCCAGCAGTGCGGCCAGGATGCCCAGCCAGCACATCGCCCGGACGGCCTGTACGGCGGCCTGGGCCAGGGCAAACAGGCCTCGCGCGGGTCTGGCGCGGGCGGGACGAGCGGTCAAGCGGCCTCCGGTGTTGGGGTGGACGCGCCGCCCCCGGGATGGATTTATCGATAAACGATATATCACACGCTGCGTGAAAGGCTGAACCGCAGGCGTGGCTCCTGTCAGGGCCCGGGCGCGCCCCGCTCCAGCATTGCCTCACCCGGCGTCGCAGAGGCCGTCGCCTGCACGCCGGCATCGGCGGCCTGCCGCGTGACCAGGCGGAAGCGCACCTGCAGCTTGCCCTGCCCCGGGGTGGCCCAGCCGTACTGGATGGCCACCTGATCGGCCGACAGCGGCCCACGTCCCGGCAGCGAGCGCACCTGCAACGGCATCGGCGCGGCCTGCACCAACCGGGCGAATCCCTTCTGCACGACCGCCGCGTCGGCCTTCTCGGCGTAGACCGTGCACGTGCCATCGTCAGCCCAGCTCACCGCATAACGGCCACTGGCCAGGGGCACCATCCAGGCCACACCCGATTGCCCCTGCAGCAACGTTGCAGCTTCGGCAGGCTGCAGCGGTGACAGCCCGTTGGATTCCATCAGCGACTGCAACCGCGCCGGGGCCCCGATGTGCTGCATGCAGGCGGTATCGAACAACTCGCTGAAGGGATCCTGCGCCGGAGCCTTGGCTTTGGGCGTGCGCGCGGGTTGCGCCGCCGCCAGGGTGGGCAGCAGGGCCAAAGCCAGCCAGAACGCAGGACGCATCGGGATTCCACGCTACGGAAAACAGCAGGGAGGATGGCAAAGCCCGGGCGTGCCGCGCAATGGGTCATGGCTTGACAGCCGCCACCGGCGGGAGGAGTATCAGTTAATGAATTAGTTAATTAGCTCGCCATGGACCGCATCTTCGAAGCCCTTGCCTCCACCGCCCGCCGGCAGATCCTGGCCTATCTCAGCGCCGGCGAACTCAGCGCGGGCGAGCTGGCCGAGCGCTTCGACTTCAGCAAGCCGGCGTTGTCCAGCCACCTGCGCATCCTCGAGGAAGCCGGACTGATCGAACGCGAAAAACGCGGCCAGTTCGTGTACTTCAGGCAGGTACCCGACCGTTTGGCCAACACGTTGTTCTCGTGGGCGGCCGAAGTCTGCCCGGTAGGCGGCCCGCTCAAGCGTGAAGCCCGCGCCCGTCGCAAGGCCCCCGCCCGCTGATCCGCCCCGCCAAGGAGCATGACGATGCCTGGTTCGACCCGCGATCGCCGTTCGTTTCCAGCAGTGCAGCTTCCGGCACAGGACGGCGGCAGTCCGACCGAAGTCACCCTGATCGCGCAGCTCGGCATCGGTGCCGGTGACGCGCTGGTGAGTGACGCCGGCCAGCGTCAGCGCCACCACCCGGCGTTCATCGATGCGTTGGATGAACCTTCGGCGCGACTGGGTGGCATGCACCTGCAGCACGGGGATGCCTCCTCGCTGTACAGCTTCACCGTCGGTGCCGGTGGCCACCCGTTTCATCGCCATGCAGGCCCGCGCATGTTCACCGCCATCGCCGGCAGCGCGGGATCCGAGCTGCGTTTCGCCACCGCCTCCGACACGCAGCTGGCGGCAGATCCCGGTGCCTTCGCGCGCACGCTTCGGCGCATCCGCATCCCACCGGACTGCCTGTTTACCGTGCGCTTCGGCGGCGGCACCTGGCACCAGTTCGCGTCGAACCATCCTGCACATCCCGCGCTGTTCGCGTTGTCCTGCCACAGCAATGAACTGGCCGGCGCGATGAGCGAGCATGCGCGTGCACAGGTGCAACGCAATGCCGCCGATATCCCCAGCCTGACCGAGGTGCTTCCGGAATCGCACTGGCCTTCGGGCACTTCGCTTGCGGCGGCACCGCTGTTACAACTTTCGCTGCAGGCGGCGCCTCCCAGCCTGTGCGCACACCTGTGCGCGCGTACCCGTGCCCTGCTCGGCCCGCTGCGCCGCATCCCCATGCGGCCGCTGCGCGGGTTCGTCGAACGTGCCACACCGGCCTATCCCATCCGTTCGCGGCCCGCCGCCACCGAAGGCCTGCTGCCCACAGTGCTGCCGCACAGCCACTACCAGGACCTGACCACCCTGTGCCTGGAACCCTCGCAGGTGGTCCACCGTTCCGCGTCGGCACTGCTGGCCGATGTACTGGACGGCTTCCTGCGCAATCCGCCCAGCGGCGTAGGCCATCTGATGGCGCTGCGAAACCGACTGGTGGCGCCGTTGCGGTTGCGTACGTCGCCGCTGGGATGCCCGGTGTCGTCACTGCTGTCCACCGATCGCAGCCGGTTGTTCGCTGGTCGATTTCCGGTGCTGGATTCGCACATCGATACGCAGGACAGCGACGCCGAAGTCCTGCTCGGCGCCGACGATCGGCACCTGCGTTTCCGCAGCAGCGTGCGCGTGCAGCGGCGTAGCGATGGACATGTCGAGATCAGCCTGGGCTCTCGCGTGCAGACCCTCAATGCGTTCGGCAGCATGTACATGGCACTGATCGACGCCGGGCACCGGCACTATGTCGCGCCGGCACTGCTGCGGCGTGCGGTGGAACACGCCTTGGCACCGGAGCTGGCCAATGTTGGGGATCCGGCAGCACATCCTGCGCACTGCTGACCCTGGAACGCGATGCGCCGGGCGCTGCACGGTTACGCTCAGATCACGATTTCGCCCTCGTCCTCGCCATCCCAGTAGTGGATGCGGCTGGCGCGCACGTGAATCAGCACCAGTCCCGGTGTATCCACGCCCTGTTCGAACCATCGCTCCAGGTCCTTCACCCAGTGCTGGCTCATCGTGGCCCGGTCGCGCACCAGCGCTGCCCTTCCCTGCACGTGCACGAACAACGGTGGCTTGCCCAGCAGCGACTTGCTGCCGGAAAAACCCAACGCGACGGCGGGGTCAGCTTCAATCTCGCGCACCATGTCGGTGTCTTCGGTGGTGAAGAACCAGCTGTCACCGTCATAGTCCACGTCGCCGTTGTTGCTCATCGGACGACCGGCAATCTCTCCGCCGGCGTGGGTCTGCAGCATCGTGAAATCGATGCCGGCCATTTTCCTGGACAGTTCAGGCAGGGTGAGCTGGGTCATGTCGTCGTCCCTCGTCGGATGGAATCCCAGCGTCTGCGCAGAGCGGTGACCGAAGCGTGGATGGGCAGTTGCGACCTCTTCACAGAAAACGCGATAGGGCGCATGGCACGTGTGTGACGCATTCCTCACCACCACACCCGCGTTAACAGCGGATGGAGGAACGGTCCTCCACGCCGCGACACGCCTCTAACAGGGCATTGCCCGAGAATCGCGCAACCTCGCGATGCATCCGGCATGGCCGCCGGCATCACCGGGGCTCCCCTCCGCAACCGCATGGCCCCCACATGGACCTGTTCGCCTGGCTCGCGTTCGGCTGCTACCTGTTGACGTTCTTCATTGTCTCGCTGTTTGCTGCGGCCTACCTGAAACGCTCGGACTTCATGCCCTACCACGGCCAGGCCGTGGGCCTGCCATGGAAGGAGGTCGAACCGCGCATGCAGTTGCTGCTGATTGCACTCATCCGCGTGGTCGGCGCCGGTTGGATCGCACTGGCCGGCGCCGGCGTGATGCTGGCCGGGCTGATCTTCTTCGGCGGACACTTCGCGCTGCCGCAACTGCTGGCCTTCCAGTTGTTCTGCCTGGTCGCCACCGTACCGCCGGTACTGGTCGCTTCCGGCGTGCGGCGACGCACCGGTGCGCGTACACCGGTGCCCGCCGGCGCCGCGGTGGTGCTGCTGTCGGTCATCGGATTCGTGCTGGCCCTGTTGGCACTGTCCTGATGCGTGCTCCCTCCTCTCCCTCCATCGAGGCTCCCATGAATCCCGAATCGATCTTCTACAGCGTGGTCAACGGTGATCTGCCGCCCTCCCAGGCGGGCACCCTGCTCGGCTGGCGATTCGTCGACTACGACGACGCACTGCGCCGCATCCATGTCGAGTTCGACGCCGGGCCGATGCTGACCAACCCGATGGGCAACGTGCAGGGAGGCTTCCTGTCGGCGATGCTGGATGACTGCATGGGGCCGGCGATCTACGCCACACTGCCCGCCAACCGCATCGCGGTCACGGTGGAATCCAAGACCAGTTTCGTCAGTCCGGCACGACCAGGGCGCATCATCGGTTGGGGCGAAGTCGAGCACAGCAAGGGGAGCATCGCCTTCACGCGTGGCTGGCTGACTGACCCGGCAGGCAACGTACTGGCCACCGCCACCGCCACCTTCCGGGTGGGTGCGCTGCGCTGGCGTGGATTATCGGTACCACGTCCGATCGCGCGCCGGATGATCGCGCGGACGCTGCGGCGGGTGCATGCACGCATCGGCTGACGCATGCCCTCAACGCGTGATGCGACCGCCACCCGCCACCCGTACCCGATCACGCCCCTGCGCCTTGGCCCGGTACATGGCCGCATCGGCGGCTCGTAGCAGGGTGCGCCAGCCCAGCGCGTCGGTGCCGCCCTCGGCCACGCCGAAACTGGCGGTCACCCGCAGCACGGTGCCGCCGGCCAGCGCGATGTCCATCTGCTGCAGGGCCAATCGCAATGACTCGGCCAGCTGGCGGCCACCGGCCAGATCACCGTCGGCCAGCAGCACCAGGAATTCCTCGCCGCCATAACGGGCGATGCTGTCGCTGCGGCGCAGCTGATGCCGCAACAACTGCGCCACCCGCACCAGCACTTCGTCGCCGGCATCATGGCCATGGCCATCGTTGATCGCCTTGAAGCGATCCACGTCCAGCAGGATCACCACGGCGCTTGCATCGCCCCCGGCGTGTCTCTGCTGCACCACCTCATCCAGCGCGCGCCGGTTCAACAATCCGGTCAGCTCGTCGGTGCCAGCGAGCTGGCGCAGCTCGCTGGTCAGTGCCGAGCGCTCGCGCGATTTCTCACGCAGTACTTCGATGGCGTCGAACAAGCGCTGCATCTCGGCCAGCGGGTGGGTGATATGCTGCTCCGGACCGGGTGCATCCGAGGCAAGCTGGATCACCCGCGCCTGCGCCTGCAGCAACGGCTGCAGGATCTGCCGGTGGGCAATGCGCAATGCCACGCCCAGCACCACCAGTGTGCCCAGCGCGGTCGCCACCAGCACGGCTAGGCGCATGGCCTCGCGATTGCGGGTGCGTTCAAAGCGGGCGATGGACACGCTCAGGTAGCCATCACGCAGCGCCTCAAGCGACTGCAGGGTCGGCACGTAGCGCGTGGTGAATTCGGCGGCGGTCCATGGCGGCGGCAGGCCTCGGCGGCCATCTTCGATCAACTGCTCGATCATCGGCAGCGATTCGCCGAAGAACTGCCGACGCGCCATGTCCCAGTGCCATGACAATTCCGGGTCACTGCGGAACACCGACTCGTGGCTGCCCGCCAACCGCCACAGCTCCAACAGGCGACCCTCGGTCTGCAGTGCAGCGCGTACCTGTTCCTCCCGCCATGCCCCTGGCACCGCCACCGGCGCCATCACATTCGAGGCCAGACGGCCACCATGCTCGCGAAGATCGATCAGCACCTGGCCCTGCATCGCCGGAATCGCTGCTTCACGGTCGGCGCTGACCAGCACGTTGATCTGTGCCGAGGTCAGCAGGTGCAGGCGATCGACCACGGCGAACATGCCACTGATCGCACGCTCCACCTCCTCCACGCGGCGTGCGTCATGGGGTTGCGCCACGACCCGGTCGACCGCAGCTCGCGCCGATTGCAGGCGACGTTGCGCGTCGGCCAGCAGCCCATGCTCGTCGACCACTCCCGGATCAGCCTTGAACACGGTGTCCAGCTGCAGCAGGGCAGCATCGATCCGCTTGCGCGCGGCCGCCAGCTGCGCGGCCAGCCGTGCCTGCTCGGCCGCATCGGCCGGGTCGGCCCCCAGCAGGCTGATGGCGGGGCCGCGTTCGGCCGACACCAGGTTGGCCAGGTCGAAGGTCTGCCGCAGCTGGCGCAGGCTGGCCAGGTTGTCCTCGGCGGCCGTGAAGCGCAGCGTGCCCTGCACCAGTGCGATGGCCATCAGCGGCAGCGTACAGACTACGAACAGCCCAGCCAGGATCCAGACCCAGGTCCGCAATCCGATGGGCGACGCCTTGCGGGCCATGCACATTTCCCCTGTAGTGCCGAACACTGTAACGGCCGGCTACACAGGCGCCAAGCCACTCGCGGGCCAACCGTGGCGGTGGGTATACCCTGCCGACCGCGAACGCACCGACAAGGCCGCGCGAACATTCGAACCGGGACAAATACGTCATGCCCAGCCGCGTCAGATCCAGCGCTGGTCGACCAGTTCGCGCTTCACGTAGGCATAGAACACCGGCGCGGCGACCAGGCCCGGCAGGCCGAAGGCCGCCTCCATCACCAGCATGGCCAGCAGCAGCTCCCAGGCACGCGCCTGGATCTCGCCACCGACGATGCGCGCATTGAGGAAGTACTCCAGCTTGTGGATCACGATCAGGTACAACAGCGCGGCCACAGCCACATAGAACGAGACCGACAACGCGACGATGCTGATGATGGTGTTGGAGATGATGTTGCCCACCACCGGCAGCAGGCCGGCGATGAAGGTGATCAGCACCAGCGTCTTGGAAAGGGGCAGGTGCACGCCGAACAACGGCAGCACGCCCAGCAGGAAGATGGCGGTGAAAATAGTGTTGAGCAGGGAGATCTTCACCTGCGCGAACACCACCTGGCGGAACGCGGTGGCCAGGCGGCTGGTGCGCCCGATCAGCTCCTGCGCCAGCGGCCCCATCGTCGGCAGCGGCAGTTCGTCGTACAGCGCAATCATCGCGCCCAGCACCATGCCGATCAGTACGCGTACACCCACCTGCACCACCGAGGTACCGGCCACGCCCAGCTGGCGCTGGTGCTCGGCGGCCCAGTCATTCAGCGCCGCACGCAGCGCCGGCATGTCCTCGGGGATATACGGCTGCAGCAGCGCCGGTACCTGGTGGCGCGACGAATTGAGGATATCCATCAGCCGTGCCAGCAGCGCGTCCGGCCCACCGGTCTCGTTGCGGAAGAACGACGCCACACCGATCCCGGCCAGCACCAGCGCGCTGATGATGATCGCCGACAGCACGATCACCGCGATCGCCCGCGCCCGTCCCGGCGGCAGCTTGCCTTCCACGGTGGACGCCAGCACATGGGTCAGCTGGAACACCAGCAGGCCCGACAGCAGCGTTACCACCAGGCCGAGCTTCAGCGCCAGCCACATGCCCAACAGCATCATCAGCCAGGCCGCGATCCTCGCAACGGGGGGCTTGGGCTGGGCAACGAGGGCGTCTTGCATGGGCGGCGCGTCCGGGCGGGGTGGCCCATGGTAGAGGATTGGCGTGCCGATTCCGCGTGCAGGATGAACGGGCGTTTCGGCCTCGTTCGGCGGCAGCCGTGCCGCACTCACTCGCCGTAGCTGGCTGTGTTCTTGCCCTGCCGCTTGGCGTGGTAGAGCGCGCGGTCGGCCAGTGCCAACCAGTCCTCGACACTACCGCCACGCGGCGTCGCGGCAATGCCGATACTCACGCTGAACTCCACGCCCGGCGTGGCCTGCCGCGCGGCCTCCAGCAGGTGCAGGCGCACCCGCTCGGCCACGTGCATCGCATCGACGGGCGCGCAGTCGCGCAGCAGCACCACGAACTCATCGCCCCCCAGCCGCGCGGGCGTATCACCGGGCCGGGCAAAGGTGCGCAATGTCGCCGCGATATGCCGCAGCACCTCATCACCGGCGCGGTGGCCATGCGAGTCATTGATGCGCTTGAAATCATCCACATCGAGCATCAGCAGGCAGGCAAAGCTGCCCTGCCCTTGTGCCTTGTCCAGCGCCTGCTGCGCACGCAGGATAAGGAAGCCACGGTTGGCCAGCTCGACCAGCGGGTCCATCCGGCTGAGCCGCTGCAGCTGACGGTTCTGCGATTTGACCCGGCGCGCCAGCTGCCAGCTGAGAATGCTGAGGCCGATGCCATACACGAACAGGAACGGGACACTCAGCACGATCGTGCGCTGCGAGGTGACCGGCTGGTAAGGGAAGCCGAGCAGCCACCAGGTGAGTGCGAAGCCCAGCAGCAGGGCCAGCGTGGCGCGCATCGCCAGGCGCACGCCACCGGCGGCGATCTTGTCGGCCACCAGCAGCGCGGCGAACAGTGCGCTGGGCACCGCGCTCAACGCCATGAAGGCGATCCAGCCACCGCCGAAGAAGGAGTCGGCCACCATGCAGCGGAACTGGACGACCGCCGGCTGGCGGGAGCGCTGGGTCAGCAGCAATGCCAGTGCCGGCCACGCCAGCGCGTTGAGCAGCAGCAGGACCCACGCCAGCCCGCCATCCTGGCGTTCAAGCATGATCGAGGCGATGGGGATCGCTCCCAGTCCATTGCCGACGAAACGCATCCAGCCGATGCGACGTGCCGCGCCAATGCCTTCGACCGCGCCTTCCGCCGAATCGGTGAAGAATGGCGTTGCCGCCCCCTTGCGCGATCGCACCTGCTGCTAAGGCCCTTGCCGGGCTGCCTGCGATGAGTCTGACAGCTTTGCGTCAATTCGGGATCAAGGTTGCACGATATCGCGCGGGCCGGCTGCCACGCTCCGCGGCCCCACCCCGTGGTCACCTGCGTCGGGGCGCAGCCGTCGATCCCCGCACCATCAGGCTGAAATCCAGCGTCTGTTGAAGCGGAACATCCACCTGTTCGATGATGGCGAGCAGCAGGTTGACCGCGCGCGCGCCGATTTCCCGCATCGGCTGCCGGATGGTCGTCAATGGCGGCGTGAGGTAGCGGGAAGACGCCAGGTCATCAAAGCCGACGATGGACAGGTCTTCCGGCACGCGGATGCCCAGCTCCCGGCAGGCCGCCAGGGTGCCCAGCGCCATCTGGTCGCTGAAGCAGAAGATCGCGGTTGGTGCGGACGTGCCGTCCAGCAGCGCCATGGCAGCCGCATGGCCGGATTCCACTGAAAAATCCCCGGGCACGATGCTCAGCTGGCGCAGGCGGCCGCGCGCCTTTCCGGCCGCCCGCACCCCTTCCAGGCGCTGCTGGTGCAGGGGATTGTCCGGCGGCCCACCGACCACAGCGATCCGTTCATGGCCCAGTGCGTACAAGTGCTCCATGACGGCACGTGCGGCGGCGGCATTGTCGATGTGAACACTGGGCAGGCCCAGCGCGGGATCGAACTCGCAGCCGTTGACCACCGGCGCGGCAGCCCCCCTCTGCTGGACAATCTCGCGCGCCGTCGGTGGCAGGCGATGGCCAAGCACGATCATGCCGTCGGCCTCGTTGCGCCGGAGCATCTGCGCGTAGCGCTCCTCGCGGTCGGGCTGGTCCTGCGTATCGCCCAGCAGCACCGCATAGCCGACAGCCTGCGCGGCGTCTTCCGCCCCTTGCAGGATTTGCGCGAAGAACGGGTTGGCGATATCCGGCACCGTGACCAGGATCTTGCCGCTGCGCTGGGTCTTGAGCGTGCGGGCGACCGTGTTGGGCACGTAGCCCAACGCCGCGGCGGCCTGCTCGATGCGCGTGCGCGTGGCCGGCAGCACTTTGTCCGGCCGCGAAAGTGCACGCGACACGGTGCCGGCGGAGACGCCGACGTGCTTTGCGATGTCGTAGATGGTGGCCATGGCGTTAGTTCTCCCGCCCGCTGTGCACTGCACAACAGGTCCTGCGTAAGCCCCTGCTAGGATAATGCAATCGATTGCATCGAGGGCGAATCACGTTGAAGACGCTCAAGGGTCCAGCGCTGTTCCTGGCGCAGTTCATCGGCGACACGGCTCCTTCTGATCGGCTGGACACGCTGGCCGGATGGGCCGCGGGTCTGGGCTATTCTGGCGTACAAGTCCCCACCACGGCGCCCCACCTGTTCGATCTGGCCGAGGCCGCGCGCAGCCAGGCGTACTGCGACGACCTCGCCGGCATGCTGGCAGGTCATGGCGTGCAGATCACCGAGCTGTCCACCCATCTGCAGGGGCAGCTGGTCGCGGTCCATCCGGCCTACGACAGCCTGTTCGACGGATTCGCACCCGCGGACAAACGTGGCGATCCCACGGCCCGCCAGGCCTGGGCGGTGGAGCAGCTTCTGTTGGCCGCCAAAGCCAGCCAGCGGCTGGGGCTGACCGCGCATGCCACGTTCTCCGGCGCATTGGCCTGGCCCTATTTCTATCCCTGGCCGCAGCGCCCACCGGGACTGGTGGAAGAAGCCTTCGCCGAACTCGGCCGCCGCTGGCGCCCGATCCTCGATGCCTTCGATGCCTGCGGCGTGGATCTCTGCTTCGAGATCCACCCGGGCGAGGACCTGCACGATGGCGCGACCTTCGAACGCTTCCTCGATGTGGTGGATCATCACCCCCGCGCCAAGATCCTGTACGACCCCAGCCACCTGCTGCTGCAGCAGATGGACTACCTGGGTTTCATCGACCGCTACCACGCGCGCATCGGCATCTTCCACGTCAAGGACGCGGAGTATCGCCCCAGCGCAAGCAGCGGCGTGTATGGCGGCTACCAGGACTGGATCGAGCGTCCGGGCCGCTTCCGTTCGCTCGGTGATGGCCAGATCGACTTCAAGGCGATCTTCTCGAAGTTCGCCCAGTACGACTTCCCCGGCTGGGCGGTACTGGAATGGGAATGCTGCCTGAAGCACCCCGAGGACGGCGCACGCGAGGGTGCCGCCTTCATCCGCGACCACATCATCCGCGTGACCGACCGCGCCTTCGACGACTTTGCCGACAGTGGCACGGACGCCGCATCACTGCACCGCATGCTGGGAATCTGAGCCAAGACCGCCCCGGGAGGGCAAGCCATGACGCACGCCATGTCGCGCCTGGGCGCGATGATGTTTCTGCAGTTCTTCATCTGGGGGGCGTGGTTCGTCACCCTCGGAACCTACCTGGTGCAGGGCCCGCTGCAGGCCAGCGCGAGCCAGGTGGCCACCGCCTTCCTCAGCCAGTCCATCGGCGCCATCGTGGCGCCGTTCCTGGTCGGGCTGATCGCCGACCGCTACTTCGCGGCGCAGCGCATTCTCGCGGTGCTGCACCTGGCCGGCGCGGTGCTGATGTGGCTGGCGTCCACCGCCACCAGCTTCAGCGTGTTCTCGGCCTGCGTGATGGGCTACATGCTGCTGTTCATGCCGACATTGGCACTGGCCAACAGCGTGGCGATGCGGCACATGCAGTCGCCCGAGAAACAGTTCCCGCTGGTACGCGTGGCCGGCAGCATCGGCTGGATCGTCGCAGGCGTGCTGATCGGCTGGCTGGGCTGGGAACAGGCGCACCGGCTTGAACTCACCTTCCGCATGGCCGCGCTGGCATCGCTGGTGCTGGGCCTGTATGCATTCACCCTGCCGCACACGCCACCGCTGGCGCAGCAGCGCGATGCCGGACTGGGGCAGATCCTGGGGCTGGATTCGTTGCGACTGCTGAAGTCGCGCGCCTACCTGGTGTTTTTCCTGGCGTCCATCGCCATCTGCATCCCGCTGTCGTTCTACTACAACTTCACCAATCCGTATCTCAACGACCTGGGCGTGCGCGGCGCAGCAGGCCTGCAGTCGCTGGGCCAGGTCTCCGAAGTGCTGCTCATGCTGGCCATGCCGTTCCTGTTCGTGCGGCTGGGAGTGAAGACCATGCTGGCGGTCGGCATGGCCGCCTGGGTGGTGCGCTACGCCATGTTCGCCTTCGGCGATGCGGGCAGCGGCTTCTCGCTGCTGGTGATCGGCATCGTGCTGCATGGCATCTGCTACGACTTCTTCTTCGTCACCGGCCAGATCTACACCGATGCGCATGCCGGCCCCGCCGCGCGCAGCAGCGCGCAGGGCTTCATCACCCTGGCTACCTACGGCGTCGGAATGCTGATCGGCACCTTCCTGTCCGGCGCGGTGGTGGAGCACTTCACCACCGAGGCCGGCCCCGACTGGCAGCAGATCTGGCTGTTCCCGGCCGGCGTTGCACTGGTGGTGTTGATCGCCTTCCTGCTGCTGTTCCGCGACCGGCCGGCGGTCACGGCCGCGCCCTCCACACCCTGAGGATCCCCGTCGATGCCCAAGCTTGGAATCGCCATCGTCGGCGCCGGCATGATCGGTGCAGTGCATCGTCGTGCGGCACTGCTGGCCGGTGCCGACGTGCGCGGCGTAGCCGCCTCGTCACCGCAGCGCGCGCATGAGGCCGCGCAGTCCTGGAATGTCCCACGCGCCTACCGCGATATCGAGGAGGTGATCGCCGATCCGCAGGTACAGGTCGTGCACGTGTGCACGCCCAACCATCTGCACCGCGCCATGGCACAGGCTGCGCTGGAAGCAGGCAAGCACGTGATCTGCGAGAAACCGCTGGCGACGACGCTGAACGATGCACAGGCGCTAGCGGCGCTGGCCGCATCGACCGGATTGGTTGCCACGGTGCCCTTCGTCTACCGCTACCACCCAGTGGTCCGGGAGGCGCGCGCACGCATCGCCCAGGGCGATCTGGGGCCGTTGCACCTGATCCACGGCAGCTACCTGCAGGACTGGCTGCTGGATCCGGCCAGCAACAACTGGCGCGTGGACCCCGCGCTGGGAGGCACGTCGCGCGTGTTCGCCGACATCGGTTCGCACTGGTGCGACCTGGTCGAATGGGTCAGTGGCGAGGGCTTCGCCGAAGTGAACGCGGCGTTCTCCACGGTAATCGCCGAGCGTGGCGCCGTCAGCGGGCAGAGCTTCAGCACGCCAACGGCCGCCAGTGCGATGCAGGCTGTCACCAGCGAAGACGTGGCCGCAGCGATGTTCAGGACCGGCGCCGGCACGCTGGCGTCATTGACGGTCAGCCAGGTCTCGGCCGGACGCCACAACCGCCTCTGGTTCGAGATCGATGGCGCCAAGGCCAGCGTGGCCTTCAACCAGGAGGATGCCGAACGACTCTGGATCGGCCTGCCCGATCAGCGCGAGGAAACCTTCATGCGCGGCCCCGGTGCCGGCAGCGCCGAACAACGCCGCCTTTCCATGCTGCCGGCCGGGCATGCACAGGGCTACGCCCAGTGTTTCGAGGCGTTTGTGGCCGACACCTATCGCGCCATTGAAGGCGAGCGGCCGCAGGGCTTGCCCACCTTCGAAGACGGCCTGCGCTCGGCACGGATCGTCGATCGCGTCATTGCATCAGCCAGGTCACGTACCTGGACCACCATCGGTTGAATTCCGGGAGGATCTGTTGATGAAAGCTCTTTTCCGTAGAAGTGCAAGTCTCGTCCTGCTGCTCGCTGCCCTGCCCGCCTTCGCGAGCGAAGCCGCCACCACGCAGAAGCCGATCGCGGTGCAGATGTACACCCTGCGCAATGCAGGCTCGCTCGATCAGCAGTTGAAGATCGTCCACAACGCGGGCGTCCGTGCGGTGGAAACGGTCGGTACGCAGAACACCAGCGCCACCGAACTCAAGCAGCTGCTGGACCAGTATTCGATCAAGGCGGTTTCGTCGCACGTGCCACTGGCCGAGCTGCGGGGCAACCTGGATGGTGTGGTGACGTTCAACCGGTCGATCGGCAACAGCACGCTGGTGGTGCCTTACCTGGACCAGAAGGACCGCCCAACCGATGCCGCGGGTTGGACCGCATTGGGCAAGGAGCTGGGCCGCATCGCCAAGCAGGTGCGCGGCAAGGGCATGCGCCTGGCCTATCACAACCACGACTTCGAGCTGGCCGACTTCGACGGCCAGACCGGGCTGGAGCTGCTGTTCGCAGCGGCCGGCCCCGACCTGCAGACCGAGCTGGACCTGGCCTGGGTCGCACGTGCGGGCCTGGACCCGGCGGTGATGCTGGGAAAATTCCGCGGTCGCGTGTTCGCGGTGCACGCCAAGGACAATGCGCCCAAGGGCCAGGCCCAGGACGAAGACGGATTCGCCGCCGTGGGCCAGGGCGTGCTGGACTGGAACGCGATCCTGCCCGCCGCTGCGGCGGCCAAGGTGCAGTGGTACATCGTCGAGCACGACCAGCCACGCGACCCGGCCAAGGTCATTCAGACCGGCGCGGACTACCTGCGTGAACACCTGCCCGCCAACGTGCCCACCCGTGCACGGCGCTGACGCATCAAGGAGCCCCACATGAAGATGATCCTGGCAGTGGCCCTGGCTCTGGGCGGCATGAGCACTTCAACGGCAGCCCGGGCCAAGGACGATCCTGCCGCCGGCGCGAAACTCTATGCCCAGCACTGCACTGCCTGCCACGGTGCTGAACGCGCCGGCGTACCGCCTACCTTCCCGGCGCTCACCGACGTCGGCAAGCGGCTTCAGCCCGCCCAGGTCAAGGACAAGATCAGGAAGGGCGGAGGATTGATGCCGCCCTTTGCCCAGCTGTCGCAGCAGGAGATCGACGACCTCGCCAGCTATCTGGCGAAGTAGGCGGCCGGCGACCACGCCGGCCGCGTGCCGCTACAGTTCGCGCACCCAGATGTTGCGGTAGCTGACCCTGGAGTCATGCTCCTGCAGATAGAGCGGCGCGCACGCATGGGGTGCGTACGAAGGCGCACCGATGTACTCGGTCCTGCCTGCCAGCACGGTGTCGTCCTGCACGAGTACGCCGTTGTGCAGCACGGTGATGCGCGCGGGCGACGTCAGGCCGCCGCCCTGCGAGAAGCGCGGTGCCTTCCAGATGATGTCGTAGACCTGCCACTGGCCCGGTGCGCGCGAGGCGTTCACCCGTGGCATGGCCTGCTTGTAGATCGAACCCGCCTGGCCGTTGGCATACGTCGGGTTGTTGTAACTGTCCAGCACCTGCAGCTCATACAGTTCCTGCAGGAAGATGCCGCTGTTGCCCCGGTTCTGGCCGTCGAAGCCCTTCGTCTCGGTGGGGGTACGCCATTCGACATGCAGCTGGACATCGCAGAAGCGTTGCCGGGTGCGGATGCCCTTGCTGCCCGGAACGACGGTCATGGCGCCATCGGCAACCGTCCAGGGCACGCGCCCGCCCTGCTCTGCCTCCCACGCCGAGACATCCTTGCCATCGAACAGCACGATGGCATCGGAGGGGGCCTTGCCTGGCGGCGTGGCCACGACTGCGGGCACGGGCGTCCACACTTCGGTCTTCTTCGGGTCACGCGCAGCGTCGGTACCGTCCTGAGCGAATGCAGATGCAGCGGCCAGCAGGCCGGCCGTGATCAACGCAGGGCGGATCATCAGGATGGTGTCCATCAGCTGGTCCCCCACGCGGGCGTACCGGGGACATAGGCCAGGTCACCGTCGTAGCGGCCCGGCACGGCGACGTACTGCAGCACACCGGTCGCCCCGACCTTTGAAGTGAAGAAGCCGAAGATGGCCAGCTGCTTGATCATCGTGAAGTAATGCGGCATGGCCTCGCCTTCCTCGGGAGTGCCGGTCTCGGTCACGTCGGCATTGCGTGCCTTGGCTTCGGCGTCCAGCGTTCGCAGCAACCCGGTGCGGGCTTCCGGCGTGAGCGATACGAAACGGCCACCGGCGCGCGTGTCGATGTCGGCCAGGCCGGCGCGGAACGTCGCCTGCTGCCGGGCGGTGTAACAGTCGCTGACGAACGTCGCCATGAACGCACCGGCACCCGCGTCCTTGGCCCCGGGCGTCCTTGTCCGCGGCAGGATGGTTTCGGCGATCTCGTCCAGCATGCCGATGTCGGCATCGGAGAACGCGGGCATCGCCCCGGCAGCCGGCACCTTGCCATGCACCAGCGCAGGCAGGCCAACCATGGCCGCACCGGTAGCGGCAACGATCATCTTCAACAGTTCGCGGCGATCCATCAGAGGTTCCCCGCTTTCAGTTCGCGTACCGCATGGTCGGCCGCGCGCGCGGTCAGCGCCATATAGGTCAGCGAGGGATTCACGCAGGCGCTGGAGGTCATGCAGGCACCATCGGTCACATAGACGTTGGGGGCATCCCAGACCTGATTGTGCGCATTCAATACCGAGCTTTTCCGATCACGTCCCATGCGTGCGGTCCCCATCTCGTGGATGCCCTTGCCCGGGGCATAGTCGTTGTCGTGCATCTTCACCTCCTTGACCCCGGCCGCCTCCAGCATCTCGGCGGCATCGGCGGCCATGTCCTTGCGCATCGCCAGTTCATTGGCGCGCATGGACACGTCCATCGCCAGCACCGGCAGTCCCCATTTGTCCTTGCGGTCGTGGTCCAGGCGGATCGTGTTGTCGTGGTGCGGCAGCATTTCACCGAACCCGGTCATGCCGATGCGCCAGTCACCCGGCACGGTCAGTGCCTCCTTCAGATCGGCACCGATATTGAGCTCGGCGATCTCGCGCGACCATCCGGTGCGGCTGGCACCGCCCTGGTAGCCGAACCCGCGCAGGTAGCCGCGCTTGTCGGCCGCGACGTTGCGGAACCGCGGAATGTAGAAGCCGCAGGGACGGCGGCCGAAGTAGTACTTGTCTTCGTAACCCTCGACCCGGCCCGAGGCGCCGGCCCCGAAATGATGGTCCATCACGTTGTGCCCCAACTCGCCGGACGAAGAGCCCAGCCCCCCTTCCCAGACATCGGTGGCCGAATTCATCAGCAGCCACGTCGAGTTGAACGACGACGCGTTGAGGAAAATGACCTTGGCCGTGTACTGGTAGGTCTGCCCGGTCTCGGCATCGATGACCTCCACGCCGCGCGCGCGCTTGCGGTCCTTGTCGTAGAGCACTTCCTTGACGATCGAGAACGGCCGCAAGGTCAGGTTCCCGGTCTTCATCGCCGCTGGCAGCGTCGCCGCCTGGGTCGAGAAGTAGGCACCGAAGGGACAGCCCAGGATGCACTTGTTGCGGTACTGGCAGTTCACGCGCCCCTGCTCGGGCATCGGCTGGGTGATGTTGGCAGTGCGCGAGTGGATCATATGGCGCGTTCCGCCGAAGGCCTTCTTGATGCGCGCGGCCACATCCTTCTCGACGATGTTCAAGGGAATCGGCGGCAGGAACTCGCCGTCCGGCAGCACGTCCAGTCCTTCACGCGTGCCGGCGATGCCGGCGAACTTCTCTACATGGTCGTACCATGGCGCGATATCGGCGTAGCGGATCGGCCAGTCGGTGGCGATGCCGTCCTTGAGGTTGGCCTCGAAATCCAGATCGGAGAAGCGATAGCTCTGCCGGCCCCACATCAAGGAACGACCACCGACGTGGTAGCCACGGAACCAGTCGAAGCGCTTGGTCTCGATGTAGGGCGATTCCTGTTCGTTGGCCCACATCCCTTCCAGGTTCTCGGCCAGGCCGTAGTCGCGCATCAGCACCGGGAACTCGGCCTTCATTGCCTGCGTTGGCCGGTTGCGGTGCGGGAAATCCCACGCCTCCTTCATCGCATTGACGTAGTCCTTGACGTGCTCGATGTTGCGCCCGCGTTCCAGCATCAGGACCTTCAGGCCCTTCTCGGTCAGCTCCTTCGCCGCCCAACCGCCACTGATTCCCGAGCCAACAACAATGGCGTCGTAGTGATTATCTGCCATGGGTTTCTCACCTGGGTGGATATCGTTTCAGACGTCGCAGAGGCGGATCGCCTCGCGCAATGAGGCAACGGGATCGGGCGCTGCAGGCGTGAACTCCTGCGCCAGATACCCCTTGAAACCGGTGTCGCGGATCGCGCGACAGATGGCTGGATAGTGGAGCTCCTGCTGGTCTCCGATCTCGTTCCGGCCGGGCACGCCTGCGGTGTGGTAGTGCTTGAAGCAGGCGTGATGCTTGCCGATGGTGGCGATGATGTCGCCCTCCATGATCTGCATGTGGTAGATGTCGTAGAGCAGGCCGAAATTGTCCGAGCCGAGCCGCTGGCACAGCTCCACACCCCACGCGGAGTGGTCGCACAGGTAGTCGCGATGATCGACCTTGGAGTTGAGCAGCTCCATCACCAGCACCACGCCGCGCTTCTCGGCATGCCCGAGGATGCGCTTGAGCCCGGCCTCGGCATTGGCCATGCCGTCCTGCGGGTCCATACCGTTGCGGTTGCCGGAAAAGCAGATGAGGTTTCGATAGCCGGCATCGGCGACCAGATCGATGTGCCGCGTGTAGCGTTCCACCAGCTGGTCGTGGAACTCACGGCCGGCAAAGCCCTTGGTCAGGCCCAGTTCTGCGCCGTTGCACATCGAGCTGTACACGCCATGCGCCTGCAGCGTGGGCCAGTCCTCCGGGCCGACCAGGTCGATCGCGGCAAAGCCGATGTCCTTCACCGTCGTGCAGAGCTGGGCAACGGACAGCTGCGGGAAGGTCCAGCGTGCGACGGAATGCTTCAGTTTGCCCTTGAGTGGCGCCGTGGCGGCGAATGCGGGCAATGCGCCCGCGGTTGTCGCGGCCCCCAGGCCAATGCTGCCGGCAACTGCGATGCGCAGCGCATCGCGCCGCGTGAGCCCCCTCGCAGGAGCCGGTCTGATCGAATGGATGGACATCCACCTTCCGGCCTCCCAACCGGTATCAAACGCAACGATTCACAGCGATGCAATCGATTGCACCATAGGGGAGGAAATTGTCTGTTTGCAAGTCGCGGTGCACGAAAAACTGATGGTGCGAGGCACAACGCAGATGGCATCGCGCAAAAAGAAAAGCCCCGCATGAGCGGGGCTTTCTTTTCTGCTGCAAAGGAGCGTTCGATCAGAACGGTTGTGCACACATGTTGTGCATACCTCATTACTAGAAATCTCTCTAAAACACTGCCATTCTAGGAATTCATTCACCATTGATAGCACCAGTTATTCTACCAAATGGAAAATTTGGGTGAGAAAGAGTGCCCGCTGACCTCAATCCTATATTTTTCTCAACACTGCAGAGGCTCCAACTCACCGGCGTCCCGGCAATCCCCGCAAATCAGATGACCTCAAATCGGAATTCCCTCGAAATCTGACCCGAGGAGGTTCCATGAGAAAGCCCCTATTTTTTGATAGCCAGATCATTGCCATGCTCAAGCAAGCCGAGGCAGGCACCCTAGTAGCAGAGCTGCGTCGTCCCAATACACCTAGGGCGTGAAGGCCTCAGCGTCAACGTAGAAAGGACAATGGCTATGGAAATTGACTGAGCTGCGGCCGGCCACGGGGCTGTCCCCACCCACATTCTGAACAGCCAGATTGCAGCGAAGAAAATAGCATTGAGCCACAGCACAATTTGGATAATTTTTTTAACTCATCCCGTGGAATGCTCCCCGTATCTGCGGACAGGTTTCCTTACTTGCGCGCCGGTTAGCATAGCGCGCCGAAACTCCCGGGGTGAGCGGAAGCGCAGAGCGCTATGTCGATGGTGCTCGCTGTAGCGCTCGAAGGCCAATGCCACCTGGCCAATGGTGGTGACCGCATCGGGTTGCGTCGATCGTTCGCAACCGTTCCAAGGAGCCGCTCAGCCATCTACATTGAGCTAAGGTCCGAGGAGCTTAGGCAAGATCTGCGGATGCCAGCTACTGCTGATCCCTGGCGTTCAGACGACACGGGAGTTGCCGCATACGTACGGTCGCTGGAGCAAAGGCTCAGCGTGATCGAGCAGATGGTGATTGGTCTTTCACAGACACTGCGTGGCCTTAGGCCAGTCTCGCTCCAGCAGGCGCTCATCTCCGGGACGCGAGAAGGAGATTCCCTTGGCTTGGTCGCTGGAGCGCAGGAGAGGCCATCCGACACCGAAGTATCCGAGTTGATACAGAAGTTACTGAACGAGCGCCATGTCAGTCGGTTCGGTCTTCGGTTAGATCGCTCTGTCTTCAACAGCGCCACTGGGGAGGAACTGCTCTCATCCGAGGATGTCTCTACCCTTCAGCGTCTGAGGTAGATCGCTGCTTCTCAACCAGGCGCTGATCGGCTGGCGGGAGCTCTGACCCACGACGTGTGCGGTCTTCGGTGCCGCGCGACCCGCCTCCGCCTTCGGCTGTGCGCTAGGCCAAGCCAGCAGGTGCATGCTGGAACGTTTTAGCGACGAGAACTTGCGGCATGTGTAAGACGTATCGCGGAAGGGCAAAGCGTCCAGTAGTCACTGTCCGATCCCAAGAGGCTCCCTAGCGCGACCTCAATAGCTATAGGTCTGCGCCTGTCGGCGTTGGGCAAGAAGGAGAACTCCCTCGGGCCGAGTCTTGCTTCTTGCTCCCGTCGCTGAAGCCATCGCGATCTGATCTGCATCTCTTTACAAAGTGCTTGCATGGCGGCCTCTTCGTTCATCTCAGTCTGCAACATGACACTAGCTGCCACACGCATCCCCGACCATGCGACATATCGCCGTCTGCCCGAGCTGAGGTTGAACCACGGGCTCTCCTGCATTGCGATGACTCCGTTTGCTCGCTCAGGACTTATTCGGTGCCGTCGAAGAAGGTTCGCCAAGTATGCGGATATCTCGTCGTTGACAAGCCGCCCCCACAGAGCGACGCGAGCTTCTGTATGCGCCGGCCCTTGCCAGCCATTTAGTGCAACTGCCAGCGCATTGCGAAGGTTTGGGAGAGCCTCCCACGCCGGAGAGTATGTCCAGGCGAAAGGGTGGTAAAGGGACCTTCGAGTGGATGGTGAATCGCTGGTCTCGGTCAGCAGTACTCCCGCCGCCTGGAGGTTTCGCAGCAAACTCCACACAGGCCCGTCATCTGAGGCGACCGGGGCATTTCTTGTAACAGAGTCTTCGAGTGCACACCACAGGCACGAGTAGTACGGTCCAAGGGACGCGACCAGTGAGGCCAAGTCTGGCCTTGCAGTCGATAGGGTCAGTTGATCAAGTCCATGGCGCACTCAGTTCCAAGGGCTCCCACCAGTGAGCGATCTTACCCACCAGCCAGTTGCACTGTCTACATGCTTTTTCATGTAACGCGGCACTGGGCCATAGATTGCTGTCCGCTTCCTCGAGCGGGCGGAATGGCAACCAAGACGATCTACCAAGAAGCATACCGGCGTCTCGTAGAGCAGCTTCGGGCGAGACGGGAGGCTATGGGAATTAGCCAAGTATCGCTTGCCTCGCACTTGGATTGGCCGCAGCAAACTATCTCTTCCATTGAGGCCGGTGCCCGGAGATTGGACTTGCTCGAGTACCTCAGGCTCACCTCGGCCCTTGGCATGAGTGCTGCAGAGGCAAGCTCGCTTTTGATGTCAGAGTGGAGGGCGATGCGCGTCCCTCCAATTCGCTAAGGCGCGATGGCCAACGCCCGGTTATCAGGGGCGAACTGCTCCTTCTGTTGCTGGTGGTCAGTTGATCACTATTACGATTCCGGCGTAACGCTTGCCATTGATCGGTCTCCAAGCTGCGATTTGGGTGCATTGAGCGAAGTCGATTGACGGGGACGCTATGAGTCCTCTTGCCCGAACTCGGTACGGGCTGCCCGCAGCACGCGAGCTGGATCAGAGGTCAGGGCTTCGGCAGGTGGCATGCCGTTGAGCAGAGCGTGCGGTGAGAGAAACCACTCTGCCTCACTCCATCCGGTGCTGCGAAATAGCCCGTCCGGCTCGATCTCGAAATGATCGAGTGCACGCAGTACTGACAGGATTTCTGCCAAATATTCAACGGGTTCGCCATTTTCACCAAATTGCCAGTCTGGGTAGCGATAGCAGGGCACAGGCTTCGTTACATAGACCCCAAGTAGCTGGCCGGCTCTTCGCAGCTGACCTGCTAGGCCGCTACCACTGGTCAATGACGGACCGAGCTGTGAACTGACTTCGGCGGCGCTATGCCACTGTGCGGCAAGTTCATCTCTCCTGACGGCGGCGTCGGACAGGATCTTCTGGGCCGATGAGCAGGCGTCGGAACGCCGTGGTGCGCCCGTTGCTTCTGCCTGTGGTTTTAGCTGTTCTTGGAGAGGTGCTTCAGTGAAATTGCCCGTTGCGTGGATGCGATCAAGCAGGAGTCGAAGTGCGATCGCTAATCCCTCGTCCTCTGACGGGTAGGGAGACGCAAATAGAGGTATCTGAACCCACAGATGCTCCTGTCCTGGGTGTACATAGGGGCGATGATCATCAAGCAGCAAGGCCGCGCCTAATTTTGGTGTGGCTAGCCGTAGATCCTTCGTGCTGCCCGTCCAATGGATGTACTCAATGCTCGCGAACCACGGAGGCGCGCTTCCTTCACGAACCAACAGATCGGCAATGCTGCGAAAGCGCTCTTCCGGCACAGTCGTAAACATCATGAGCTGACTGAAGTGCGATCGGACGTCCTCCAAGAACCGACAGAGGCCGGGTCTTGGAATCTGGCTTATCGCATTGGAAATGAGTGTCCCTTCGAGGTCCAATGCCAGAATGCTCGGCTTCACGTGTTGTCTCTAGCGAGGAGCGTGTGTACACCTTGCTCCTGGACACTCTCGCTGTCCAATACGTGAGCCTACTGGTGCACATGCAGCGTGAGCCTACTGGTACGCATGCAGCGTGAGCCTACTGGTACTTGTTGCCTGCAACTGACAAAAGGATCACCTTTGCTGTGCTGCTCGGCAGGGCGGCACCACTTGGTCGGCTGGAATGTTTAGCTCAAGGATCGGCATAGGAGCCATGGGTGGTCGCCGCTGCGCTGCGGCTCTCTTTGTTGCCGCGATGAGGGATCGACAATGTTCAGAACTAGTCACACACATCCTCTGCATATCGCCACGATCGCTGTCGGAGTCAGTGGCGGCGCAGTAGGTGTAACTTTCGCGCCAGGGAAGTTTCAGAAGGCCGCGATGACGGGGCCATGGAGTCGTGACATTGACTTGGACCTTTGCGCGATTCGCCAGTGGGGTGCGGGGTACTTGATCTCCCTGATTGAGCCATGGGAGTTCGATGAGCTTAGGATTGCCGCGCTGCCAAAGCGGGCGATGGCGCAGGGAATCAAATGGTACGGACTTCCAATCGTAGACGGCGCAGCGCCGAACAGTTCTTTCTTGGAGGCATGGCGCGAGCTGGGTCCAGCACTCAGTCGTGAATTGCTGCGCGGAAGCCGCGCAGTTGTGCATTGTAAGGGCGGGCTAGGACGAGCTGGCACCGTAGCGTGCTTGTTGCTTTTAGAAACAGGCACGGCTGCCACTGGTGAGCAGGCCATGAGCATGGTTCGTCAGGTCAGGACGGGTGCGATCGAGACGCGTGAGCAGGAGGACTTCATACGCGCCTGGAGTCCAGGTCCGGGCAACCAAGCTACAGGCAACTGACACCGTCGACCGGTCGGACTGCGAGAGGCATAGGTTTGGGACCGCGGGCGCCTAGGTAGCGCTCTTGCTCGATTCCTTACGCAGGGAGTCCTCGGAAGCCGGCCGGCGCAGCGTCGACAGGATGGTGCACTCAGCTCGCTGTCCGCCGTGACAACTGGCGATTACCCGCTCCAGCTCGTTGGCCATACGTTGCAAGTCTGCCATTCGGGCGCGAATGTCGGACAAGTGGCTGCGGGCCAGACGATCCACATCCACGCACGACAGGCCCTCGTCGCCGGCTAGCTGCAGCAGGCTACGGACCTCTTCCAGGCTGAAACCCAAGTCCCGACCGCGGGCAATGAAGCGCAGGCGCTCAATGTCCGGCAATCCGTAGACCCGGTAACCATTGCCTGATCGTCCCGGCCTCGGGAGCAAGCCGATGCGCTCGTAGTAGCGAATCGTCTCCAGATGGCACCCACTGGCGGCGGCGGCGTCACTGATTTTCATTCTTAGTAGGCTTGACTCCGTAGTAGCTACGGACTTTACCCTCGTGGACCCTGCCATGCCAGCGGACCGCGCCGGCCCGGCTCCCCTGCGATGGAGAAGATCCGATGAGTGATTGTGGCTGCCACCACGAGGCAAGGAACGCGCAGGAACGGCGCGTGCTGTGGATCGCTCTGGCCCTGAACGCTGCAATGGCTGTGATTGGCGGCATCGCCGGCTGGATCGCCCATTCCACCGGCTTGCTTGCCGACGCACTGGACATGCTCTCCGACGCCACGGCCTACTCCATTGGGTTGGTCGCTATCGGTCGGACGGCGCGCTTCAAGGCCAACGCTGCTTGGGTCAGCGGTAGCGTGCTGCTGATTCTGGGCGTTGGCGTGCTGGTCGAGGTCGGCCGCCGCGTACTCCACGGGGCTGAACCGGTGAGCGGGTGGATGATCGGTACGGCCCTGTTGTCGCTAGTGGTCAATCTCGCGGTCCTTCGCATGCTGGCGCCACTGAAGGCTGGCGAAGTACATCTGCGGGCAACGTGGCTTTTCACCCGAGCCGATGTGGTAGCCAACGTCGGCGTGATCCTGGCTGGCCTACTGGTGTGGTGGCTAGCCAGTCCATATCCAGATTTCGTAATCGGTGCCCTTATCGGCCTCTACGTGATGAAGGAAGCCTTTGAAATATTGGGCGACGCGCGCCGGGCACGCGCCGACGCGCGTAAGACCCCTGCATGACCGCGGGCGGCCAGCTGGGATTCTCCCTGCGCTGATTGCTGCTGGCGCAATTGGCTGTAGGCCGGGATCTGCCTGAAGTCGAGGCCGAAACGCGTGCAGATGCGTATGAGCATCAGGTCGCGCCCTTTCGACCGCCAATTGCCGGGTGACGCATGTAGGCGCAGGCCGATCCCTGTGATCTCAAGAACCTTCGGAGTACTTCCATGTCTGTGCGATGGGCGGCCTTGGCCGCGTTGCTGTTAACGGGCGCAGTAGCGGTGCCTGCGGTGGCGGCCGAATTGATGACCTTGGACGATGCCTTTGCACGCGTAGCCCAAACCCATCCGGAGCTGCGTCTGGTCGATGCGCGAGCCACTGTCCTCGCTGCCGAGCGAGATAAGGCGATGCAGCGTCCACCGTGGACGCTCGGTGCCGAGGTCGAAAACGCGCTGGGCACCGGCGCGGCCGGTGGCTTGGACAGCGCCGAGTTGACCTTGAGCCTGAGTTCGGTGCTGGAGCGCGGCGGCAAGCTCGAAGCCCGCCGTACCTTGGCACAAAGCCGGATTGATGCGCTGGCCGTGCAGCGCGAGACCGGGCGCCTGGACTTGCTAGCCGAGACGGCGCAGCGCTATTTGGCTGTCGTTGGTGCCGGCCGGCAACGAAGCCTAGCGGACATCGATGTTGGCCAGCGCCAGCGAACCATGGTCGCCGCCAGGCAGCGCCTGCAGGCCGGCGCCTCACCCGAGTCGGTGCTGCTCACCGCGCAGGCAGCGCTTGCGCGGGCCGAGCTGAAGCGTGATCGGGCCGAGCAACAGCGACTCGCTGCTCGTCAGCATCTGGCTGCTTTGTGGGGCGAACGTACTCCCACCTTCGAAGTGGTCCCGGCCGATCCGATGGCCCTGCCGGCGATCGCCTCCATGCAGACGCTGGCCGATGAGTTGGAACGGACTCCGGAATTGGCGCAGTTTGCCGACGCCCGCCGGATCGCGCAGGCACGACTGCAGCTGGCGCGTTCAGCGGCCTCACCGGACCTGTCCTGGCAGCTCGGAGTGCGCCGACTACAGGAGACCGATGACACCGCGCTGGTCGCCAGCTTATCCATGCCTCTGGGCAGCCGCAGCCGCGCACAGCCAGAGATTCGAGCCGGCGAAGCCGAGCTGCAGGTCCTGACGATCGAGCGCGAGGCCAAGGGCCTGTCGTTGTACTCCACGCTGGTCGAAGCCCATGGCCGCTACACCGTGGCACAGGCCGAGGTAGCGCGCCTGCACGACGACGTGTTGCCGAAGCTGGCCCGAGCCGAGCAGGCCGCTGAGCGTGCCTATCGTGCTGGGGCGATAAGTTACCTGGAATGGGCACAGTTGCAGTCCGAACGCACCGCCATGGCCCAGCAACAGCTGGACGTCGCCTTGGATGCGCAGCGCGCCCTGATCGAAATTCAACGACTGACCGGCCAGGCGCTTGTCACGCCGCCGGCTGCCGCTTCCACTGGAGAGAGCCCATGAATCGCTTTTCCTGGACCGCACTGGGCATGGCCCTGATGCTGGCGGCCTGCAACGCGTCGACCCCCAACGAAGCATCCGAAGGAGGCCAAGCCGCTGAGGGCGAAGAGCACGGCGAGCACGAGGAAGCGCCGCTGGAAACCGAGATCGCGGCCAAAGCTGCGCAGGCGGCGGGAATCCAGGTCGCGCCGGCTGGACCCGGTGAGATTGCCGATGAGCATGAGGTGCAAGGGCTGTTGACCCCAATCGATGGGCGCATCGCGCAGGTCACTGCACGCTTCCCCGGACCGGTCCGTTCCGTGCGAGTGGGCGTGGGTGACCAGGTACGCACCGGCCAGGTGCTCGCGACAGTGGAGAGCAACCTCAGCCTGACCACCTACACCGTTACCGCGCCGATCAATGGCGTGGTCATGGCGCGTACGGCCGCCGTGGGCATGTCGGCGCCTGAGGGCGCCCCGCTGTTCGAGGTAGCCGACCTGTCCACGCTGTGGGTGGACCTGCACATCTTCGGCGCCGACGCCCAGCACATCGGTGCCGGCGTGCCAGTGACGGTCACCCGCTTGAGCGATGGCGTCAGGGCGCAGACCACATTGGAGCGCGTCCTGCCCGGCACCGCTACTGCCAGCCAAAGCACTATTGCCCGCGCCACCGTGGCTAACACCGATGGGCTGTGGCGGCCGGGTTCAGCGGTCAAGGCGCGGGTCACCGTGGATCGCCAATCGGCGTCGCTGGTGGTTCCGATCACCGCCCTGCAGACCGCACAGGACCAGGACGTTGTCTACGTGCAGCAGGGCGAGACGTACCACACCCGGCCGATCAAGCTGGGGCGCCGTGACGCCGAACGCGCCGAAGTGCTGGAAGGGCTCAAGGCGGGTGAACGAGTGGTGGTGGCCCAAAGCTTCCTGATCAAGGCCGACATCGAAAAATCCACTGTGGAAGAGGAATGAGGCCCGCCATGCTCGAACGCCTCATTGGTCTGTCCATCCGCCACCGCTGGCTGACGCTGGTGCTCACCGCTGCGCTAGTCGCGCTGGGCGTGTGGAGCTACCGTCACCTGTCCATTGACGCCACGCCCGACATCACCAACGTCCAGGTCCAGATCAACACCCAGGCCCCGGGTTACTCGCCGCTGGAGGCCGAGCAGCGAGTGACCTTCGCCATTGAAACGGCCATGGCCGGGCTACCAAAGCTGGACTACAGCCGCTCGCTGTCGCGCTACGGACTCTCCCAGGTCACTGTCGTCTTCAAAGACGGCACCGACCTGTACTTTGCCCGCCAGCAGGTCGCCGAAAGGCTACAGCAGATCGCATCTCAGTTGCCCGAAGGGTTGGACCCAGAGATGGGTCCCATCTCTACCGGCCTGGGCGAGATCTTCATGTACACCGTGGAGGCTGAGCCCAATGCCCGCAAGCCCGACGGCACCCCGTATACCGCCACGGACCTGCGCACCCTGCAGGACTGGGTGATCCGGCCGCAGCTGCGCACCACGCCTGGAGTGACCGAGGTCAACACAATCGGTGGCTTTGAGCGGCAGATCCACATCACCCCGGATCCGGCCCAGTTAGTGGCACTGGGCTTTACGCTGAACGATGTGGTCGCAGCGGTCATGCGCAATAACCAGAACATCGGTGCCGGCTACATCGAGCGCAACGGCCAGCAATTTCTGGTCCGCGTGCCCGGCCAGCTGGCCAATCTGGACGCGATTGGGAACATCGTGCTGGACCGGCGCGATGGCGTGCCCATTCGCGTCCGCGACGTCGCTAGCGTAGGCGAAGGCAAGGAACTGCGCACGGGTGCGGCGACCCAGAATGGCCATGAGGTCGTGGTCGGTACCGCCTTCATGCTGTTCGGCGCAAACAGCCGGGAAGTCTCCCAGGCAGCCGCGGCCAAGCTGGACACCGCCAACGCCAGCTTGCCCGCTGGCGTGCATGCAAAGGCCGTCTATGACCGCACCGCGCTGGTGGATCGCACCATTGGCACGGTGTCCAAGAACCTGATCGAAGGCGCGCTGCTGGTGGTGGTGGTGCTGTTCCTGCTGCTGGGCAGTGTGCGCGCTTCGTTGATCACCGCGGCAGTGATCCCGTTGGCAATGCTGTTCACCATTATCGGCATGGTGCGTGGCGGCGTGTCGGGTAACCTGATGAGCTTGGGCGCCTTGGACTTTGGCCTGATCGTGGATGGGGCGGTGATCATCATCGAGAACTGTCTGCGCCGGTTTGGGGAGGCGCAGCATGCACTGGGCCGCCAGCTCAACGACGAAGAGCGCTTTGATCTGACCGCCTCGGCCACGGCTGAGGTGATTCGCCCCAGTCTGTTTGGTCTAGGCATCATCGCGGCGGTCTACCTGCCGATCTTCTCGCTGTCCGGGGTGGAAGGAAAAATGTTCCACCCGATGGCGATCACGGTGGTCTTGGCCCTGACCGGTGCCATGGTGCTGTCGCTGACCTTCGTACCGGCGGCAATTGCCACCTTCCTGCGCGGCCGTGTGGCCGAGCACGACAACCGCTTGATGCGCTGGTCACGTGCCCGCTACACGCCGCTGCTGGAGTGGGCGCTGCGGCGGCGGGTCGTAGTGCTGACAGGCGCGGCCGTGCTGGTGGTGGGGTGTGGCGTGCTGGCCACCCGTTTGGGCTCGGAGTTCGTGCCGAGCTTGGATGAAGGCGACATCACCTTGCAGCCCATGCGTATCCCCGGCACCAGTCTGGAGCAGTCGGTGGCCATGCAGGAAACGCTGGAGAAGCGCTTGGCCCAGTTCCCGGAGGTGGCCAACATCTTCTCCAAGATCGGCACCGCCGAAGTGGCCACCGACCCGATGCCCCCCTCCATGGCCGATACCTTTCTGATGCTCAAGCCCCGCGACCAATGGCCCGACCCGCGCAAACCCAAGGCCGAGCTGGTGGAAGAGCTGGAGGCGGCGGCCAAGGAGATCCCGGGTAGCAACTACGAGTTCACTCAGCCCATCCAGATGCGCACCAACGAATTGATCTCCGGCGTTCGCTCGGACGTTGCGGTCAAGGTCTACGGCGACAATCTTGACCAGCTGACCCGCCTGGCCAGCCGGGTCGAGCGCGTCCTGCGCGGGGTCCCCGGCGCCGAAGACGTCAAGGCCGAGCAGGTTACTGGCCTACCGCTGCTCACCATCACGCCAGATCCAGCGGCATTGGCGCGGTATGGATTGAATCCGGGTGACGTGCAGGACACGGTGGCAACCGCCATCGGCGGTAGCGTCGCTGGCCAGCTGATCGAGGGCGACCGCCGATTCGACCTGGTGGTGCGTTTGCCCGAATCGCTGCGGCAAGACCCGGCTGTGCTTGCGGACCTGCCCATTCCACTGCCAGAGAGCACCAGTATCGATGAGTCCAGCCGTGTAGCCGCTGGTGCCAACGGTGGGCCTCGCACTGTTCCACTACGAGAAGTGGCGAAGATACAGGTAGAGCGCGGGCCCAACCAGATCAATCGTGAGAACGGCAAGCGTCGAGTGGTGATCACCGCCAACGTGCGTGAGCGTGATCTTGGCGGATTCGTTGGCGATCTGCGTACCCGCATCGGCCAGGATGTACCGCTTCCAGAGGGGTACTGGATCGATTATGGCGGCACGTTCGAGCAGCTGATCTCGGCCAGCCAGCGCTTGGCGGTAGTTGTCCCGGTCACATTGGCGCTGATCTTCGCCCTGCTGTTCATGGCCTTCGGCTCGGCCAAGGATGCCGCCATCGTGTTCAGTGGCGTTCCCTTGGCATTGACTGGTGGCGTAATCGCCTTGGCTCTACGCGGAATTCCGCTGTCAATCTCTGCGGGCGTAGGCTTCATTGCGCTTTCGGGCGTGGCAGTACTCAATGGCTTGGTCATGATTGCCTTCATCCGCCGACTGCGTGAGCAAGGCGACGCCCTCGAAGATGCTGTCCGGGATGGCGCCCTGGGGCGACTACGACCGGTCTTGATGACTGCCCTGGTGGCTTCCCTTGGTTTCCTGCCGATGGCTTTGAACGTAGGCGCTGGTTCTGAAGTACAGCGGCCGCTGGCCACGGTCGTAATCGGCGGTATCGTGTCCTCGACCGCGCTGACGCTGTTGGTCCTGCCGGTGCTGTACCGCTGGCTACATCGCGACCGCGGCAGCCGTGGCGATGGCGCCATCCAAGATCCCTCAACCTCATGAACGAGATCAATTTGGAAGAGGTCCGGGCAGCGATGTTCACGGACCCGAGCGTGAAAGCAGTAGACGGCCTGCGGCTGGTCCCAGGCCCGGCAACTTGCCGCGCGATTGTGGCCACGATCACTGTCGCTGCCCCCTCGGCGGACCTTGACGTGGTCCACGCTGTGATCGCCCGGGTACTTTTCGATCAATTCGGCATCGAGCAGGCAGTGCTTTCTTTCAACGACCCTGGGCCGGCGCCGCCGCCACCCACGACGGCGCCATTGAAGAAATTGTGATCGCTGCGACTCTCCTGAGTGCCTACGCAGTTATCGTGTAAACGGCAGCCAAATCCAAAGCGCGATGAGCGTGGTCAGCAGGACGGGGGGCGTCAGGATGAGCCCTACCTTCATGTACTGCCCCCACGTAATCCGTTGGCCTTTTCCGGCAAGGACATGCAACCACAGCAGGGTCGCTAGCGACCCAATTGGGGTCAGCTTGGGACCAAGGTCGTTGCCCACGACGTTGGCGTAGATCATCAGCTCGCGAGTGGCCGTCGATACGTTCGCCCCATCGATAGCAAGCGCACCGACCAGTGTCGCAGGCATATTGTTCATAATGGAAGCGAGAGCAGCGACCGCAAAGCCCGTACCAATCGTTGCCACGAAGCTACCCTGCGTTGCCAACCACTCTAGGATTGCACTCGCCGCGTCAGTCAGCCAGGCATTACCCAGTCCGTAGACGACTAGATACATGCCGATCGAGAACAGCACGATCTGCCAGGGTGCGTCACACAGGATCTTGGTCACAGCCATTGTGGCGCCCCGGCCTCCAGTCGCCCAGCGGCCTGCAATACCCATCAGCACTAGTGCAGCTGCACCCGTCACCAAAGCAATAGGAACGCCGAGCGGCCCGGTTACGAAGTACGCAATCAGTAGCAGTACTAGAAGAGGCAGCGCTGCGCGAAAAACTGCCACGTCGCGTATCGCGTCGCGGGGCGCTTCTAGATCCTGGACTGGATACCTACTGGGGATGTCGCGCCGGAACCAGAGCCATAGGACGATCAAAGTAGCTCCGACCGATACCAGGTTCACCGGCACCATGATCGCGGCGTAGCGCCCAAAGGACACGTCAAAGAAGTTCGCTGTAACGATGTTGACCAAGTTGGAGACAATGAGCGGAAGGCTGGCGGTATCGGCGATAAATCCGCAGGCGACCGTAAATGCCAGCGCGCCGGCAGGCGGGAAATTCAAGCGCAACAGGATCGCAAGAACAATCGGAGTCAGCAGAAGAGCCGCGCCGTCGTTGGCAAACACTGCAGCAATTGCAGCTCCCAGCAGGACAATGAGCGGAAAAAGCTTCCGACCATTGCCGCCGCCCCAACGGGCCACATGCAGGGCGGCCCACGCGAAGAAACCGGCTGCGTCGAGAATGAGAGAGATGATGATAAGAGCGACGAAGGTGAACGTTGCATCCCAGACAATTCCCCACACCGTTCCAATATCGTTCCACCCGACAACCCCAGTGGCTAAAGCAACGGCGGCACCGGCGAGTGCCGACCAGCCTATGCCAAGCCCGCGAGGTTGCCAGATCACGAAAACAAGAGTGACGATAAAAATCGCGAGAGCAAGCACGTAACCCACCGTTGGAAGTCAGATAGAGCGCTGATTGACGCGCTTGGAAAGCTCATCGGCGCTCTCAACGCGCTCGGAATAGCGATCAACGAGGTAGGCTGCGCGTCCTCGTACGAGCCAGGTGAACTTCACTAGCTCCTCGCATACGTCAACGACACGCTGGTAGTAGGCCGATGGCTTCATGCGCCCGGCCTCATCGAACTCCTGGAAGGCTTTGGCCACGGATGACTGGTTCGGGATGGTGACCATTCGCATCCATCGGCCAAGTACACGTAGCTGGTTTACTGCATTGAAGCTCTGCGAGCCGCCGGAAACCTGCATGACGGCCAGAGTCTTGCCCTGTGTCGGTCGCTTGGCACCGTCGGCCAGAGGTATCCAATCGATCTGAGCCTTCATAATGGCGGTCATGGCGCCGTGACGCTCAGGGCTGACCCAGACCATGCCCTCGGACCAGTACGCGAGCTCGCGAAGTTCGCTCACCTTAGGATGATCGGGAGACGCGCCGTCGGGCAATGGCAAGTCGTGCGGATCGAAGATACGCACATCGCAGCCGTACCAGCGTAGAAGCCGACCGACCTCCTCTGCGAGCAGGCGGGAAAAGGAGCGTTCACGCAGTGAGCCGTAGAGGATGAGCATCCGCGGTGGATGGATCGGGTCGCCAAGCCCGATGAGGGCGTCTACGTCGATCGGCGCAAGTTGTGTGGGGTCGATGTTTGGCAGATCTGCCGCAATGCGATCAATCACGGTGACGTCCCGGTTGTAACGATCTCGCCATCTTCCTTGGTAAAGGAAGACACGGGGTTCGCCAGCAGTGCGAGCACTTTCTCAGACGGTCGGCACAATGCAACGCCACGGTCGGAGACCACGATTGGACGGTTGATGAGAATGGGATGGGCCATCATCGCGTCCACCAGCTGGTCGTCGGTGAGGCCAGGGTTGTCCAGGCCCAACTCCTCGTATGGCGTTCCCTTCTTGCGCAGGAGGTCGCGAGGCGTGATGCCCATTGCGGCAATTAGTTCGACAAGTCTCTCGCGCGTCGGCGGTGACTGCAGGTACTCGATGACCTGCGGGTCTTCGCCCGACTGGCGCATCATTTCCAGAACGTTTCTGGACGTGCCGCAGGCCGGATTATGATAGATCGTTAGTGTCATGATGGATCCCTCAAGCAATGTCTGGTCGGGAGAACGAAGTGCCTTCGAGCTGGCCAATTGCGCAGATTTGCGCTGTCAATGCTGCTCGAGACAGCGTATGGAGTGGCAGCGCGACGAAGGCTCGGATGCGGTTTTCCAGGTACATCAGCGCCTTTCGGAAGGCGGCGCGTTGCCACATTTCCCCGTGAGCTTCGCGGATGGGATCCTCGATACCCCAATGCCCCGTCAATGGTCGCCCGGGCCACAGTGGGCACGCCTCGCCAGCAGCGTGGTCGCAGACAGTGAAGACAAAATCCATGCGGGGGGCACTTGCCGCGGCAAACTCCTCCCATGCTTTGGACCGCAGGCCTTCGACCGGGTAGTTGGCCTCGTGCAGCGTCTCAATCGCCAGCGGGTGGACCTCGCCCTTGGGGTGACTGCCGGCAGAGAACGCGTTGAAACGGCCATCGCCAATACTCCGCAGGGCGCTTTCCGCCAGTATCGATCGCGCAGAATTGCCCGTGCATAGGAACAGGACGTTGAAGGGCTGAATAAGGCTCATCCGCAGGTCTCCGAGGTACATGGGCGGGCGAGTTTGAAGAGGTCACCGCAAATCTCGGGAGTCCCGGAGCAGCAGTCCTCAGTCAGAAACGCGAGCAGTTGGCGCATGTGCTCATAGCTAGCGGCGTACAGCACGCGCCGCCCGTCTCGCCACGAGCGCAGCAGGCCAGCTCGCTCCAAGGTCGAGAGGTGAAAGCTCATGCGTGGTGGCGCGATCGCGAGAGCTTCCGCAATTTCGCCGGAGGGCATGCCATCCGGGCCAGCACGAACCAGCATCCTGAATGCAGCTAGGCGATCAGACTGGGCGAGCGCAGAGAGTGCGAGGACGGCGGAATCATCTTTCATGTCTAAATCCTACAACTATTCTTGTAGGATGCAAGTGTCTGGCCGGCGATCCCATCTCCGGACGTACCTGTCCGGAATCGAGGTCTGCTGCGTGTCCTGCGAGCTACCGCTCCGCTAAGGCGTTTAGGATTGAGGCGTATAGAGCTGGTGGCCCAGAAGCGCGCACGTGCCGTTATACACAAACGCCACACTCTGCCTCGCCCGGGTAAAGGCCACGTAATACTTAGGTGGCGCCGTTATGCGTGACGCATCTGCAGTGCGCAGGTACTGCGTCAAAGGCCCATTAGGGAAGATGAGGACCCGGCTGTAGGTGCGTCCCTTGGACTGACCGAAGTTCATCGCTGGTAGGCCGTCGCACGCCTGCCGTCGGTCATGCCGCAGCACGGTCGGGGCAAATTCCTGCATGTACGCAGTGACATGCCCGGGCGCGACAAGGTAGATGCCATCGTGACCGGTCAACTGATCATTGCCTGATTGGGTCCGGGGCATCTGCGGATAGAGCGCGTCGGCCAGATCACACAGGGCCTGCACGCATCGCAAACTCGTGAGGCGGTGATCGATCTGGCACAGGCCTTGCGACTCCCAAAGCTGGAATAACGTCGCCAAGTTCGGTCCGCGGAACTGGCTGTACCGAGGCGCGTAGTTGGTGGCGTAGGTCGCTTGGCGCGTGTCGCCCACTAGCGTAACGCCGATCGGGCTCTTCAACAGGCGCTCAATAAGATCTAGGTCGTAGCCAGCCAAGTCCTGCACTTCATCAACGTACACTTCGTCGTACATGTTCGCCAAGCGCGAGATGACCTGACCTTGAGTGAGCTCATCGCACCGAACGGCGAAATCGGAAGCCCGATCCGAATACATCCGGTCGCCTGACAGGTAGTGGCGGGCTACATGCGAGCGGGGTGCCCGGTTGTTCGTCCGTCCTTCAACAAACAGAATCGATTCGACCCTTGGCTCGCGGCACAATGCCGCCTGATAGGGTCGAATGCACTCGCGTAACAGAAATCCGTACCAGCTATACAACGTGACATTCGCAGGCACCGCGCCGGCTTGGGCCTCGAATGAGCGTCGGATCTCTTCGAGATTCTCCAAGGTATAGGTGAGCATAGCGACGCGGCGCTGTGGCCGCTCCAATGCCTGGCGAACCAGCAAGGTAGTCTTGCCAGAGCCGGCTGCCGAAAGCAGTACTCGGTTAGGCGATAGCACGCTGGACATAGTCCGGGAAAGTGATCGAATGGGGGCTGTTGAAAATGGCTAGGGCCGTATCGGTCTTGTGACCTTTCATGTACTTGAGCAACGCCACCTCGTCGGCGAATGACTTGACCAGCACGGTGTTCAGCTCGTCCAATGAGTTGGCTTTAATGAGTTGCTCTTCCAACGATGGGGCGCTCTCGTCAGAATCGTAGTAGATGGCATTGGGGAAGTCGGCATATCGCTCTTGCACCAGCGCGATATCACCATCGTTGTCGGTGACGACTCTGGCCTGAATACGCAGGCGCTCCGCAATCTGCAAGAAGCGTTTAAACGCCAGTGATTTGACCGAGATGATGTCCACGCCGCGCGCCAATGGCGCTACGCCGTGGTGATCAAAGTAGGCACGTTGCACGATCAGCTCGTCGGACGGGCCCTCCACCAGAATTGCCTGCTTGGCCAGAATCAGTCGCAACGTGTCATGACCAGGAAGCTTCATGAAGTAATCGTGCGTATCATGCGGCAACTGATCCAGTTTCATCTGGCCTTGGGCGCTGAACAGGATCACGTTGTCCACGCCCAGCTTGTTCAGAACGAAGCTGCTGTGGGTTGCGATGACCACCTGCTGCGTCGTGGAGAGCGCTGAAATCTTGTCAATCAGCTGGCTCATGCCAGAGAAGGAGAGGTGGTTCTCCGGCTCTTCGATTAGCAGTACATGCGCCGACCCTGCAGCATGCATAGCCAGCTTCATCTTTACTGCGCTTTGCTCACCCTTTCCAGCTTGGGTGAAAGGAAGCTCATCCAGGTACGGTGACAAGCTTGTTTCCCACGTTGAGCGCGGTGAAGAGTCCACGCCAACCGTCAGTGCTTTGTGACTGATGTCTCCTGTGTGCTGAGTGAGATAAGCATTAATGGCGGCCACGTCGTCCTCTTCCGAGAAGCTTTGCCGCATGCGGCGAAAACTCAAAGATAGCGAAACGCGCTGCGCTGGGGTAAGCGCCTGTTCGATGATGCTGGCGATATAGCGATCGGCTCCGGACAGTGTCTTGATACCGTGGGTGTCGATGATAGTTGAATCGAACGGGATGGTACGAGCGGTGACGCCGTTGTTGGCAAAGGAGTACCAGCGCACCGTGTAGTATTCCACTGGGAGGCTGGTCGCGCCCTGGTGTTGCTGCAGGTAGGCGTTGAATTCCTCGCGATAGTCGTCGCTAAGCTCGACCAGCAATCGGACGCCTGCACTGTCTAGACCTAATGAGTTGTTGGTGCCGCGCAAGGACGCCAGCGCGGGATCGTTCCCCAAATAGGCTTCAATGGAGATCCTGGGCGGTGACGCAGGCGTTCCTGCGCGCAGAGCCGCTAAGTACTCCCTCACCGTTGGCTGGTGAAAAAGATAGGGTGTGAGCTCGTAGGTGAGGTTGCGACCATACAGCTGCCCAGTTATTACTGCGTGGATCGCTTCCAGCAAGGTGGACTTTCCCACCTCGTTGTCACCAACCACAAGGTTCATGTGCGCATTGAGCTGCAGATTGAGGTGACGAAAAGACTTGAAGTTATCGATAACAATACGTTCGATCGGCATGCTCCATCCCCCAGTGGACTATCCTGTCTCTACAGAACTTTACGCGGCTCTTAAGAACGATGCCAACTGGACTGGATTTGGAAAGAATTTGTTCTGGACAGGCCTGGCGGGCACAGAAGGTAAGCCATCAAAGACTGCTAAATGAACAGGATCCATCGTCTTCGTTCGTCTCACGTATCGGCTATGCGGTTTGGTGGTTGTGACGAGGTGGTGGTTATAGTCCCGACTTTCTTAGCGGTGCTCGGTCACAGACTGCTGGACGTCGTCGGAGCTGTCAGGGAGGCGGCGATTCCCTGGGCCTCTAGATAGTCACGAACAGTGGCAAGGTCGTTGAGTTGACCAGAGCACATGAAGGCCAAGGCCGGGGTCCCCTTGAATGGTGCTGCGCTGTTGGGGCGTCGTAGCCAGCTGTCAGCTTGCTGCTGATCAGGGAAGAGGATGTGCAGTGCCTGGTATATGCCGAGCGCATAGCTGATTCGCTCGAGTGTTTCTGGCCAAAGGCCGTCAGTCACTCCCGCCTCTAGCTGTGCACAAGCAACGTCGATGGGCCTACCCAGGATTGCCGACTGCTCATGAGCGCTTAGTTTCCAAACTTCTGCCATCTTGGTAAACGCGCGCAGAGCAGGTCCTTCCAGGCTGGTGGCGTCACTGGCGATTGGGTAGATCATCCCTCTGGCCTGGGGGAGCAGATGAGTCATGCTACTCCCGTTTCACTCACCGCACCCTCAGCGATGCGCCGATTGAATAAATAGTTGGCCTACATAGGCGGGCGATGCTCATGTCATCTCGACCGTTCGGTGCGAGGGAGGCCTAACAGCCCCGCTTCGGTCGACGGTCTGGCAGCCGACTGCCTGCCGGCCGCACGTCTGCATTCTATTTCAACGACACGTGGTGGCTGGTAGTGAACAACGTGGTGTGACCCCTTCAGGACCTATAAACACTGAAGGGGACAACAGTGACTACTGGGCCTCTATGCCCTGCCGCAATAGGCCTTATAGGGAAGGCGCCGGCGATGGATTTCACGGCACCATTGGGCTTGGAAGGGGAAATCCATCACAAATGATCCGAGCAGCTCCGCACCGCCACGCTGGGCATTAGCCTGCAACGTTGGATAGATGGCTGGTTCGTCGTGATCAACATGACGTTAGCTGTAGAGGTGATGCATCTGTTGTGCGGTAGTTGATCAGCGATGCTGGCAGACATCTCATGCTGCATGGCCACTCTAAATGAGCAGTAATTTTTCTATCTATATGAAATAAAAGGGAAAAATGCCCTAAATGATGTGGACCGCAGGCACTAGCGCCACTCCGTGGAAGAAGTTGACAGCACCAGGTACAGAGTGCTCGTTCTGCCAGAACCCCAGGCGACTCCCAGCAATCGCAGCCAAAGGGTCGCCCCTTCTTGCCAAAGCGTCGTATGCATGCTTGGACTGGACCAAGCGAACCACTGCTGCGGCGAGGGCCGGCGATAGTGCCCCATCCAATTTCTCAAGAGCCTCAAAGGCGGCGTGAGCGTCGTCCATTGGTAAGCCGCAGGGCCTCTCTAAACTATGTCCTCTCCGACTCAATGATCGCATCTGTCATCACTTGGGCCTAACTCAATGCGCATCCGGTCGGAGTGGGCATCCTGTCACTGACCAAGAGATGGACCAAGCGACTCTCCTGAAGAGAGCGAGCTCTGGACAGGAGCAAAGGCCCCGTCAGCCAACGTTGACTATCGACCCTGCCGAAATGGCCAGAACGTATCTGCTGCAGGTTTGCAGCAGTGAGCATGCAAGTGGTCGCTTCAGGCCGTGAGTCGAGCTAAGCGAGTGTCCAGGTGTGCGTTTGCACGTCGAGGCAATCGCCAAAGTCTCTTTGCCCCCTAGACGTTCAAGAATACTGCGGTCCATGCCCTACCCATCGAGCCAGGGAGTTACCCCGCACTTGCCGTCACCTTTATTCAGAAAGCGGCAGGTCACCCTTGCACAGAAGAGGGTTGCCGTAAAGCGTCATTGCCAGCGCATCGCGTGGCTCATGACCCATTTGCCGGGCGACCGCCCGGTTTGCATCCGCGTTTGCATCGATCAGTCGGGCGCCCTCATTCCATGCATGAAGAAACGCCGGGAGCCAGTGCGACGGCACACGAGAGTCCAAAGGCCAAGGCGATGCGATGACCGCACGTGTTCCGTGACTGAGAAGCTGCTTCGGTAGTCCCACGGTGGTGTTCGCTGCCGGATGAGCGTTCTGCCGCCCACCGCTGCATACAAAAAGAATCGCCACCCCGACCCTCTCAAGCGCTCGAGCAAGGTCCAATGAGCTGATTCTCAGCGCCGACTCGTCCGACACAACCTGGAAGAAGCGTGCACCGGGATCCAGCCCGCCGTGAGCGGCGACGATCGCCAATTGGGCAGCTCGCAGGCTGGGAGGTGGCTCGGCGCCGGTATCCAGCTGAATCTGATGCTGGACAAAAGTCTCGTTCAGGCGATCAGCCACCCTACACAGCGTACCGTCCTCACCGTCGGATACGGCGGTTGATATCCAAGCTGCCGGTGGTCCGTACTGAAGCGGGCTTGAGGTCGTTGCACCTCGCAGCCACGCCAAGGAAGGGGCCACCGCAATAGAGGCCTGATTACCGACGAACTCTCCTTCAACGACCAATAGCTGCGGGGGAATGCTCTGCAGCCGGGTGTCCATTACAAAAACGGTGCGAGCCCCGATGCTACTGGACAGGCCCAACTCGCGCATACTGGTATGGAACAGATTGGGATCATCACTGTCTATGCCAAAGGCATATGGATATACGATGGACCATGCATCGAGTCCGCGGGCGGAGAACACCCCATCCTCACGATTCACCAGAATCCGTCCGTCCACACCGCTGACGCGGATGAGGCGGTCAGCGCTATCGAGGGCGAGCAACTCCACCTGAAGCCCCTGCTGGGACAAGAGATTGATCGTCTCAGCCGGTTCGTCGAGGGTGGACGGAAGCCAGCGCTGGCCAACTGCGCCAGGCACTAGAATGGCATGATCGGAGGTAGCCTCCACCGCGAACGCAGCCAGCTCTGCGTCGGCGAGCGTCTCTTCCTGGGCAAGTTGAGCTCGGGCCGCGCGAACCAAACGCTGCACATCGAAGCCGACATCGCCCGAATACCGTGCACGTTGAGCAAGCTGCGCATAGGAAACGAGTCGGTCCCTCCCCGGGGCTGCGTTCTCAGCCAGAAGCAATAGATCCTGAGTGATCGCGCCGGCCATTGCGCTGGCCTGCTGTATGATTTCATCAACTGACGAGGGCACTTCCCCGCCAAGCAGCAGAACGCGATCGCGTGATTGGACGAGAAGTAGAAGTACCGTGGTGATCTCATCATCCCTGCGCATGACCTCGCGAAGATTGGCTGATAGTTCACTCAGTAGCGGTATCCAATGCCCCAGCTCTGCTCTCAGAGAATGCAGTTCGCCAAGGCGAACACCGAGCCGCAGTGTCTGCAATCGATGGGCCATGTCCTCCCCAGCCCCCATTCGGGAAATCAGCCCCTCACAGCGCGCCAAGAGCGCGTGAGCGACGTCAAACAGCCCGATGTCGCGCAGGGCTCTTGCCAAGGCAACGCTCTCATAGTACGCCTGCTCCAGCCCGATATCTCCACCGCTCGCGACCGCGCAACCGAAGGAAAGCAGTGCCCTTGGATGGTCCTGCATCCGATGGAACACATCGCCATAGGCATGCCACGCAAGACGAAGTCGATGAGGATCATCATGCGTGGCAGACAAACCCGACTCGACCAGGTCGCGGGCAAGCTGGGCCTGACCGGTAATGACCAGCCGTGTAGCCACCAACCTGAGCAGCTCAAGATCCGCGCTCGAGTTGTCCGCATGCGGCACTACCGCGAACGCGATCATCAACATCTGATTCAGAACGGCGTAATCGTCAGGCTGCTCTTGCTCGACGACATATTGTGCCAGCACCTTGAGCTTTGCCAGTACCTCATCAGCACTCAGCGTAAGTAATTCTATCGGAAGGCGCACCGTCGCCAGGTCCACGACCCCATCTTGGGTGATCCATTCCGTGGCCGAACGGTAGAAGCCCAGCCACTCCTCATCCTGCCACGCCCCCGCCGGCACTGAAGGCCGGTGGAGGGAGGTTTCGGACACCTGCTGGATATCAATGAGTCGGAGAACCGCGTGAGCCAGCAGTGCGATGCCATTCACGCCAGCACTATCAATGGAAAGAAGCTCGTCAAGCCGCTCACGAACCTGCGTATCAGCAGGGTGAGCAGCCAAGTACCTGAGCGCCCACAGGACGGCATCGCTGATGAGTTCACGATGATCCCCTTGTCCAGCGATCAGCAAGCGCTCAATTGTCCAGAGTAGAAGCTGGCTCGAGGCACTGACGCGCCCCGCCACCGGAGACAGGCCGACCACAAGCATTGCCGCCTGAACGGGCAGGTCTCGTCGCATCGCATCAAGTGCGCACGCAAGTACGGTCTCACTGTGAAGATGCTCCCACTCTGTCCCAAGACCTGAAATAGTTGCAGAGTAGTCCGGAACCTCTTGGCGATGAACGCTGGCAAGAATGAGATCGACATAGGCCGTGAGGGGGAGACCTGCAATGTCATTGCACTGGATCGTGCCCCCGTCACGACAGGCGACAAGCATGGCCTGCAGCTGATGCTCTTGTAGCGCCGCCGAATCAGGCTGGTACCGGGCCAACCAGGACAAACAATGACGCGTCACCGTTTCGGACTGTAGCGTTTGTGCCAGGTCAAGGGCATCCTCCATCATCTGAGGATCGTCAAGTTTGGCGGCGCACCCGTTTAGAAACACCGCTGCGCCTACCCTGTCCCCACCAGCAACTGCGATGGCAGCTAATCGAATTCCTACAAACGGAGCAAGACGTTCCGCAGAGGCCCAAAGGGGTTGAAGAAGCTCCGCGGCACGAGACGACCTTCCGCCCTTATGCAGAAGGTCAGCCTTCATTATGAGTTTTGACTGGTTGGACGTGGCTTCAAGAACGTCAACTTCATCCAGGACAGTCAGGACATCCCCTCGCTTGACTCGGGCAACCCATCGCTTGAATCTGAGGATCTCGTCATCAGCTACCGCGGCCTGACCGCCAACCGCCCACACCAGGCAGTCAAGATCCCGGAAGGCATCAATGTTACGCTCCAACTGTGGCGGTGACGCACCCGCATCGATCAGGACACATCTGGGAGCTGATGAACGCTCGATACACGCATCCGCCAGCCAGATCAAGGATGGAATCCAGCGGTCCTCCGGCAGCCCAAATGATGAGCTTATGCTGGCCGCGTCTGGCGCACGATACCTTGACGCGTCGAGGACAATGGCAAAGCTTCCATCAGGAAGGTCTGTAATTAACGCGACCAGCTCAGCGGCATTCAGGGACGTAACGCGGTGAACATGGAGGCGCCCTGACACAGCTTGTGCGTGAACCTCATCGGATCCACCATGGCGCCGAGCCATGTCATTCATCACGTCTTGATGGATCGTATCCGGAACATCAGGGGGCAATAGAACACAGACCTGACTGAATGCAGCCTCCCCCGAGTCGACCGTGGAGATCAGCATCAGGTTGACCAGTTTGGCCACCCGCTCCGCGCGGCCAGTGTTAGCCGTCAGTACGATGTTCGTCGGAGCCAGTCCTTGGTCCGCGATCAGCTCTTCCCACGGGAACTCATCCGACTGAAGCATGGCAGACATCCCTTGTCCTCATCCTGAAAGTGGCTTTTAGGAACCAATTCTAGGGCCATCGATCAATAGTCGCCACGGTGGTCCAAGGATTCGCACAGACCCAGCGCCCTCTCATCTCAAGCATCAGTTGCTTCTGCGCATAGGTCATATCGACATGTCCGCTCGAGGACTATCAGGCGATCCGAGCAACCCAGCTTTGATGCCACCAGATACTGGAGGACTCCAACTCGCCGGAGCAATGGCAAATACCGTGGAACAACAGTGCGCATTCCTTTTTTTTGACCTGGGAATCCGGCAGCTCCTGACTCATCCTTCGCTACTTGCGAGTTCTCCAAGTTGAGAGCCCTTGAGAACAGCGGTGTACCCGATAAATGGCGAGTTTGAATTGTCCGAGACGGTCGAGAAATCAAGTTACGAGCAAGCAGGCCTTCATAAAAAGCATGCAGCCCGATAACCAACGCATATCATGCGAAACCTGAGCCGGCCACCGAGGCCAAGATGCGGCAGGCATGGGCATCCTGATCGCGTTCTCTGAACTCCGAGGCTAAAGTTCAAGCTGTTCACGCCGATAGCGGCGTTTCAGGCCTCGCTGAAGGAGCTTGGAGAGCCAGCCCCCTCTCCTTCCAATGGAGAGGAAGCGGGAGCAAGCCGTCCTTTGCAGTAGTCCATCAAGCTCCTCAACCCGCCCCGGCAGAGAGGACGCCCCATTTGGAGTCATCGGAACAATGAGCGTCTCAACGTCCTACCGCCTGGAAGCCCAGAAACTCCTTGCTGACGGGAAGAGGATCAGCCTCTTCACCAGCCACCCGGGCACGCTGGGAGCATATCGGGAAGCGAGTCTGCGAGAGTTCCTCAAGCAGCATCTCCCATCACGCTTCCTGGTTACCAGCGGATTCGTGACCGATCATGATCGAGAGCAAGACAATCAGGTTGATCGATCCTCGCGTCAGATCGACTGCCTCGCGCATGACAAGCAGGACTTTACCCCGCTGTTACGCGCCGATGAATTTTCGATCGTTAGGCCTGAATCCGTTGCTGCGATCATTGAGGTCAAGAGCTCTCTAGAAATAGTGAGAGAAACCGTCCGGATGAGTACCAGCCCATCGTTTCTCACCCCCAAGGGGCGACACTACCGCTGGGCGGGCAGCCTGGTCGAGGCCCTTGAGAACATCAAATCTGCGGTCGACGTGATGGAAGCTGCATCCATCCGCCGCAATACGTACTTTGCGGGGGTAATCGCATATTCTGCGCGCGCCCTCCGAAAGCTGCCTGAAGCGATGAACTCCGGCGAACTGTTCAAGCAGCTTGGGATTGAGGAAATTGAACAGTTGCCCGACTGCATCTGTGTTCTAGACGGCCCCGCCTGGTCCTTCTCATGCGTTGCCGGAACGGATCCGAACGTCCACGGCGATGTGACCACCGACCCTAACTCCTCCTACGCCATTGAATCTCCACGGGACGGCGAGGGAAGCGCACTTCAGATCTTTAGCGCCTATCTGCATCACGCGGTTGCGGTGAATCGGCTACAGCAGCCGCACATGGTCGGAGGGGCGCACTCCGCTGCAGGCTATAGCGCGCAGGAACAGCACTACAGGATCCCCGTCTCATCCAAGCGAATGTTAGGTTCGACTTAAGAGCACTACGTACAGCAATGCGCACCACACCTCGAACAGATCGACCGTGCGTAGCTTGGTCTTCTTGCGCGCACCGCTCTTTCAGTGTCCGGATCCCTTCCTGCAAGGCGCCGATAAGAGCCGGCAGCCGATTCTGATCGGTCCGAACCGAGGCTCTACTACTCAGTAGCGTGCATTGCGACCGGCGGAGCTGCCGTGACCTCTCAAAAGAGACCACTTCCAGGTCACTGCTCGCTATTCTCTCTCTTCTTCTTTTCACCTTTCCGGCGACCAGAACGGTTCACCTCAGGCAACGGCTTGTCCAATGCAAGCAAGTCCATACGAACGTTGTTCGCGTAGGCGTTGTATTGCCATCGACGAAACTGATCAAGAAGCAGATTGTTGGTGTCCTCTAACCGTTTAACCTGCGCTTCCAAGTCAGTGATGCGGCGGATAGCGGCGTCCAACGTGAAATCTCTCGGGAGCGCATCTCTCGCCTCACGCAAATCCTTTTGACGCTGCTGAAACCGCTCCTTGACGGCAGGATAAAGGTACATCGTGTGCTTCGAGATCGAAGGCACGTCCAGCACCTTTGCGGCGCGCTCGCAGAATAGCGGCCAAGTGAGCTTGCCGTCCCAGCGATCCAGCTCACGCATTATCTTTGGCAGCGTTGCCTTGGTGATGATCTTCTTTGGCATGGCGGGTCAGGTAAGAGCCAAGGCAATCATTTTCGGACCAAGCGCATCCATGGAGGGCACTTCGACAACGCCAAGATCCATGAGAGCACGGCGAACCGGAGAAGGATCGTGCCCATCCGGAATCCTGAGGACCACTCCCTCCAGAACATTGGGATGCTCCAATGCGATCCTCATTGCCTTGACGTGCGCGAGCTTCCACTTGTGATTGTCCACCCAGCGGTCGGCACCAAAGTCGCCATCCTCATGAGCTTTCGTGGCCTGCTGGAGCAGTTTTTCCGTCTGCGCCTCCAAGAGGCGAATCCGGTCTAGCGCAACGTGATCACCCTTGATGCAAACATGCTCCTTGCAGGTCATGCATTCGCGCTGTTTCTGGCACGGTGCCATGGCGTAGTCGTGCACGCACATGCCATAGAGCGTGGCTTTGGCCGTTCCCAGCCGATCAGTCCCAAGTTCCTGATACGTCACCGGCTGACGCTGCTTGATGCGCTCGAGCAATGGGGCAGGCTGCATCGGAAGCAGCCCACGGGCAGCCTCTAGGCGTTCCTCCGGCGAGCGATGGTCGTAATGACGGTTGTCGGAAACCTTTGCGCGACCGGCCCAGCGCGCCAGGCTGTAGTCGTCCATGCCCGCCCGTTCTGACATCGTGCTGAGCCAATGACGGAGCTGGTGCGATGTCAACGTGATGCGCGTGCCATCCAAATTCCGCAGGCCCATACGGTCAAAGAGAGATTCGCCGTGGCCGCTGCCAGCGCCCAAGCGCTTATTCACCTCGTTAGCGCTTGGAATCCGCCATGAGTCAGGCCTAATTTCCTTCTCGCGACTGAATTCATTCTCTCGATGCAGGCACAGAGCACTCCAGGTCGTCAGCACCCTCTTCTCATCAAGGAAGGGCCAGTAGAAGCCGCCAAATTCTTTGATGAGATTGGACGTGCCGACATCTTCAGACGAAGACGTGGAGCCTTCGAACGCCGCCCTGACTAACTCACGTGCAGGAGCACCGATTTCGATCAGGCGCCGGACGGCCTCTTTCACGACGTCATGCATGACAGGCACGACCCACTTCCTCGTCGCTCCTTTGCCCTTGGCCGCATTCCAACGCAGGAACATCTGAAGATTACCGTCGTCATCTTCCTCCCACTGGATGCAGTCAATAGGAAGCTTCAGCACTTCGGAGACGCGGCCTGGCGCGGCCATAAGCAGGATGAAGATTGATGAGTAAAACTGACTCTCCCGATCGTCGGCCTGGGCAAACACGTCAGCAACTGCGAGCATTGCCTCATTGGTGGGAAGCTTTTCCATGCGATGGGCCTGTCCCGCTTCGCCGAGATCCTCGGTCAGGATCACCGGCTTCTTGAAAGGAGACTTCCAAGCCGGCAACGACGGGACAAGGCTCTTCTCACGTAAGAAGTCGAATACAGCTTGAAGTTGGAGCCCGGTTTTGTGGTGCACGTCCTCGCTGGAGTAGAACTCCTTGCACTTGTTGGCGCAAACGTCCATTACCGCACCACTCAGGAGTCCGACATCTCCTCGGCCGCAAGCCGCCAGCAATCCTGCCTCCACGCAGCGAAGTGCTTGGAGCATCATTGCCAAGCTCTTGACTGGCCTGTGGCTATATCTGTATCGAATGTATGCCTTTGCGAACTGCATGAATGGTTCGACGAAGGGCGTGAAAGCGTATGAGTTCAGAGGTGCTGTTTTCGTCGCGAAGACGACTATGGTCTCGTTTTGCTGCCACTTGTCGCGATCCCAAGCGCCACCATTCGCGAAGGCAGTCAGACCCTCTTTTGCCAAGCGTATGAAGTCGGCAAGGTTTCCGCTGGCTTCGCGCTCAGCGCGGGGAACGAACTGGACGACATCACCCATGGGTGCCCGCCTCCAACAGATTCGCGTCGAGCATCTGAGCCCTCGCATCCTTGCACATCGAAACACAGTGCTCGACAGCAAGGATCAGTTGGTCATTAGCATTAACAATGACGTTGGAACAGCCTGCCTCCCGGGTGCGCTCCTTCTCGGCATATAGGTCCACCAGCACCTCTTCATGCGGCCCGTCGACCCACGGCTGGAAGTGAAAGCATGTGTAGCAGGCTCGGTAGCCGCTAGCGCAGAATCCATAGTTACCGCAGGTCCCCACCGCGTGTTGACGATCATTCGGCACACGGCTCCGCGGATCGTCACCGCGAACTGCCTTACGTTCAGAGTGGACAAGCTTGCCGAGGCAGGCTTGCGCGAAGGGAGCGAGTCGAGCACCCACTAGCTCATTGATGACTACCGCCTCTTGAGCGGTGTTCTCCGTGTACACGTGGACGTTCTGGGTGTCGGAATGATCCAGCAACTCGGCGATGATGAATGCACCGAATCCCTCTCGGCGAAGCTTCGTGCCTCGCGTGTGTCGGAATCGCAGTGCGGAAAAACGAATAAACTCACCAGTACGCTCCGAGTGCGCAGTCGACGCCTTCGCGCAACGCTGTAGAGCGGAATCGAGCGAGTCAATTTTTGCATGCAGTTGATCTGGCGCGCCACCCATCAGATAGTCGGTGAGCTCGTCTAAATTTCCAACATCCTCAAGCTTCTTGCGATTGAGAAAGATCGGCACCTCACCTACCAAGGCAGGATCAACCGTCCCCCCAATCGCCTCGAAAACTGCGGCGACGGACTGTCGATGCTGCTGCCGAAGCACCAAATATAGGTCTTCAAGGATGGCAAGAGACCGGTAGGCACCTCGAAAAGCGATGCCACGTTGCTTGGCTCGCGGAATGTTGAGCCTAAACATGGGCGCGCCTTCACCTGTTTCACGAACGAGATCCCGCCCCCTGAGAGCAGCGATCTGGACGGGACGGCGCGCGGTCATCGCCAAGGTGAGCAGATATGCGTAGTCCTCGAATGCAATATCCTTTCGTGCTACCGCGAGGTTCGCCCAATCCAGGAGCGCAGCCATCTCGAGGTCGGTGTAGGGCCCATTCTCGGGGCAACCACTAGCAACGGCCGCCCCCTTTTCGTTCCCCTTTATTCGCCAGCTTTGGAGGAGATCAACGACTTCGCTGGTGACGCCGTCAAATCCGTAGTCGTGCCAGGCAAGCAGGAAGCCCTTCAGGCCGCCTAACTGATATTGCTCGTCTGCCGCAAGGCTGGCGCGCCAGTTGATGAGGTCAACCACGGTCACCCGCGACGCTCCTGTATCCCGCAGGTATCGCTTGAAACGCGTCTCCATATTTCGCGCATGACGAGCGGATGCCTCTTCCGCATAGCGCAACAGCGTGGCGCGAAAGCCAGCCTCGGTTCTAGCTTCAACCACCCCCGGCAGCGCTAGTGAAATCTGCACGTCCTTGTTTAATTGCCAATGTTTATCCGAAGGCTTGAAGGGATAACCATCCTTAGACACTGTCTGAGCGGTCGACTTTCCCTCGACATCGACCTGCTTTGGATTAGCGCGGATCACCACCGCCCCCCTTGGAGTTATCGCTACGCTTGGGATGAGCGGCCTGCACCTGACGAGCAGCCTTGTCGCTGGCTTCACGAATGTGGCGCCGGTTGTACGTCGCTCCCGATGCCTTGCTGCGATGACCATTCAGGAAAGCACGAACATCCAGCTCCCTAGCCTCGCTGAACGGCAATGCCTCAGCATCTTCACCCGACCGGATCTTGGCGTTGTGCTTGTCAATGTTGACGGAAAGCTCGTAATTGAAATGGTGTCGAAAGGCGTGGGGATGGATCGCCTCAAAGGCGGGGTCCACCGCGCGCATCCGCGAAAAGATCTGGCTACTCAGAGCTGAGGTGGAGAGTGGCTTGCCCCATGTATCGCCCTTCCTGTGCGAGACAAGTAGATACGGATGCCTTCTGGCGGGGCCGATCCTGGAACGGACATTCAGCATGTAACGGTCGATCTGATTGGCGAGCGCCTCAGGTATCGGTAATGGCCGCTCCTTGGTCTTCGTTACCGGCTGATAGGGTCGCGGGTCATGCTTATCATCCTGATTGCGCCGAACCCAGACGTGCGGCTCATGGCCCAAGTCGAACTGGTCGAGTCGCAAGCTCAATAGCTCTCCTCGTCGCATTCCGGTGTGTCTTAGCAGCCCGAAGATGATGGCATTGCGGAGCTGGACTTCCGGATGCCGGAACGGATTGCGCGGATCACCCTCAGTGCCTATCGCCATGAATCGCTCGACCAACTCGGAGGGTGGCGAGCGCAGATCCAAATCGTCATCCCTCTGTTTTGCCAACCCGCGCGGTCGGTGCTTGCGAATGGTTCTAGCCATCCGCGCAATTTCTTGAGCGGTTCGAGACGAGTTCTGGTGCTGTGTAACGACCGAAGCCGTAAATTCCAGATAGTCGGCAAACGTGCTGATACGGTTGAAATGCTGTTGCCCACCAATGGTGGCCAGCACCTGATTTGAGGCAACTCGCGCCTCGAGAAAATCGATGACGACGCTTCGTTTCTTGTCACCTTCTCCCACTGAACTCAACTCCCGCATGTCGAGCTTGGCGAAATCTCGAAGCGAGACTATGTCTGAAACTGTGAGAAGGCGCCCGCTGCGGAACTCGGTGATCAGGTCTCGGCCATTGGCCTGCTCCCAGCGCAGAAGTACAACGATGTCGGCAAGCTTGTTTCGGATCGTGTTGACGGCTGCCCCGGCATTCCGAAGCTGGGAAGTAGCAAACAGGGTCGGGTAGAACAAAGGCACGCCCTGCTCGTCGTGGAGCATTGGAACTCGTTCTCCTTCGCCAAGCACATGAACTGACAGCATGGCCATCACTGTTCTTCTACTGTTTTTACATATGTACAACTGTATATGAAATTTTCGACTACGCAAGTCAGCGTAGAAAAAAGAAAAGCCCTGTAAAAACAGGGCCTTCCTCGAAGCTATATCACCACTATTGATCTAGTATTCGCTAGAACGGAATATCGTCGTCAGCGAAGTCATCCATCGGCGGCGCCTGCTGCGGCTGCGGACGCTGGTTGCCACCCTGGTTGCCGTAACCGCCGCCCTGGTTGCCGCCCTGGTTGCCATAGCCGCCACCCTGGCCACCACGCTGACCGCCGCCACCGCCGCCGTACTCCTGGCGCGGCGCCTGCTGGCGCTGCGGACGATCGCCGCCGTAGTTGCCACCACCGCCGCCGCCGCCTTCACCGCGGCCGCCCAGCATCTGCATTTCATCGGCAATGATGTCGGTGGAGTACTTCTCCACGCCGTCCTGGCCGGTGTACTTGTCGTAGCGCAGGCTGCCTTCGACGTAGACCGAGCTACCCTTGCGCAGGTACTCGCCGGCGATCTCGCCGAGCTTGCCGAAGAACACCACGCGGTGCCACTCGGTGCGCTCCTGCTGGTTGCCATCCTTGTCCTTGCGGACGCTGGTGGTGGCCAGGCTGATGCGGGTGATCGCCATGCCGCCCTGGGTGTACTTCACGTCCGGGTCGTTGCCGAGATTGCCGACCAGGATGACTTTGTTGATGCCGCGCGCCATAGGTACCTTCGTCCGTTGTCCAGGGGCAGACCGCCAGTGATAGCACAGCCCCGGGCGGGGGTGCAGTAGGCGAGGCCGCCCCTGTTGAAATTTGGGGGAATGCGAGAACGATGCATCTTAGCATTGCCGCCGCCATCCGCCCGGTCAGAAGACCCCGGCCGCGCAGGAGGATTGAACTGATTTCCTTGTCCGGCAATGACTTACCCTCGCTTCGGTGGACATCCGGAGGGGCATTGGCGTCTGCCCATGGCATCATGCCCAAGCTCCTCCCCCTGCCCCCTCCCGCGTTCCCATGACGATCAAAGGCAAAGCCACCTCCCTGGACATCGCCCACCTGGCCGGGGTCTCCCAGCCGACCGTGTCGCGGGCCCTGCGTGGCAGCCCGATGGTCAACGCCGAGACCCGCGAGCGCATCCTGCGCATCGCCCGCGAGCTGAACTACAAGGTCGACAAGAACGCCTCCAGCCTGCGCCTGCGCAATGCCGGCACCCTGGCCCTGCTGTTCTTCGAGGACCCGACCAACGACGACTCGCTGATCAACCCGTTCTTCCATTCGATGCTCGGCTCGATCACCCGCGCCTGCGCCCTGCACGGGCAGGACCTGCTGGTCTCGTTCCAGCAGCTGTCCACCGACTGGCAGGCCGATTACGAGGACAGCAACAAAGCCGACGGCATCATCCTGCTCGGCTACGGCGACTACCACGAATCGCGCGATCGCCTGCAGCGGCTGGTTGAACAGGGCACGCACTTCGTGCGCTGGGGCGCCGCGCTGCCCGGCCAGCCCGGCGTGTCGATCGGCAGCGACAACTTCCAGGGCGGGCATGACATCACCACCCACCTGTTACAGCAGGGCTGCCGCCGCATCGCCTTCCTCGGCCATGCCTCCAGCCATTACCCCGAGTTCCAGGAGCGCTACCGCGGCCATGTCGCGGCCCTGCAGGACCACGGCCTGGCCGCCGAACCGGCACTGCAGCACGATGCGATCACCACCGAGGCGTCGGGCCAGGAAGCCTGCCAGGCGCTGCTGGCACGCGGTGAACCGATCGATGCGATCTGCGCCGCCAGCGACCTGATCGCCATCGGCGCGATGCGGGCCCTGCGCGAGGCCGGGCTGCGGGTGCCACAGGACGTGGCGGTGACCGGCTTTGACGACATCCCGCTGGCGGCTTCGGTGTCCCCGGCGCTGACCACCGTGCAGCAGGACACCAAGCAGGCCGGGCAGCTGCTGGTGGAACGCCTGTTGGCCCTGATCGGGCGGCAGCCGGTGGACAGCCAGAGCATCCCGGTGAAGCTGGTGGCGCGGGAATCGTCGCTGCGCGGGTAGGCACCGCAGGGCCGGCGCCCCTACCAACGCACGACGGCCGGATTCTCCCCCCCATGACCAACGGCGGATGCGCACGGACGCTGATGCGCGGATAACGCGCAGACATCGCCCATGGAAAGGTGTACGTCACATGCTGAAGATCGATTCGCTGTCGAAGACGTACGCTAATGGCGTGCACGCCCTCAACAACGTCAGCCTGGACATCCCGCGCGGCATGTTCGGCCTGCTCGGCCCGAACGGCGCCGGCAAGTCGTCGCTGATGCGCACGCTGTCCACCTTGCAGGAGGCCGACAGTGGCGCGGCGACACTCACCATTCCAGGCGAGGCACCGATCGATGTACTGCGCGACAAGGACGCGGTGCGCCGCCGGCTGGGCTACCTGCCGCAGGATTTCGGCGTGTACCCGAAAGTCAGCGCGCTGGACCTGCTGGAGCATTTCGCAGTGCTCAAGGGCCTGACCCAGCGCGCGCAGCGCCGCGAGGTGGTCGATGGGCTGCTGCAGCAGGTGAACCTGTGGGACGCGCGCAAGCGCAAGCTGGGCACCTACTCCGGTGGCATGCGCCAGCGCTTCGGCATTGCCCAGGCGCTGCTGGGTGACCCGCGGCTGGTGATCGTCGATGAACCCACCGCCGGCCTCGACCCGGAAGAACGCAACCGCTTCCTCAACCTGTTGGCGGCGATCGGCGAGAACGTGGCGGTGATCCTCTCCACCCACATCGTCGAGGACGTGACCGATCTGTGCCCGACGATGGCGATCATGAACAAAGGCCAGGTGCTGCTGACCGGGCGCCCGGCCGATGCCATCGACGCCCTGCAGCACCAGGTCTGGCGCAAGCAGGTCGATCCTTCGGAACTGGCCGACCACGAAGCGCGCTATGTGGTGCTGTCGACCCGCCTGGTCGGTGGCCGCCCGGTGATCCACGTGCACAGCACCAACGACCCTGGCGACGGCTTCGCGGCCGTGGCTCCCGACCTCGAGGACGTGTACTTCCAGCGCCTGCGCCTGCAGGCCCGTGCCCGCGCGGCAGCCTGAGCGGAGCACGCCATGATCTTCAATTTCTTCCGCTTCGAACTGCGCGAGCAGCTGCGTTCCCCGCTGCTGTGGCTGCTGGCCGGGCTGTTCGCCCTGCTTGCCTTCGCCGCCGCCTCCAGCGACGCCGTGCAGATCGGTGGCGGCGCCGGCAACGTGCACAGCAACGCGCCCACCGTGATCGCGCAGATGCTGGGCATCTTCACCCTGCTCGGCATGCTGGTCACCGCGCTGTTCGTCAGCAACGCGCTGTTGCGTGACTTCGAACTCGGCACTGCCGAACTGATCTTCGCCAGCCCGGTGAAGCGCCGCGATTACCTGGCCGGGCGCATCGCTGCCGCCCTGGCGGCCGGGCTGCTGGTCTACATCCTGATCGCGTTCGGCCTGTGGCTGGCGCCGTTCATGCCCTGGGTCGATCCCGTGCGCATGGGCCCGATCAGCTGGCAGGGCTATGCCTGGACGTTCGCGGTCATCGTCATTCCGAACCTGTTGTTCACCACCGCACTGCTGTCGCTGCTGGCAGCGCTGACCCGCTCGATCCTGTGGGTCTACATCGGCCTGGTGGCCTACCTGGTCCTGTACGGCGCCAGCGCGGCCCTGCTGCGCGACATCGACAATACGTGGATCGCGGTGCTGAGCGAACCGCTGGGCATGCGCGCACTCGGCCGTACCATCCGCTACTGGTCCACTGCCGAACGCAACGACGGGATTCCCGAGCTGGCCGGTTACCTGCTGGCCAACCGCGCCCTGTGGTTGGGCGTGGCTGCCGCGCTGTTCGCCGCCACCTTCGCGCTGTTCCGCACCGAACGCAGCGGCAGTGGCCGTCCGCGCTGGGGCCGCAGGCAGGCGCAACCGGCTGCCGATGCCAGCGTGGTCCGCCCCACCCGCGCGACACTGCCGCGCGTGATACCGGCGTTCACTGCCAGCACGGCGTGGCAGCAGTTCCTGCGCCAGGTCCGCTTCGATACACGCGGCGTCCTGCGCAGCGTGCCGTTCATCGTGCTGCTGGTATTGGGCCTGGCCAACTTCCTGCCCAGCGCGCTGTTCCGACAGACTCTGTACGGCACCTCGATCTGGCCGGTCACCTCGCAGATGATCATGGGCCTGCAGGGGGCCTTCAGCTGGCTGCTGGTGATCATCGTGCTGTTCTTCGCCGGTGAGCTGGTCTGGAAGGAACGCAGTGCGCGCATCAATGAAGTGACCGATGCCATGCCGGTGCCGAACTGGGTGCCGCTGCTGGCCAAGTTCACCGCACTGCTGGCCGTGATCATCTGCTTCCAGGCCGCCGGCGCGCTGGCGGCGATGGGCGTGCAGCTGGCCAAGGGCTACACGCATCTGGAGCCGCTGCTGTACCTGCGCAGCCTGGCGCTGGATTCGGTGGTCTACATCCTGATGGGGGGCCTGGCGCTGGTGCTGCAGGTGCTCACCAACAACAAGTTCATCGGTTATGCGCTGCTGATCGTGGTGATGATCGGCCAGGGCGTGCTCGGCCTGCTCGACTACACGCAGAACCTGTACAACTTCGGCAGCTGGCCCAACGCGCCCTATTCGGACATGAACGGCTACGGCCACTTCCTGACCGGGCAACTGGCGTTCCAGGGCTACTGGGCGCTGTTCCTGCTGACCTTGATGTGCCTGGCGTCGGCCTTCTGGGTACGAGGTGTCAGCCAGAGCCTGCGCCAGCGCCTGGCCCTGGCCGGCCGTCGCCTGCGCGGCCCGACCGGTGCCTTCGCCGCAGTGGCCGCCCTGGCCTTTGTCGCCGTGGGCGGCTGGCTGTACTGGAGCACCAACATCCGCAACGAGTTCCTTTCCCCGGATCAACAGCTGGACCTGCAGGCCCGCTACGAGCGCGAGCTGTCGAAGTACCGCAACCTGCCGCAGCCCCGCATCGTGGCGGTGGACAACCGCGTGGACCTGTTCCCCGAATCGCAGTCGATGGTGATCGATGCGAACTGGACGGTGCGCAATACCCACGCCACGCCGATCCAGGACGTGCACGTCTCGATGGGCGATGACAAGCAGCTGGTCGCGGTCGACCTGGGTGGGCAGACACTTTCGATGCATGACGCCGATCTCGGCTACCGCATCTACCGCCTGCAGAAACCGCTGCAACCGGGTGAAACCCGCAGCGTGCATTTCCGGGTGGTGCAGAAGCCCAACGGCATCACCGCGGGCCAGGCACCAAGCAACATCGTCGACAACGGCACCTTCTTCAACAGCCGTGTACTGCCGTCGTTCGGCTACAACGAAGGCGCCGAGATCAGCGACCGCAACGAGCGGCGCAAGCGCAACCTGGGTGAGCCGCGGCGCATGCCCAAGCTGGAAGACGAAGCCGCGCGTGCCAACACGTACATAGCCCACGATGCCGACTGGCTCGACTTCCGCACCACGGTCTGCACGGCACCGGACCAGGTGGCGTTGGCGCCGGGCTACCTTCTGAAGGAGACCACGGTAAATGGCCGGCGCTGCTTCAGCTACGCCATGGACCGGCCAATGCTGAACTTCTACGCCTACCTGTCGGCACGCTGGGAGGTGCGCAGGGCGAAGTACAAGAACATCCCGGTGGAGGTCTACTTCGACCCGGCGCACGGCTACAACGTGGACCGTATGATCGAAGCGGTGCAGAAGTCGCTGGCCTACTACGAAGCGAACTTCACCCCGTACCAGCACCGCCAGGTACGCATCATCGAGTTCCCGGGCTATGCCCGCTTCGCGCAGTCGTTCGCCAACACCATCCCCTACTCCGAGGCCATCGGTTTCATCGCCGACCTGCGTGACCCGGACAAGGTGGACTACGTGTTCTACGTAACCGCGCACGAGATCGCACACCAGTGGTGGGCGCACCAGGTGATCGGTGCCAACGTGCAGGGCGCGACGGTGCTGTCCGAATCGCTGTCGCAGTATTCGGCACTGATGGTGATGGAGCAGGAGTACGGCCGCCAGCACATGCGCCAGTTCCTCAAGCGCGAACTGGACGGCTACCTGTCCGGCCGCGGCGGCGAGGCCATCGAGGAACAGCCGCTGGAACGTGTGGAGAACCAGCAGTACATCCACTACCAGAAGGGTTCGCTGGTGTTCTACCGGCTGCGCGAGGAGATCGGCGAGCAGGCGCTTAACCGCGCATTGAAGCGCTTCCTGCAGGACAAGGGGTACCAGCAACCGCCGTACACCACCTCACGCGAGCTGCTGGACTACATCCGCGCCGAGACCCCGGCCGACCGCCAGCAGCTGGTCACCGACCTGTTCGAGAAGATCAGCTTCTACGACAACCGCGTGATGGCCGCCAGCGCCCGCAAGCGCGATGACGGCCGCTACGACGTGACCCTGGACCTGCACGCCGCCAAGCAGTACGCCGACGGCAAGGGCAAGGAGAGCGACGGAAAGATGGATGACTGGGTCGAGGTCGGCGTGTTCGCCAATGGGCCGTCGGGCAAGGAGCGCGACCAGAAGGTGCTGTACCTGCAGCGCCACCACATCACCAGCGCCGATCCGAAGATCACGGTAACGGTGGACGAAAAGCCGGATGAAGCGGGCTTCGACCCGTACAACAAGCTGATCGACCGGGTGAGCGATGACAACCGGCGCAAGGTAACGATGTGAGGTATGCGGTGGTGCCAGTCAAATGGCTGGCATCACTGCTGCAGACAGAAACGACATGCCACGCCCAATTGCGTCATTTAAATTCCTGATTGGCCAGAGATGCAGGGACACCACCAGATTCCATTTCAAGGCAAGCGATACTCTCCGTGAACCTTCGAGAGGCCGCGATGACATCCAGCCATATCTACTTCGCCGCACACGGAATCTCCGCATCAGTGAACTGGGCAGCCGAGGTATTGGCCGACTGTGGTCTTGAGCTCGAATTGGAGCTGGATGGGAACAGTGTTCTCATTACGGGCGATGAAGACGTTCGCCTGCGGCTCTCTCTCAACGACGCGCCCCATGTCCTCCAGGAAGCCATCGAGCTAGCGCATGGCACTGGACACGTACATGCCATGAGCCAGTGCACGGCCAGATTCGAGATCTCAATCACCGACCTGGAGGCGGTTTTGGATGAGATGAACACGCTGATCGAGGTCCAGCAGACACTGCTCACCGCCGTGGACGGTGTCCTGTGGAACGAGTGGAACGAAGCACTCAGCCGGTGATTTCCGGCTGAGGCCTGGCCTTCGGCCCCAGCAACGCCAGCAGCACATAGACCACGATCGAGGCGACGGTACCGAGCGCCGCCGGCAACCCGAATGCCCACGCCGAACGGCGCTGCTGGCGCGCCCACTGGGCCAGATGCCAGGCCGCGCCCAGGTTGATCAGCCAGGCAATGACGAACACCGGCCATAGCACCATGCCCACCGCGCGCAGCAGGGGCATGGACACCAGCGCGGCAGCGATCGCCGCGATCAGGAAGATCAGGGCCGAGCGGGAATGGCGTGATCGTGCCGGTGCATCGGCGGGTGATTCGCTGAATTCCATGGAGAGAGCCTCGATGCCGATGTTGTCCAAAGGGGATCACGTACGGTGCCCGAAGAGAAGCTCTCTGTAGTATCGAGCCGTGCTCGACTGATCCGGCATTGCGCGAACGGCAGCCGAGCATGGGCTCGGCTCTACATGACAATCAACCCTGGGCGAAGTCCTTCAGGATCTCGCCAACGCCGCTGGGCGAGATCTCAAAGCCCAGCGAAGTACCCGGGTTGATCACCACGCCGTAGCCACCCGGCACGCGGCGCAGCACGTCCAGCATCAGCCAGCGGATCTGGTGTTCGGCCTGCTGGCTGTAGACGCCCACCCGCGACGGATCGGTGAACACCGCCACATGCAGGGTGCCCTGTTTGTCGAACAGCAGCGGGTCGAAGCCGCTGCCGTCCGGGGTGACCAGGCTGCCGGTCAGCAGCACTACCTCGGAAGCGACGAAGGCTTCCATGAAGGTGCGGATCGGCACCGCCCCGTCCATCGCCGCCTTCAGCAGGGTTTCGATCGGGGTCTGCGGGGCGAGGTCGGTCATGGCGATACGGCGGGGCGTGAGGGGTGCCTATTGTGCCGGATGCGGCCAAACCCGGTAGTGCCGGCCACTGGCCGGCAGCTGCAGGTACCCGGAATCCGGGGCTGCCGGCCAGCGGCCGGCACTACCGCCCCAGATGCTGGTCCCGCGCCTTCTGGTCGGCCATCGCCTTGTCCAGCTCGGCCTGCAGCGCCGGCTGCTGCACGGCAGCGTCCAGCACATAGACCTTCACGCCGTGCGCGGGCACGTCGGCCTTCAGCGGACCGTTCACCTGCAACGAACCGCCGTCCAGCGCATCGCGCCAGCGGCCGGACTGGACGAAACGCGCCACGGTGAGGGTCCTGGCGTGGTCGCCCTTGTTCAGCAGCACCAGCGCGGTCTGCGCCACCTCGCCATGCTGCAGCACGCGCAAGAACACTGCCTCATCGCCCTGCAGGCGCTCGTTCACCTGCAGGCCGCGCTGCAGCGCCGGGGTGGCTTCGCGCAGCCTGGCGATACGCTGCAGCGGCGCGAAGATCGGGCTCTTCGGCGCCGCATCCACACGCGGCTGGCCGAAGTACGCACGATTGCCGGCATGCTCGGCACGGCCACGCATGAAGCCCGTCTCCGAACCGTAATAGACCACCGGAATGCCGCGCGCGCTGAACAGCCAGTTGTGCGCATCGATGAAGCCATCGTCGCTGGCCTGCAGGCGCGGCATGTCGTGGTTGTCGTAGAAGCTCATCAGCTCGTACGGGTTGGCGTACGGTCCGCCGCTCAGGTGCAGCGGCTCGGCCAGGGTCTCGAAGCCCTTGTTGGCGGTGCCGAAGGTCTGCTCCAGCGCGCCGCGCAATGGGAAATCGAGCACGCTCACGTTCGCGTTGGCGGGCCAGGTGTGCTCGGCGATGCGCGCGGCATCGTAGTCGAACGCTTCGCCGAACATGAACATGCCCGGATGCTCGGCGCGGATGCGCTTGACGAATTCATGCCACCACGGGTGCGGCAGCCAGCCGATGGTGTCGATGCGCAACGCGTCCACGCCCTGCGCGGTCCACTGCAGGTAGGCGCCGACCAGGTAGTCCATCACCGCCGGATTGTCCTGGTTGAAGTCCGACAGCTCGGCCAGATTGCCGTCGAAGATCGAGCCGTCCTTGCTGTCGACCGGACCGATGTTGTTGTAGAACGCGTGCAACGGGTTGTGCTTCGGATCCAGTTTCTGCGGTGGCAGGTTCTGGTGGTCGGCAATCAGTTTTCCGTCCTTGTCGAAGATCTGCCCGAACTGCGGCTGCCGTGTCGGCATGGTCCAGGCCGGCGAACCGTGGTTGCCTACGATATCCAGCACCACCTTCAAGCCAGCACCGTGCAGGCCCTTGGTCAGCCCGGCGAAGTCCAGGTCCCTGCTCGGCAGGTGCTCGTCGAGCTTGTAGAAATTGATGCCCCAGTAGCCGTGGTAACCGGTCTTGCCGCGGTCGGTCAGCGTGCTGGTGCAGCTGATCGGCTTGCTGCCGGTAAAGGCCTCGTCCGGGTTGTCGACGATGGGCGTGATCCACACCGCACCGAAGCCCAGGTTGCGGATGTACTGCGCATTGTCGAGCACGCCACGGAAGTCGCCGCCGAGATAGCCGATGTTGCCGTCCACCTTGTCCGGGCACGGCACCGGGATATCGAAGGTGCGGTGCGCGCCACCCTGGTCACGATGGTCGTTGGACGGATCACCGTTGACAAAGCGGTCGGTGACCACGAAGTACACCGCATCGCTGGCGAACGGCTCGGTGGTGCCGACGTAGTCCGGGCGCGGCGCGGCCGCGGCCTGGCCGGCGAACAGGGCAAGGGAAACAGCAACAGCCAGGACACCACGCATCACACCACCTCCGGACGGGACGGAACCCGCAGCACGCACAGGCCGGCCAGGAACAGGCTGCAGCCGCCCAGCACCAGCACATGCATCGGCTGGCCACCCAGCCATGCGCGCAGGGCAAAGCCAAGCGCACTGGCCGCTACCAGCTGCGGAATCACGATGAAGAAATTGAAGATGCCCATGTACACACCCATCTTCGACGCCGGCACGCTGTCGGACAGCAGTGCATACGGCAACGACAGGATCGAGGCCCAGGCAAAGCCCACACCCACCATCGACAGCAGCAGCCAGTGCGGGTCGCGGATGAACATCAGCGAGACCAGGCCGGCGCCGCCCAGCCACAGGTTGACCAGGTGGCTCCAGCGCAGGCCGATCGCACGCACCATCGGCGGAATCAGCACCGCCGCCAGCGCAGCAAAGCCGTTGTAGGCGCCAAACAGCACGCCCACCCAGTTGGCACCTTCGTTGTAGGCGGCCGACTGTGGATCGGTCGAACCGAAGTGGGTACCGGCCACCGCAGCGGTGGTGTAGATCCACATGGCGAACAGCGCGAACCACGAGAAGAACTGCACCCACGCCAGGCGGCGCATGGTGACCGGCATCGCGCGCAGGTCGCCGACGATGGCGGCCAGCATATGCGTGGCCGGCAGCGCGCGCGCGGCCGCCAGCAGCAGGCCGTAGCCGGCGCACAGGCCTGCCAGCACGTACAGCATCCTGTCGCCTTGCCGCCAGGTGATCAGCAGCGCCAACAACACACCCAACCCAAGCCACAGGGTCACCCGCGTCCATGAAGCCGGGCCGTTGATCGCGGCCGCCGCGTGATGTTCCGGCGGCTCGGCATCATCGAACCCGGCCAGCTCCGCCGGTGAATATTCGCGGGTGCTGACCACCGTCCAGGTGATCGCCGCGAGCAGTACCACCGCGCCGAAGTAGAACGCATAGCGCACAGTGTCGGGCACTTCCCCGGCGGCCGCGGTGTTGGCGACGCCGAAGTGGGCCAGGATGAATGGCAGGAAGCTGGCGACGATGGCGCCCACGCCGATGAAGAAGCTCTGCATCGCGTAGCCGGCCGGACGCTGGCGTGGCGCCAGCTGGTCGCCGACAAAGGCACGGAACGGCTCCATCGATACGTTGATCGAGGCATCCAGCACCCACAGCGTGCCGGCCGCGATCCACAGCGTCGGCGAGTTCGGCATCACCAGCAGCGCCAGCGTGGTCAATACCGCACCGATCATGAAGTACGGACGACGGCGACCCCAGCGGGTCCAGGTGCGGTCGGACAGGTAACCGATCACGGGCTGCACCAGCAGGCCGGTCAGCGGCGCGGCAATCCACAGCCCGGGTACCGCGTCGATGTCCGCACCCAGCGTCTCGAAGATGCGGCTGGCGTTGGCGTTCTGCAGGGCGAACCCGAACTGGATGCCGAGGAAGCCGAAACACATGTTCCAGATCTGCCAGAACGACAGCTGCGGTTTGGCGGGACGATTCATCGTGCACCCTCTTCCATCGCCACCGGCGCCACCGTCAGCGCCTGCACCTGGGCCTGGTTGAGCACGCCTTCGCGGCCGCCCTTGCCCCCGGTGTAGTGCGCGAAATGTTCAAGCGCGCTCATGTTGAAGCCCTCTTCAAGCGCGACCGTGCACTGCCCCTTTGGCACCGTGAATGTTGTCGAGGTCGAGTCCTGCACGGCCACGCTGTGCGGCAGCGTGACCGTATGCCGCTGCAACGGCTGGCCCGGGCACTGCAGCACCAGCTGCTTGACCGCAGCCGTGACGCCAGTGTTGATCGGCCCGTTCGGGTTTCGATATTGCAGGCGCAGGCGAACCTGCCCGGCCTTGGCCGAGGTGAACGGCCAGCGCTGCGCACCCTTCAGCACCTGCTGCGGACCGACGCAGACCATTGGGCTGTGCAGCGATTCCAACGCGCCTTCGCGTCGGGTCAGGCTGAGGCAATGCTGCAGCCCATCGTCGCTGATCTGCACCTGGCCATTGCTGGCGACGACGGCCCTGCCGTCCTTCCACAGAACCTGCCCGGCTTGCACCGGAACGTTCCAACCCGTGCCCCTGCGCAGGGCCTGCGGTGCCGCCGGTGTTGCGGGCGCACGCGCGTTGGCATCCGCAGTCGTGGCAGCGAAGCCTGTTGCTGCCGGGGCAGTCACCAGCTGCACCGTGGTGGTCGTGCCGCGTGTGGTGGTCCTGCCCGCCACCAGCAAGCCATCGCCCACGCTCTGCGGACGCTCCAGCACATAGCGCTTGCCAGTGACTTCCAGGCTGATGCTGCGCTGCGTGCCGAACAGTTCCGGCACCAGCGCGGCCGGCAGCTTGGGCTGCACACGGCCATCGACCTGCACGCCGAACACGCCTTCGACCACCATCGACAGATACCCGGCCACCGACCACAGCTGGCGTTCGGAGTTGACCACCGGGCCGCTCAGCGCGCCTTCCTCGACATGCACGGCCTGGCTCACCAGCTCGTAGTTCTCCATGTTGGAACCGGCCAGCGCGGCGCCCCGCATCAGCGAACGGATCTCGGCGGCGATGCGCGGCGCATCGTCCAGCTGCCGCGCCGCACGCAGCGAGTACGCGCTGACAAACGGCCAGATCGCACGGTTGTGGTAGATCGGCTGCTGCGCTTCCTGCGGCCAGACCACGGGGCTGCCGGCTGGCCCCATCGGGTAAGCAGCCAGTGCACGGCGCGCGCGCTCGGGCGGCAGCACCCCGGCGAGGATGCCCAGCGACAGGCCCAGCAGATCGACCTTGGCGTACGGCACCGGGTGCGCGGCTTCGCCGATGTAGCTCATGTACTGGCCGATATCCTCGCGCCAGAAGCGCGCATCGATCTGCTGCGCCAACGCATCGGCCCACGCCTTGTAGTCGGCCGCGCGGGCGTCGCCGTGCTGGCCGGCCAGGCGTTCGGCCAGGCGCAGTGCCTGGTAGTGCAGCACGTTGGTGGACAGTGCGTAGGAATCACCGATGAAGCGCACGTCCTCGCGGGTCCAGTCCGGATAGGTCTGCTCGCGCCAGTCCAGGAAGGAGGTCTCGCCACGGTACAGGCCCACCTGCGCGTCGAACACCATTGCGCGGTCCTGCGCCAGCGTGCCCTGCAGCGCCTGCCAGATCTGGTCGGCAAACGCGCGATCCTCCAGCAGATGACGTGCCGCCAGGAACCACACCACGCGATCGCTGCTGATCGGCCAGCTGCCACCGGAACCGGTGTCCTGCGCCACGAACAGGCCGGGCGTGTGCCCGTCGCGCGCCGCCGACAGCTTGAACTGCAGCGACTGCCGGGTGCGCTGCGGGTCCAGCCGCGCCAGCGCCAGATCGGCGGCGAAGCTGACATCGCGGGTCCACACATAGGGCCAGCGCGCGCCGGTCTGGAAACACTCGCACGGCACCGGTCGGCCTTCGTCGAACGCGGGATCGCGAATCGCGTCCACGCGGTCCTGGTCCATCTCCTGCTGGGCCAGCGCGAACAACGCGTCGAACATCACGCTGCCGGTCTGGCTGCGCATCGGTGCGGCTGCGATCTGCACTGCGCCCTTCGGCGCATGCAGCACGAAGCTGCCGTTGGCAGCGGCTTCGGCGCGCGCATGGCGGCCGTCGAATTGCAGGTCGGCCGCCTGCGCGGTCGATCCCAGCGCTGCCCCCAGGGCAGCGGTCAGGCAAATGATCTTCAGCATCGAAGCGGCGGACCGGCTTGCGCCCGTCGGCCTCCCTCCCTCTCTGCACGCGTTGTAGGTCCGCACCGTCGTTGCCGGCGGGCGGGCGCGGCCCCTCCCTCAAGGTGCCTTGGCCCCATGGTAGACGCGGGGCTGTCGGCTGCGTCCAGCTGCATACGTATTCATGGCGCCACGCGGTAGCGCGCCTGCTGCGCTGGCTTATGGTCCGGGTCTGCCAACGGCGCCTTGGGAGGGGAAATGCCGATGCCACACACGGTTGTACGCGCACTGTTCGCGCACATGCTCGGCGTGGCCCTGCTGGGATTGGCCACGCTGGCACAGGCCGCGCCACAGGTCGTCAGCGTCGAATCACCCGGCAAGGTGCTCAAGGTCAGCCTGGTGCTGGACGGCGGCACCGCCCGCTACCGCGTCGAGCGTTTCGGCGAACCCGTGGTGGAGGATTCGAGGCTCGGCTTCGCCCTGCGCGACGGCCGCCTGGACCGCGATTTCGCCCTGCTTGGCCAGCAGCGGCGCAGCGTCGACGACAGCTGGGAGCAGCCGTGGGGCGAGCGCCGGCTCACCCGCAACCACTTCAACGAGCTGACCGTGCAGCTGGCCGAAACCACCGGCAGCAAGCGTCGGCTGGATGTGGTGTTCCGCGCCTACGACGATGGCCTGGGCTTCCGCTATGTGTTCCCCGAACAGCCGAACCTGCACGAGGCGATCATCGATGACGAACTGACCGAGTTCGCCATCGCGCCTGAATCCACCGCCTGGTGGATCCCCGCCGGCGAGCCGATCCACTACGAATATCTGTACCAGCGCACGCCGCTGCGCGAGGTGCCGCTGGTGCATACGCCGATGACCGTGCGCAGCCGCGATGGCCTGCATGTGGCCATTCACGAGGCCGCTCTGGTGGACTACGCCGGCATGTGGCTGCGGCGCACCGAGGGACAACGCCTGCGCGCGCAGCTGTCACCCTCGGCCGAAGGCTGGAAGGTGCGTCGTGCCCTGCCCTTCGCCACGCCCTGGCGCACGCTGCAGATCGCAGACCGTGCCGGTGGCCTGGTCGAATCGGACCTGATCCTCAACCTCAACGAGCCCAATGCGCTGGGCGATGTGAGCTGGGTGAAGCCGGCCAAGTACGTGGGCGTGTGGTGGTCGATGCACCTGGACAACGAGAGCTGGGCCACGGGGCCGAAGCACGCGGCCACCACCGCCAAGACGAAGAAGGTGATCGACTTCGCCGCCGCGCATGGCTTCCGCGGCGTGCTGGTGGAGGGCTGGAATCCGGGCTGGGACGGCATGTGGGTGGGCAACGGCTACGACTTCGATTTCACCCGGGCCACGCCCGATTTCGACATTGAAGCGCTGTCGGCATATGGCCTGAAAAAGGGTGTGCACCTGATCGGCCACCATGAAACCGGCTGCGCCATCGAGCACTACGAGGATCAGCTGGGCGCCGCGCTGGACCTGTACGCACGGCTGGGCGTGGACCAGTTCAAGACCGGCTACGTCTGTGACGACGGCCAGGTCGACCGCCGCAATCCCACGGGGGGCCCGCTGTGGCGCGAGTGGCACGACGGGCAGTTCATGGCCCGCCACCATCTGAAGGTGGTGCAGGAGGCTGCGCGCCGGCACCTGTCGGTGAACCCGCATGAGCCGATCAAGGACACCGGCCTGCGCCGCACCTACCCCAACTGGATCTCGCGCGAAGGCGCGCGCGGCATGGAGTACAACGCCTGGGGCCAGCCGCCGAACCCGCCGGAGCACGAGGTCAACCTGGTGTTCACCCGCATGCTGGCCGGGCCGATGGATTACACCCCCGGCATCCTCAGCCTGAAGGGCCGCCACGGCCAGGCCATCCCCAGCACGCTGGCCCGCCAGCTGGCGCTGTACGTGGTGCTGTACAGCCCGATCCAGATGGCCGCCGACCTGCCCGAGCACTACCTGCAGCACCGCGAGGCATTCCGCTTCATCGAGGACGTGGCGGTGGACTGGGAGCAGAGCCGCGTGCTCGATGGCGAAGTGGGCGACTACGTGACGATCGTGCGCCGTGACCGCAACAGCCGCGACTGGTTCCTCGGCAGCATCACCGACGAACACGGCCGCGTGCTGCCGGTACCGCTGGGCTTCCTGGAGCCAAGCGTGCGCTATCGCGCCGAGATCTACCGTGATGGTGAAGGCGCCGATTTCCGCAGCAACCCGTTCGCGTTCGCACGCGAAACCCGCGAGGTGACCAGCGCCGATGCACTGACGCTGGTGCTGGCACCAGGCGGTGGCCAGGCCATTCGCTTCACGCCGCTGTGAATGCCCCGGTAGTGCCGGCCGCTGGCCGGCACCACCGCAAGCAGGATCTGAAAGCGATTACACCCCTGCAAACGCCATTGAATACGTATGCAGGGTGATTCCCGCGAAGAACGCGCTGCCTACCATAGCGGCGACGACAGCGGCCACCGCGTCGCACGTTCACGGCACCGCCGGAACGCTCACAAATCGATCTGCAACATTGCCTGGGAGGGGAAAATGTTGAACCACAAGCGCAGTGCGCTGAGTCTCGCGCTGGCCGTTGTGCTGGCGCCGACGCTGGCGTCGGCACAGTCCACGCAGAGCACCACCACGCCGGCCACCACCGCCGCCACCAACCTGGATACGGTGCAGGTCACCGGCATCCGCCGCGGCATCGAGAACGCGATCGCGGTCAAGCAGGACGCCACCTCGGTGGTCGAGGCGATTTCCGCCGAAGACATCGGCAAGCTGCCCGACGTCAGCATCGCCGAATCCATCTCGCGCCTGCCCGGCCTGGCCGCCCAGCGCGTGGCCGGCCGTGCGCAGGTGATCAGCGTGCGCGGCCTGTCGCCGGACTTCGCCACCACCCTGCTCAATGGCCGTGAAGTGGTCAGCACCGGCGACAACCGCGGTGTCGAGTTCGACCAGTACCCGTCCGAGCTGGTCAACGGCGTGACGGTGTACAAGACCCCGGACGCGGCGCTGGTCGGCCAGGGCCTGTCGGGCACCATCGACATGCAGACCGCGCGCCCGCTCAGCTTCGGCGAGCGCGTGATCGCGGTCAGCGGCCGCTACCAGAAGAGTTCGCTGGGCCGCGCCGCCAACGTCGATCCGTACGGCAACCGCTTCAGCGCCAGCTACATCGACCAGTTCCTGGACAAGACCCTGGGCATTGCCATCGGCTACGCGCACAGCGACATGCCGATCCAGGAGAACCAGGTCGGCCTGTACGAACCGTGGACCACCGAACACACCGACAAGGGCGAGCGCCCGGGCGTGGGCGCCGGCACCTACTTCTCCGATGGCATCAAGGCGCTGCGCCGCACCGGCAACAACAAGCGCGACGGCGTGATGGCCACGATCCAGTTCCGGCCGAACAACAGCTGGACCAGCACCTTCGATGCGTTCCACACCGAAGCCGAGCAGATCGACACCGCCAACCAGTTCGAGCTGAACCTCAGCAACTACAACGGCAACTACACCCCGGGCCTGCTGGTCAGCAACCCGCAGATCAACGCCAACGGCTCGTTCACCGGCGGCACCGCCAGCGGCGTGTATCCGCTGGTGCGCGGCATGTACAACAAGCGCAAGGACAAGATCGATGCGTTCGGCTGGAACAACGAGTTCAACTTCGGCGGCGTCAAGCTGGTCGCCGACCTGAACTACTCCAAGGCCACGCGCGCTGAGCTGAACCTGGAAAACAACCTGCAGCTGACCCCGATGCCGCAGCTGGACACGGTCGGCGTGTCGATCCGCCAGAACGGCTTCTCGCAGATCAACCCGGGCCTGAACTACTCCAATCCCGACACGCTGTTCCTGACCAACACCATCTACGGTTCCGGCTACGGCAAGGTGCCGCAGGTGGAAGACCGCCTGAAGGGCGGCAAGCTGGCCGCGACGATTGCGCTGCCCGAGGCCATTGCCTCGTGGGCGCCAGACCTCGACATCGGCGTGAACTATGCCGACCGCCGCAAGGTGAAGACCCAGTCCGAAGGCAACATCCTGCTCGGTGCACAGGGTGATGCCAACATCGCCTCGGACCTGCAGTACCGCCCGGTCGACCTGAGCTTCGCCGGCCTCGGCACCATCCCGGCCTGGAACGTGCCGGCCGCGGTCGGTCGCTACATGACCTTCAACCCGGTCGACAACCTGGACTACCTGATTCCCAAGTCGTGGACGGTGCAGGAAAAGATCACCACCGCGTGGGCGCGCCTGAACATCAACACCGACATCGGCGTGGTCGGCGTGCGCGGCAACATCGGCGTGCAGATGCAGCGCACCGACCAGAGCTCGGATTCGCGCTACTGGGACAGCTCGCAGCCGGCTGGCAGCAACATCCAGCCCTACTCCGCAGGCCGCAAGTACAACGACTGGCTGCCGAGCTTGAACCTGGCCTTCATGTTCCCGCACCAGCAGACGCTGCGCTTTGCCGCCGCCAAGCAGGTTGCGCGGCCGCGCGTGGACCAGATGCGTGCCGGCCTGGAGTTCGGCGTGGATACCGGCACCGGCCGCCCCGGTGGCAGTGGCGGCAACCCTTTGCTGGACCCGTGGCGCGCCACCGCACTGGACCTGTCCTATGAGAAGTACTTCGGCGAGAAGGCCTACGTGGCCGCCGCGATCTTCTACAAGGACCTGAAAAGCTACGTCTACACCCAGTCGGTGGACAACTACGACTTCACCGCGCTGCTGGGCAGCTACGTACCGCCGCCGGGCATGACCGCACCGGTGCTGACCACCGGCACCTTCTCCGCGCCGCAGAACGGCAAGGGCGGCACGCTGAAGGGCCTGGAGCTGACCGCATCGTTCCCGCTGGACATGCTGACCGACAGCCTGCGTGGCTTCGGCGTGCAGGCCAGCGCGACCTTCAACAAGAGCGACATCACCATCCTGGATCCGGAAAGCGCGTCCAGCGTGGGCAGTGACCCGATCAGCCTGCCGGGTCTGTCCAAGCGCGTGTACAACTTCACCGCCTATTACGAGCGCAGCGGCTTTGAGGCACGCGTGAGCCAGCGCCGACGTTCGGACTTCATCGGTGAGATCGGCAATTTCAACGGCAATCGCAGCCTGCGCTACGTGGTGGGCGAAAACGTGACCGATGCGCAGGTCAGCTACACCTTCAGCGACAGCAGCGCCCTGCGGGGGCTGACCCTGCTGCTGCAGGGCAGTAACCTGACCAACGAGCCGTACCGCACCTACGCCGGCAGCAAGGACCGCCCGCTGGAGTACATCGAGTGGGGCCGCACCTACATGCTGGGCGTGAACTACAAGTTCTGAGGTCGCGCCGGGCCCTGCCCGGCGCCCCGGACTCGGTAGTGCCGGCCGCTGGCCGGCAACAGAAAACAGGGAGCAGGACCGGAAACCCGCTGCGCAGGCAGCGGGTTTTCTTTTGCGCGAATGCCGGCCAGGGGGCGGCAAAGTCCATCCACGCCATGCGTGGATAAGCGCCATCCCGGTAGATCCACGCCATGCGTGGATGCCCTTCACCGCAATCCCACCCACAAAAAAGGGACGGGGCGCTTCGGCCCCGTCCCCGCAAGTACCGCCACCGGAGAAAACGGTCAGCTGCGTCGGGCGCAATACACCGCGCGCGGCGGCAGCTGGAGTTCATTGCCCTGCACCGTGCCCGCATCCGGGCCCGGCACCGCCACCTGCTGCCAGTTGCCCGGCGGCAGCGGATGGCTCACCGCTTCGGCCGACAGGTTGAAGGCCAGCAGGAGGGTTTCATCTGCAAGCATACGCTCGAACAGCAGCACTGGCTCGGCGCTTTCGATGAACCGGATGCTGCCATGCAGGAGCGCCGGCTGGCTACGCCGCCAGGCCAGGAAGGCGCGGAACGCCGCCAGGACCGAGTGCGGGTCGCGCTCCTGCACGGCCACCGCCGCCGCCCGGTGCTCGGCCGGGATCGGCAGCCAGGGCGTGCCGGAGGTAAAGCCAGCCAGCGGAGCGTCGGTCCACGGCAGCGGGGTACGGCAACCGTCGCGGCCCTTGAAATTCGGCCAGAAGGTGATGCCATACGGGTCCTGCAGCGCCTCGAACGGCACCTCGGCCTCGGCCAGGCCCAGCTCCTCGCCCTGGTACAGGCACACCGAGCCGCGCAGCGAGCACAGCATCGCCACCAGCATCCGCGCCAGGCGCGGATCGGCCGGATAGCCGCCCCAGCGGCTGACCGCGCGTTCCACATCGTGATTCGAAACCGCCCAGCACGGCCAGCCTTCGGTCATCGCCGCTTCCAGCCGCGAGACCGTGTCGCGGATGTAGGCCGCGCTGTAGTCGTCCACCAGCAGCTCGAAGCTGTAGCCCATGTGCAGGCGGCCGTCCTGGGTGTACTCGGCGGTGGTGGCCAGCGAGTCTTCCGACGAGATCTCGCCCAGGCTCACCGCGCCCGGATACTCATCCAGCAGCGCGCGCAGCTGCTCCAGGAATGGCAGGTTCTCCGGTTGGGTGTTGTTGTAGAAGTGGTACTGGTAGGCGTACGGGTTGTCCGGACTGAAGCCGCGGCCCACGCGCTTGTCCGCCGGCTTGGGCGGGTTATCGCGCAGCTGCGCGTCGTGGAAGCAGAAGTTGATCGCATCCAGGCGGAAGCCGTCCACGCCGCGGTCCAGCCAGAACCGCACATTGTCCAGGGTGGCCTGCTGCACGTCCGGGTTGTGGAAGTTCAGGTCCGGCTGGTCGACCAGGAAGTTGTGCAGGTAGTACTGCTCACGGCGCGGTTCCCACTGCCAGGCGCCGCCGCCGAACAGCGACAGCCAGTTGTTGGGCGGGGTGCCGTCCTCGCGCGGGTCGGCCCAGACGTACCAGTCGGCCTTCGGATTGCTGCGGTCCTGGCGGCTCTCGCGGAACCAGGCGTGCTCGATCGAGGTATGGCTCAACACCTGGTCGATCATCACCTTCAGGCCCAGGTCGTGCGCCTTGGCCAGTAGACGGTCGAAGTCGGCCAGGCTGCCGAACAGCGGGTCGACGTCGCGATAGTCGGCGATGTCGTAGCCGAAGTCGGCCATCGGCGACTTGAAGAACGGCGAGATCCAGATCGCGTCCACGCCCAGCGCGGCAATATGGTCCAGGCGCTGGATGATGCCCGGCAGGTCGCCCACGCCATCGCCGTTGGCATCGAGGTAGCTGCGCGGGTAGATCTGGTAGATGACGGCTCCGCGCCACCATGGATAGTGCGACATCGACAGCCCCCCTCCGGGCATGCGGGACCCGCCAGTAGCGGGCCGAAATCCTGTTCCGGCAAGCTTAGCGGCGGCCTCGCGGGCATGGCGCAACCTGCATACGTATTCACGCGGAGAGCCGCGCAGGCCGGGCTGGAATTGCCGCGCGGGCCGGTTTGCGCCCGAATTCACGGCCAGCGCCTATAATCAGTGGTGAGCCTGAAAGCCTGATCGCATGACCATCACCGAAGACACCCGTCCCGCCCTGGGCCTGCCCCAGATCCAGTCGCTTGCCGCGGCCGACATGGCCGCCGTCGACGCCCTGATCCGGCGCCGGCTGTCCTCGGACGTCGTGCTGATCAACCAGATCGCCGACCACATCATTTCCGCCGGCGGCAAACGCCTGCGCCCCATGCTGGTGATGCTGGCCGGCCACGCGGTCGGCCAAGCCGGCCCGGAACACCACCAGCTGGCGGCGATCATCGAGTTCATCCATACCTCCACCCTGCTGCACGATGACGTGGTGGACGAATCCAGCCTGCGCCGTGGCCGCAGCACCGCCAACGCGCTGTGGGGCAACGCGCCCAGCGTGCTGGTCGGCGACTTCCTGTACTCGCGCAGCTTCCAGCTGATGGTCGAGCTGGAGCGCATGCCGGTGATGCAGATCCTGGCCGACGCCACCAACCGCATCGCCGAGGGTGAAGTGCTGCAGCTGCTGCACGTGCACAACCCGGACACCGACGAAGCCGCCTACCTGCGTGTGATCGAGCGCAAGACCGCGGTTCTGTTCGCCGCCGGCACCCGCCTGGGTGCGCTGGCCAGCGGCGTGGACGAAGCCACCCAGCAGGCCCTGTTCGACTACGGCATGCATCTGGGCTACGCGTTCCAGATCGCCGACGACGTGCTGGACTACTCGGCCAATGCCGAGGAACTGGGCAAGAACCTGGGCGACGACCTCGCCGAGGGCAAGGCCACGCTGCCGCTGATCCACGCGATGGCCCACTCCGACGACGCCACCCGCGAACGCCTGCGCACCATCGTGCAGGACGGCGACGCTTCGGCGATGCCGGAAGTGCTGGCCGCGATCCGTGCTACCGGCGGCCTGGAGTACAGCCGCGCGCGTGCCGAGGAATATGCCGAAGCCGCCGAGCGTGCGCTCGATGGTCTGGGCGACAACGACGCCGTGGCGGCCCTGCGCGGCCTGGCCCGCTACGCGGTGCAGCGTTCGCATTGATGGGTTGAGGTATGCCGACCAACGGTCGGCACCCACCCACCGGCATTCCGGTGGGTGCCGACCGTTGGTCGGCACGGGAACGCCCGCATTGAGCGCATCCGGTAGTGCCGGCCGCTGGCCGGCATTCCCGATGACATCCGCAGCATCATGAGGTTGCCCGCCAGCGGCCGGCACTACCGCTGCGCGGATCAACGTTTCTCGAAGCGCTCCTCGAAGAACTCATCCAGCGCCTTCCACGCGCGCTTGGCCGCCCGCTCGTTGTACTGGCACCCCGGCGGGCTGTTGGCATCGCGCTCGGCGAAGCAGTGCACCGCCCCGCTGTAGTTGGTGAACTCCCAGTCGACCTTGGCCGCGTTCATTTCCCTCTGGAAACCGGCGATATCCTCGGCGGTCACGCTCCTGTCGTCGGCACCATTGAGCACCAGCACCGAAGGGTGACTGCCACCGGCCTGCGCCGGCAGCGGTGAACCCAACCCACCGTGCAGGCTGACCACACCGGCCAACGGCGCACCGGCACGGGCCAGTTCCAGCACCGTGGTGCCGCCAAAGCAGAAGCCCACCGCACCGATCCGGCTGGCATCGAGCGGCACCCTGCCGGCCTGCGCCTTGAGCACGTTCACCGCTTCCAGCGCACGTGCCCGCAGCAACGGCCGGTCGTTGCGCAGCTTGGTCGCCACCGGCCCGGCCTCGGCATCGGTCTTCGGCCGCACGCCCTTGCCGTACACATCGGCCACCAGCACCACGTAATCATCGCCCGCCAGCTGCTTGGCCTTCTCGATGGCCGACTCGTTCACACCCTTCCAGTTCGGCACCATCACCAGGCCCGGACGCTTCTCGTGCTCGCCATCGTCATAGACCAGCACGCCACTGAAGGTCGTGCCCTGGTGTTTCCACTCCACCGGCTGGGTCTTCATCGCCGCCCACGCCGGCATCGCCGCCAGCCCCAGCATCACCGCCACACCGCATCGCCAACGAATCATGCGCCTGCTCCGCGAGAAAAAGGGGACGGAGGGGATTAAGCCGTATTCGCCCCTCCCGCGTCGCATTCTGCATTGGCGACGTGACGCAGGTGTGGTTGGATACGACTTAATCCCCTCCGTCCCCTTTTTCGCATGAACCTTGTTGACCGCTTTCTGTCTGGCCTGATCCCACGCCTGCCTGCCGACGATGCCCCGCAATGGGCTCACGTCCAGGGCGCCAGCGCACAAGACCTGCAGCGCCTGCGCATGCAATGGCCGCAGGTGCCTGACAGCCTGGTGGAACTGTTGTCCCGCGTGGATGGCACCCATTTCCGCGAGTACCCCGGCGGCGGGGTCTGCGTGCTGATGCTCGGGTCGGACGTGGAAGACGGCGGCTACCCGTACTACCTGCGTTCGGTCGCGCAGATCTTCGAGGACCAGCAGCAATGGGACGACAGCATCCGTTCCATCTACGAAGAGTGGCTGGATGACGAGCCGGAGATTCTGGGTGAAGGCATCGACGCGGATCTGCCGATGAACCGCCGCCTGTGCTTCTCGCACTGCATGAACAACGGCGGCACGTCGATGCTGTACCTGGATTTCAATCCCGCACCGGGCGGCACCGTCGGCCAGGTGGTGCGCTACCTGCACGATCCGGACAGCTATGCGGTGATCGCCCCCAGCTTCGATGCGTATCTGCAGCAATTGATCGACGGCGGCTACGCGTTCATCGACGAGGAGCAGTAGATCCACGCCATGCGTGGATGGATTTCTCCGGAGGGTTGCCGGCCAGAATCCCGTTGGGGTCAGAGCCCTTTCCTGCGGAAAGGGATCCGCCCCCTCAGGCGATGCCCAACCCCGGAATCGCGCTGATGCTGTCCGGGTCGAATCCGGCCAGCTCGGCGAAATGACGGCCACGCGCCACGTAATCGCGGTACGCACCAAAGCTCGGCGCACCCGGAGACAGCAGCACCACCCCGCCCTGCGCACCCAGCGCGGCGCGTGCCAACGCCATCGCTTCGGGCAGGTCACAGGCCGCATGCAGACCGAAGCGACCGGCATCGGCCAGCGGCTGCAGCATGGCGTGGATGCGCGGGCCGTTGCTGCCCATGGTCACGATCTCCACCGGCGGCACGTCGTGCGCCATGTGCTGCATGAAATCGGTCCAGTCCAGGCCACGGTCGTGCCCGCCCACCAGCAGCGCGATGCGCTGGCCGGCGAAGCACTCCAGCGCAGCCAGGCTGGCATGCGGCGTGGTGCTGATCGAATCGTTGACGTAGGTCAGGCCATCGGCCACGCCGATGCGCTGCAGGCGGTTGGGCAGCGGACGGAAGTCCTGCACCGCCGGCGCAAGCGCCGCGGCATCCAGCCCCAGCGCTTCCAGCGCGGCCAGCACCGCACACAGGTTGCCACGGTTGTGGCGGCCCGGCAGCGGCGTGTTGCGGGTATCAAACACGGCCTGCTCACCGCGATGCACGATGTCGCCGCGCATGTGCCAGCCCTGCAGCTGGTTGAACCAGACCACTTCGCTGTCGGGCAGCGACAGCGCGGCCAGGTGCGGATCGGCGGCATTGAGCACGGCGATGCGCGGTGCGGCTTCAGTCACCAGCCGCAGTTTGTCGTCGATGTAACGCTGTTCGCTGCCGTGCCAGTCCAGGTGTTCCGGGAACAGGTTCAGCACCACCGCCACCTGCGGGCGGGCGCCACTGCGTGCCACTTCGCCGGTCTGGTAGCTGGACAGTTCCACCGCCCAGTACTCAGGCGCGGGCTGCGGGTCCAGCACTTCCAGCAGCGGCAGGCCGATGTTGCCGACCAGGCCGGTACGGTGGCCGGCGGCACGCAGCAGGTGCGCGACCAGCGCGGTGGTGGTGCTCTTGCCCTTGGTACCGGTCACGCACACGGTGTCGTGCACGATGCCATCGTCGGCCGCGTGTTCGGCGAACCACAGCGCGGTGCCACCAATGAAGCGGGTGCCCTGCCCTTCCGCCGCCAACGCGATTGGCTGGTAGGGGCTGATGCCGGGAGACTTGATCACCACGTCAAACGCGGCCAGCGCTTCAGCGGAAGGCTCACCACGCACGTCCAGCACGCCCTGCGTTTCCGCACGCGCGGCCTCGACTTCGGCCGCCGGGCAGAACAGGCTCAGCGGCAGCGAGGGCAGGCGCTCACGCAGCACCGCAAACGCGGCGCGGCCCTCACGGCCCCAGCCCCACAGCGCAACGCGCTTTCCTTCAAGCTTCGAAATCTTCACGCACCCGTTCCCACAGCGCAGCCGGAACGCGGTGCTCGCCCTGCAGCTGCAGCAGCGGTGCCAGTTCCAGTTCGGCGGCATCCAGCTGCGGCTGGATCTCGTTGCAGAAGCGCTTCACCAGCACGTCTTCCTTCCACTCCGGGCGTTGCGCCAGGGTCGCCATCGCCGCACGCGATTCGCGGCCTTCGCCCACGCACTCGAACGGCTTGTGGTCCTGGAATTCCAGCAGCGCATCGAAGCCACCGGCCTGCTCGGCATCATCCAGCAGGTTGCGGCCGAAGATGCGCACCAGGCGCGTCTTGGGCATGAACGGGGCCAGTGCCAGGAACACGAAATGGCACTTCGGGCAGACGCCGCACCAGCGGTTCACCGGGCGCTCGCCGAGGATGTGGAAGTTGCGGTTGCAGCTGGAGAAATGCGCGTCGTAGAAGTCACTCTTGGCGAACTGGCGGGCCACCGCCAGCTCGGACATCGGGCGCAGCAGCGAGTAGTACTGCAGGTCCGCCGCCACGTGCTTCTGCACATGGCTGCCGAACGCCTGCTCGCAGGCCCAGCCCTTGGACCACTGATGATTCACTTCGCCGGTGCCTGGAATCTGGCTGCCGTAGCTGGCCGAGCGCTCGTTGGAGAACACCACCTGGTCCACGCCGTGCAGCAACGCGGCCAGCACCATGATCGCCGAGTTCACCACCGTCACCGGGATATGGCCGTTCCATGCGCCCTGGCGATTCAACTCGAACAGTTCAGGTGCCAGCGTGCGGCCCAGGTTCAATGTCGGCAGGCCGGTGCGCTCGGCGCACGCACGGATCAGCTGCGAGCCACCGATCCAGGTCACGGTCTCGTCCACGCCGGCAAGGCGCAGCGCTTCGATGCTGACCAGCGAATCCTTGCCGCCGCCGATGGCCACCAGCGCGTGCGGCTGCAGGCCCAGCGACGGCGCCTGCACGGCCTCGCCCTGCACCGGCAACCGGAAGCGGCCGCGCAGGTTCAGGCCATTGCGGTAGGCGAATTCGCCCAGGCCGTTGAGGTAAATGGTCTCCACCAGTGCGGCGGTATCGGCATCGATGCTGTAGCTGTCGATGCTGACCGTCTCCGGCACGCCCGCCTTGTAGTAGCTGACACCGGCGATCAGGTGCAGCAGCTGCAGCGCACGCTGCACGGCGGCGGCACGCGCCTCGTCCAGCACGAAAGGGGCGCCCGGCACGGTGATGGTTTCCACCATCTCCGGGCCGTCATCAAAGGCATAGACCAGCTTGGCCACGCCGGTCTCTGCGGCGAATTCGCAGCGGACGAAGCGGAAGCGGGAAACCTGGTGTTTGTCGAAAGCAGTCATGGTGTATCCGGTCAGGCACGGGCCCGCGCGATGGCGCGCGGCGTGTCGGTGGGCGGGTGCAGGGCGCGCGCGGCGATCATTCGATCACGTCTTCGCGCGGCAGCATCCGCTGGTTGTAGGTGTTGGCCATCGAATAGCCGTAGGCGCCGGCATCGGCGATCAGCATCACGTCGTCCGGCGCAGTCGACACCGGCAGCTTGCGGCGCTTGCCGAACACATCGCTGGATTCGCAGATCGGGCCGACCACATCGAACGCCGCCTCGGCATACCCACCCTGGCGGCTGAGGTTCTCGATGTCGTGCCAGGCGTCGTACAGGGCCGGGCGCATCAGTGCGTTCATGCCGGCATCCAGGCCGACGCGGCGCACGCCGTCCTTTTCCACCACCTGGGTGGCGTGGGTCAGCAGCACGCCGGATTCGGCCACCAGGTAGCGGCCCGGCTCGATCGCCAGGCGGAATGCCGGATGCAGCGCCTTGACCTCGGCCAGGCCCTCGGCCCAGGCATCCAGGTCGAACGGCTCGTCCTCGGCGGAATACGGAATCGGCAGGCCGCCGCCGATGTCGATGGTCTGCACGCTGCCGATGCGGCGGGCGAAACCTGCCAGCTCATCGCACATCAGGCGCCAGTGCTGCGCGGTCTCCACGCCGCTGCCGAGGTGCGCGTGCAGGCCGACCACGCGGCTGCCCAGATCGGTGGCTGCGCGCACGAACTCATCGACACGGGCGATCGGCAGGCCGAACTTGGAGTCCTTGCCACCGGTACGGACCTTGGCGTGGTGGCCTTCGCCACGGCCCAGGTCGACGCGCAGCCACAGCTCGCGGTTGCGGAACAGGTCCGGCCAGCGCTGCAGTGCCTCGACGTTGTCGACCGTCACCGTCACGCCCAGCGCGAATGCGGCTTCGTACTCGCTGCGCGGGCAGAAGCTGGGAGTGAACAGCACGCGCTTGGGCGACAGTTCCGGCAGGTGCTGGAACACATGCTTCAGTTCGCCATGCGACACGCACTCCAGGCCGAAGCCTTCGGCTTCCAGCAGCTGCAGGATGGCGGGGTGGCTGTTGGCCTTGATCGCGTAGTAGCGCTGGTCGATCGGCTTGATCGCGGCCAGCGCGCGGGCGCGGGCGCGCACCGTCGGCAGATGGTAGACGTAGCGCGGCGTACCGGCATCGGCCAGCTGCAGCAGGTGCGCACGCTGGCCCCGCCACCACGGCGTGCCACGCGGGCGCACGGTGCCGGCGATCTCGCGCCAGCGCGGGCCGAACACTTCGGTCTCTTCCACCGGCATCGCGCCGCTGTCGATCAGCTCGGCGTGCAGCACCGGCAGCAGGCCATCGGCATCGGCCTCGTCGATGACGAAGGTCAGGTTCAGGTCGTTGGACGACTGCGAGATCATGTGCACGCGCTCGCGGCCGAAGGTGGCCCACACGTCCGACAGCTTGTGCAGCAGCGAACGCATGCCACGGCCAACCAGGGTGATCGCCGCGCACGGCACGATCACCTTCACCTTGCAGATCTGCGACAGGTCGGCCGACAGCGCGGCCAGCACATCGGTATTGACCAGGTTCTCGGACGGATCCAGCGACACGGTGACGTTGGTTTCGGCCGAACCGATCAGGTCCACCGACAGGCCGTGCTTCTTGAACAGATTGAACACATCGGCCAGGAAGCCGACCTGCTGCCACATGCCGATGCCTTCCATCGACACCAGCACGATGCCGTTGCGGCGGCTGATCGCCTTCACCCCTGGTACCGGCGCGGCGCTGCCGTCGATGCTGGTGCCGGGCAGTTCCGGGCGCTCGGTATCGAGGATGGCCATCGGTACGCCGGCATCGCGGCACGGCTTGATCGAGCGCGGGTGCAGCACCTTGGCGCCGGTGGTGGCGATTTCCTGCGCCTCGTAATAGTCCAGGCGGGTCAGCAGGCGCGCGTCCGGCACATCCTTCGGGTTGGCACTGAACATGCCCGGCACATCGGTCCAGATCTCCACGCGGCTGGCACCCAGCAACGCGCCGAAGTACGCCGCCGAGGTATCCGAGCCGCCGCGGCCGAGGATGGCGGTACCGCCATCGGCATGCCGCGAGATGAAGCCCTGGGTGATCAGCAGGCGGGTCGGCTGCGCACGGAAGCGCTGCATCCATTCCGCGTCGGCACGCCACTGGCAGTTCACCGACAGGCGCTGCGACCAGTCGCTCTGGTTCGGCTGCGGCGGCATCGCGTCCAGCCACTGGCGGGCATCCATCCAGCCCATGTCCAGGCCCGAAGCGCGCAGGTAGGCCGCACCCAGGGTGGAGGACAGCAGCTCGCCCTGGCCCAGCACTTCGGCCTGCCAGTCGAGCGGACGGGTGGCTGCACGCGCGTCGTCGAGCAGGCCCTGCAGCGCGGCGAGGCGATCGGCCAGCACCTCGCGGCCCAGGCCGAGTTCAACCAGGAAGGCCTCGTGGCGTTCGACCAGCGCCGCCACGCGGTCCCGGCTGTCGGGCGCGCCATCGGCGATCGCGGTCAGTTCGTTGGTGACCCCGGACAGCGCCGACACCACCACCAGCACGCGCGAGCCGGTCTCTTCCGCGCGTTTTTTCGCCAGCTTCCCGATCGTGTCCCAGCGGTGACGACGCGACACCGAGGTGCCGCCGAACTTCAGTACGATCCAACGATCGACAAGGGGGGAAGCTGACATGGATTGGCTATGTAGAATGTGGGGAAGCCGCCCTCGGGGGCGGAACCTTTGATTCTAAGCGCAATATCCCCGTAGATGGCCGTCCTCCGTTACCTGCAGCTCGATGTCTTCGCCCCCCGCCCCGGCACCGGCAACCCGCTGGGCGTCATCCTGGACGCCGACGGGCTCTCCAGCAGCCAGATGCAGGCCCTGGCCGCCTGGCTGAACCTGTCCGAGACGGTGTTCTTCCTGCGCCCCAGCACGCCGGGCGCCGACTACCACATCCGCATCTTCACCCCGTCCCGCGAGCTGGCCTTCGCCGGCCACCCCAGCGTCGGCGCCGCCTGGGCGGCGGTGACCTGCGGCCTGGCGCACCCGCACGACCGTGCCCTGCTGCAGCAATGCGCGGCGGGGTTGCTGCCGGTACGGGTGAGCGGCCCGGCCGAGGCACTGCAGATCCAGCTGGCCAGCCCACCGGCGCGGCGGCTGGACACAGCGGCCGACGGAGCGCCCGAAGCGCTGCTGGCGCTGGCCGACAGCGGGCACGTGCCCGAACTGTGGGACAACGGCGCACGCTGGTGGCTGTTGCCGCTGCGCGATGCCGCCGCCGTACGCAACCTTGTGCCGGACATGGCCACGCTGGCCGACTGGAGCCTCGCCACCGACGCGACCGGTGTGGCCGTGTTCGCCGACGAGGCCGGCGACGACCATACCCGGGTGGTGCGCGCCTTCTGCCCCGCTGATGCGGCCGCCGTGCCCGAGGATCCAGTGACCGGCAGCGCCAATGCGCTGATCGGTGCCTGGCTGCGCCAGCGCAATGCCCTGCCCGGCCGCGAGGGCCGCTACGTCGCCAGCCAGGGCCGCGAAGTCGGCCGCGATGGTCGCGTACAGGTCGAGGTTGATGCGCAGGGCACGGTGTGGATCGGCGGCCAGGTGCAGTGCGTGATCGACGGCAGCATCCGCTGGTAGCCCACGGAGAAAAGGGGACGGAGGGAATTAAGTCGCTTATGGCACATGAGGCAAAAGCGACTTAATTCCCTCCGTCCCCTTTTTGGTGCCCCGCGCTACGCTATGCGGCCTGTTTACTGGAGTGCCGCCTGATGACCACCCGCCGTTTCCTGCAGCTGGACGTGTTCTCCCCGCGCGCCGGCGCTGGCAATCCGCTGGCCGTGGTACTCGATGCCGAGGGCCTGGACGACGCCAGCATGCAGGCCATCGCGCGCTGGACGCGCCTGCCCGAAACCACCTTCGTGTTCCCGCCGCAGGTGCCGGGCGCCAGCTATCGATTGCGCATGTTCAGCCCGCAGAAGGAAGTTCCGTTCGCGGGCCACCCCAGCGTCGGCACCGCGCATGCGGTGCTGCAGGCGGGCCTGGCCGCAGTGGTCGACGGTGTGCTGGTGCAGGACGGCATTGCCGGTGCCCTGCCGCTGCGCGTCAGCGGTGAGGGTACGCAGCAGCGCATCGCCATCCGCACCCCGCGCGCGCAGCTGGCCGAAACCGCTGAGGCCACCGATCCGCGCCTGCAGGCCGCGCTGAAGGACTGGCCGCTGGGCACACTGCCGCCGGCACGCATGCAGGGCGGCCGCAGCTGGTGGGTGGTGCAGGTGGCCGACGAGGCCGCATTGCGCGCGCTGCAGCCAGACTGGGATGCAGTGGCCGCACTGGCTGAATCCACCGACAGCATGGGCGTGTTCGCCTATGCCTTCAGCGATGGCAGCGAGGGTTTCGACCTGGCCGTACGTGCCTTCGTCGGCAATGGACGCCGCTTCGAGGACGCCGCCTCGGGTGCGGCCAATGCGGTGCTGGCCGCGTGGCTGGACCTGCGTGACGCGCTGCCGCGTGGACGGACGCCGTTTGAAGTCAGCCAGGGCCGCGAAGTCGGCCACGACGCGCGCCTGACCCTGCTGGTCGACCAGGACGGCGAGGTCTGGTCGGGCGGCCAGGTGCAGACGGTGATCAGCGGCACCATCGATTGGTAAACACCATCGAGGTGGAGCCGAAGGCAGCGGCAGGAGCCACTGCCAACGTCGGACGCGACGGCCCGGAGGGTGGCGGCCAGGAAGGCCGCCATAACGCTGGCCGGCTGTCACCTGGACCTCGACATCATGCGGTTGTCGGCCAGCGGCCGGCACTACCCTCAGCCCAGCTCGGCTTCCAGGCTGATCGGCACCGCGCTCAGCGCCTTGGACACCGGGCAGTTCTGCTTGGCGTCATCGGCAATCGCACGGAACTGCGTCGCATCGATACCCGGCACCACTGCCTTCACCTTCAGCCGGATCTGCGACAGCTGCGGGCCGCCCTCCAATGACAGATCGACCTTGGCTTCGGTATCCAGCGAGGTCGGGGTAAAGCCGGCTTCGCCGAGCTTGGCCGACAGCGCCATGGTGAAGCAACCGGCGTGCGCAGCAGCGATGAGCTCTTCCGGGTTGGTGCCCTTTTCGTCGCCGAAACGGCTGTTGAAGCCGTAGCGTGTCTTGTCCAGCAGCCCGCTCTGCGGCGTGCTCAGCTGCCCCTTGCCCGACTTCAGATCGCCTTCCCAGTGCGCGGTGGCGTGTCGCGAGATTCCCATGTGCTGCTCCTGCGTGACGGTGATGAACGGTCACCCTCGCACGGGAGGCGTTAGCCCTGCGTCGCTCCGCCGCACGCCGCAGGTCGCCTTCCGAACCCGGCGCGTGGACACTTTCTCACCAGCCGGAAACGCATTTTTCTCTTGTTTTCAGTGGTTTCGCGCATTCCGCTGATGGGCGGGCGTGGGCCGTAGCGTGCGTTGCCACACCCCCGTCCCCCACGGCGCGCCATGTACTGAATCGGCCTGGATATGAAAAAACATGCACTTTCCGCGCTTCGGGCTATTGGCGGCGCCCAAGAGTTGCCCTACATTGCGCTTGCCGACGGGGTTCGGCGCCGACCAAACAACCAACCGTTCACGGAACAGGAAACCATGGCAAAGACCGCTAAGAAGGCTGCCCCGAAGAAGGCAGTGAAGAAAGTCGCGACGAAGGCAGCCGCCAAGCCGGCCGCTCCGAAGCCGATCAAGGAAGTGCTGACCAAGTCCGGCCTGGTTGCACACATCGCTGAAGCCTCCGGCGTCGTCGCCAAGGACGTCCGCGCTGTGCTGGCCTCGCTGGAAAGCGCCGTTGCCTCCTCGGTGCACAAGAAGGGCGCTGGCTCCTTCACCCTGCCGGGCCTGCTGAAGATCACCACCGTCAATGTGCCGGCCAAGCCGAAGCGCAAGGGCATCAACCCGTTCACCAAGGAAGAGCAGTGGTTCGCTGCCAAGCCGGCCACCACCAAGCTGAAGGTGCGTCCGCTGAAGAAGCTGAAGGACGCCGCGCTGTAAGGGCGCGCCCCAACGCGGATTCCGACGGGACGGCTCTGGCCGTCCCGTTTTCTTTTGCACGTTCCCGGCAGCAGGTCCACGCCACGCGTGGATGCGCCGCCCCGGGGCATCCGCAACACAGCGTTGCCGCATACTGGAAAATCCCCGTTCAAGCCCGTCGCCATTAGCCAGGCGCGGCCTGGGCAGGCCCTGGAACGTACCGGGTGGAACACTGCGTGCAGCCCCGGCCATCGCCGCCGGGCACGGCCTTGCCTAAGGTGGGCACATCCTCCACAGCTACGGCGAGCATCCCCTCATGGCCAGCCCCTCCACCCGCTACCGGATCTCGGTGACCCCCATCGAAAAGGACGGGTTGCAGTGCACCGGGCGCTGCACCATCGAACTGGAGCATCGCGCCAGCCGCGACCTGATGCGCCTGCTGGAAGCGGCGCCACGCACCGCTGGCATCAGCGGTGATGAACGCGCGACCCTGGTGATCGCCACCCAGCTGCTGCGCGACATCGTGCAGCGCCACGCAGAGACCGATGGACATGCGTTGGCCGCCATCGCCGGGCAGGTGCTGCCGGCACTGGATGCGCTGGAGCAGTTGCCCTCCTCCCGCTGATTCCCGCGCAGCCGATACACTGTCTCCCCCACATCGCCTCGGGGAGGAGGCATGCGCAGGACGCTTTTCCTGATCGTGCCCCTGGCGCTGCTCGGCTGCTCCAGGCCTGCGGCAGCGCCTGATGTTGCGCCAGCGCCGGCTGTCGCCAGCGCCGGAACGCAGGGCATTACCAGCACCGAAGCGGCGTCCCTGCAGACACCGGCGATCGATCCGCTGTTCGCTGCGGTCGCTGCCGACGCCCAACCACCATCGGTGATGCTCAACCGCTACGTGATCGCGCTGCTCAACCGCAACCGCAGCGCCAGCGACGCGGCATGGGCGATTCCACCGGCCGACCCGCACCGCGCAGATGACGCTGCCATACGCCAGCTGCAGGGCGCGCGTACGCTGCGGCTGGACAGCGAGCCCCCGGTGGCACGCGACGGCCAGCATCCTCCCAAGCTGCTGGAGGTGCCGGTGCGGATCCGCGCGGTCACCACGCAAGGCACCTTCCGCTTCGGCGGTTGGTACCGCGTGCAGCCCAGTGCTGATGGCCGCGGCTGGCAGATCCAATCGGCGCAACTGCGGCCAACGCTGGACTGAACCGTTGCAGCGGCATGCACGCGCGATTCAGCCGTCCCGGCTACTCTTTCCTCCATCCTTTCCCAGTCCAGCGGTCACCGCCATGCGCCTGCGTTCCCTGATGACCCGCGTCGCCGCCTCCACCGTGCTGATCGCCGCCGCGATTGGCGCGCAGGCCGCCCCATCCATTTCCGGCCGCGAACTGTCGGTCGGCGCCAGCGATGTGCAGCAGTATCTCGATGGCAGCTTCCCGCGCACCCAGGACGCGTTGGGTGGACTGATCGCCCTCACCATGAGCCACCCCCAGCTGAGCCTCCCGGCCGGCGAGCGCTTGAACCTTGGCATGGACGTGGCACTGGCCACTGCCGGTGGCAATCCGGCCAAACTGGGTACGGTGAAGCTCAGCAGCGGCCTGCGCTACGACGCGCAGACCCAGGGATTCCACCTGCAGCAGCCGAGCGTGGATGACTTCACACCGGCCAACCAGGGCGGTCGTCTCGACTCCCGTACCCGTGGCCTGCTAAACGCCTGGCTGAGCGACTACGCCCAGCGGGAGCCGATCTACAAGCTGGACCCGGCCGTGGCCGGCGTGCTTGGCGCGCTGCAGGTGCAATCGGCACAGGTGAAGAACGGCAAGCTGGTGGTCACCTTCAACCAGAACCTGGGCAACCTGGTGCCGGCAGGCGTGCTGGGCAAGTAAGGTGGTGCCGGCCAGCGGCCGGCACTACCGGCAGCGCATCAGGCGGCGAGTGCCTTGACCACCGCCTCACTGAAGGCTGGGATGTCGTCCGGCTTGCGGCTGGTGATCACGTTGCCGTCGACCACGACCTCGGCATCGCGCCAGTTCGCCCCCGCATTGGTCAGATCCTGCTGGAGGGACGGCCAGGACGTCAGCTCGCGGCCATCGGCGAGGCCACTGTTGATCAGCAGCCACGGGCCATGGCAGATCGCCGCCACAGGCTTGCCGGCTTCGTCTACTGCGCGGACGAAGCCGAGTACAGCCTCGTCGGTACGCAGCGTGTCCGGATTGATGACCCCTCCCGGCAGCACCAGGGCATCGAAGCTGGCCGGATCGGCCTCATCCAGCGGAATATCCACTGCAACGGCGTCGCCCCAGTTCTTCTCTTTCCAGCCCTTGATCGTCGCCTCCTTTGCAGGCGACACGACGCTGACGCGCGCGCCTTCGGCTTCCAGCAGACGCTTGGGTTCGGTCAGTTCGGACTGTTCAAAGCCGTGGGTGGCAAGGATGGCAATCTGCTTGCCCTTCAATCGTTCTGCCATGGGTGCACTCCGGTTGGGGGTGCCGACAGAATGGAAGAACGGCCCTTGCACGGCGGTGACCCTGCCGTGCACGGCAGGTGGAGAGCCTCCGGGTGGTGCCGGCCGCTGGCCGGCACCTGGATTGCGCCTTGCCGGCCAGCGGCCGGCACTACGCGGTACCGGTCAGCGCTTGGGCTGCAGCATGGTGCCGGTGCACTTGGGCGAGCCGCAGCGGCACTCCCAGATCTTCTTCAGCTTGGCGGTGTGACGCTCGGCCAGGGTGATGCCGTAGTTGTAGGTCAGCTCTTCGCCGGCCTTGATGTCACGCAGCGCCTCGATGAACACCTTGTCGCCACGGCTGTCACCGTCCTCGTCTTCCTCGATCACCGCCTCGCAGTTCGGATCGCAGCTGTGGTTGATCCAGCGCGCATCGTTGCCCTTGTAGTTGGCATCGATCACCCAGTCATCGTTGAGGGTGAACAGGAAGGTATGGCCGCTTTCAACGTCGCCGCTGTCATCGGCATCAACGTCGCCGTGGCTGCGCAGCAGGCCCTTGTACTGGATCACGCGCTCGCCCTGCTTGATCGGGGCCACGGCGAACACGCCGTTGCCATGGATGGCGGACTTGCGGGCTTGGATCTTCTTCGGCATCGGCACGGGCTGTTTGCAGCGGATGGAACCGGGATTCTCGCCCATTCCGGGTGATTGCGAAAATCACCCCGTTGGCGCAGCATGGCGCCCCGGCGGTGGCCCCGGTGCGTCGTCCCGGTCCGTCCCAGCGCCGGCTGAATGCCCGGGTTGGATGCCGGCGAATAAAAGCGTACAATTTCAGTCCGCTTTAAGAACCGCTCGCATTCCCATGTTGCGTGTCACCAAGCTCACCGATTACGCCACCGTGGTGCTGACCGTGCTTGCCGCCCGTCCGGGCGAGGTGCTCAGTGCCACTGAGCTGGCCGAATTCACCGGCCTAGAGCCGCCCACCGTCAGCAAGGTGCTCAAGCCGCTGGCGCAGGCCGGCCTGGTCGAAGGCCTGCGCGGTGTCCGTGGCGGCTACCGCCTGACCCGCCCGGCCATCGAGATCTCGCTGTTCGAAGTGGTCGAAGCGATGGAAGGGCCATTGGCCCTGACCGAATGCAGCCACGACCACCACCAGTGCGGCATGGCGCCCAAGTGCGGCGCGCGCAGCAGCTGGCGGCTGATCAACGACGTGGTCTCCGAGGCCCTGCGCGATGTCACCCTCGCCCAGATCCTGCCCCCTCTTCCCCTTGCCGATGACGAACAGCGCCGCACCATCGCTGTCGACGTCGTCTCCTGATCCACAGGCAGCCCCCCATGGCCACCGAAAGCATCGAAAACGTCGCCCACGACGACACCCCCAACCGCGAGATCCACGAGCAGCTCGGCCGCAAGTATTCGGCCGGCTTCATCACCGAGATCGAATCGGACTCCCTGCCGCCGGGCCTGGACGAGGACACCATCCGTGCCCTGTCGGCCAAGAAGGACGAGCCGGAGTGGATGACGCAGTGGCGCCTGGACGCCTACCGCCACTTCCTGACCATGCCGATGCCGGACTGGGCCAAGCTGGAGATCGCGCCGATCGACCTGCAGGCGCTCAGCTACTACTCCGCGCCCAAGGGCCCGAAGTACGCCTCGCTGGATGACGTGCCAAAGGAACTGCTCGACACCTACGACAAGCTCGGCGTGCCGCTGCACGAGCGTGCCAAGCTGGCAGGCGTGGCGGTGGACGCGGTGTTCGACTCGGTGTCCGTCGGTACCACGTTCCGCAAGGAACTGGCCGAGAAGGGCATCATCTTCTGCTCGATGTCCGAGGCCATCAAGGAACATCCGGAACTGGTCCGCCAGTACCTGGGCACCGTGGTGCCGGTAGGCGACAACTACTTCGCCGCGCTCAATTCGGCGGTGTTCTCCGATGGCAGCTTCGTGTTCATTCCCAAGGGCGTGCGTTGCCCTATGGAACTGAGCACCTACTTCCGCATCAATGCCGGCCACACCGGCCAGTTCGAGCGCACCCTGATCGTGTGCGAGGACAAGGCCTACGTGTCCTACCTGGAAGGCTGCACCGCACCGATGCGCGACGAGAACCAGCTGCACGCAGCGGTGGTCGAGCTGGTCGCGCTGGAAGACGCGGAGATCAAGTACTCCACCGTGCAGAACTGGTACCCGGGCGACGAAAACGGCGTCGGCGGCATCTACAACTTCGTCACCAAGCGTGCCGAATGCCGTGGCGCGCGCAGCAAGGTCACCTGGACCCAGGTCGAAACCGGTTCGGCGATCACCTGGAAGTACCCGTCCTGCGTGCTGCTCGGCGACGACTCGGTCGGTGAGTTCCACTCCGTGGCGCTGACCCATCACCGCCAGCAGGCCGACACCGGCACCAAGATGATCCACGTCGGCAAGCGCACCAAGAGCAAGATCGTCAGCAAGGGCATCAGTGCCGGCCGTGGCCAGAACACCTACCGCGGCCTGGTGCGGGTGGACCGCAACGCCGATGGCGCGCGCAACTACACCCAGTGCGATTCGCTGCTGATCGGCAAGCAGTGCGGCGCGCACACCTTCCCCTACATCGAGGTGAAGAACCCGGGCGCCACCGTCGAACACGAGGCCACCACCTCGAAGATTTCCGACGACCAGCTGTTCTACTGCCGCGCCCGTGGCATCAGCCAGGAAGACGCGGTGTCGATGATCGTCGACGGCTTCTGCAAGCAGGTGTTCCGCGAACTGCCGATGGAGTTCGCGGTGGAGGCCAAGAAGCTGCTGGAAGTCTCGCTGGAAGGAAGCGTCGGATGATGCGTACGTCTTTGCCCGCACTGTTGCTGCTGGGCCTTTCGCCCTGGGCCCTGGCCAACGCGTCCTGCACCCCCGAAGACCTGGTGGGTGCCACCCCGGTCAGATTGCCCGCCAGCACGGTCATCTCCGCGCCGAAAGAATTTTCGATAGTGCTGACAACGGGGCAGGACGGCAGCTTCGGCGCGATCCGGGCTCGCCTGAGCTCGGGCAACCGTGAGCTGGATCGCGCCGCTGCCGAATCCATCCGACAGGCCTCCCTCGCAGTCTCCTGCCTGCAAGAACCCGGTGAAGAGATCATCGTGGTTTTCTCCGCCCTCCCCGCTCAACCTGGGCAGCCCGGCAACGGCACGGTGCAGATCGTCCGCATCGCCCCCGCAGCCCCGAAACCTACCAAGCCATGACCATGCTGAAGATCGAAAACCTCCACGCCCGCATCGGCGACAAGGAAATCCTCAAGGGCCTGTCGCTGGATGTTAAGCCCGGCCAGGTGCACGCCATCATGGACCCCAACGGCGCCGGCAAGTCCACCCTGGGCAATGTCCTGGCCGGCCGTGACGGCTATGAAGTGACCGAAGGCAGCGTGCAGTTCGACGGCAGCGACCTGCTCGACCAGGACCCGGAAGCGCGCGCCGCCGCCGGCCTGTTCCTGGCGTTCCAGTACCCGGTGGAAATCCCGGGTGTGAACAACACCTACTTCCTGCGCGCCGCGCTGAACGCGCAGCGCAAGGCGCGTGGCGAGGACGAACTGGACTCCATGCAGTTCCTCAAGCTGGTGCGCCAGAAGCTGGCCGTGCTGCACCTGAAGGACGAGCTGCTGCACCGTGGCGTCAACGAAGGCTTCTCCGGTGGCGAAAAGAAGCGCAACGAGATCTTCCAGCTGGCCGTGCTCGAGCCGAAGCTGGCGATCCTGGACGAAACCGATTCGGGCCTGGACATCGACGCGCTGAAGAGCGTGGCCGACGGCGTCAACGCGCTGCGCGGCGCCGACCGTTCGTTCCTGGTCATCACCCACTACCAGCGCCTGCTGGACTACATCAAGCCGGACGTGGTGCACGTGCTGGCCGATGGCCGCATCGTCAAGACCGGTGGCCCGGAACTGGCGCTGGAACTGGAAGCGCACGGCTACGATTTCCTCAAGGATCGCGTGGTGCGCGAGGCGGCGGTCTGATGAGCGCCCTGCTCGACTCCATGGCCCAGGCCTTCTGCGGCAGCGACGCGCGCCGCGAAGTGCTGGACGCGGCCCTGCGTGACGGCCTGCCGGCCGCGCGCAACGAAGCCTGGAAGTACACCTCGCTGCGCCAGCTGGAACGCCGTGCGTTCGCGGCTGCACCGCTGCAGGGCCCGGCGCTGGACGCCGCGCTGCTGGAGGACATCCCGGCACCGCGCCTGGTGTTCGTCAACGGCCGCCTGGATGCCGTGCTGAGCGATGTGCAGAGCCTGCCGGCCGGCGTGCAGCTGCAGCCGCTGTCGGCCGCACTGGCCTCCGGCGAAGACGCCGTGCGTTTCCTTGGCCGCCGCTACGAGCGCAGCGAAGAGATCTTCGCCCGCCTGAATGCCGCGCTGGCCGATGAAGGCGTGGTGATGCGCGTGGAAGAAGGCGTGCAGGTGGAAGCGCCGCTACAGCTGGTGTTCGCCAGCGTCGCCGGCGATACCGACCTGGCCTGGCACCACCGCCACCTGATCGACCTGCGTGCCGGCGCCAGCCTGGGCGTGGTCGAGCACCGCCTCAGCGTCGGCGATTCGGCGCACCTGGACAACACCGTGCTGCACGCCCATGTAGCCCGCGATGCCGTGCTCAAGCACGCCCGCGTGCAGGCCGGCAGCGCGCGCCAGACCAGCTTCCTGCGTACCGACGCGGTGCTGGCCCGCGACGCGCAGTACCACCGCGTCGACCTGGAACTGGGCGCAGCACTCAGCCGCCACGAACTGAACGTGCGCCTGGAAGGCGACAATGCCCAGCTGACCGCCAACGGCGTGCTGCTCGGCAATGGCCGCCGCCACGTCGAGACCCGCCTGGGCATCGACCACATCGCGCGCGATACGAGTTGCGAGCTGCTGTGGCGTGGCGTTGCCGCCAACCGCAGCCGCGTGGTGTTCCATGGTGGCATCCAGATCCGCGAAGGCGCCGACGGCACCGATGCGAACCTGTCCAACAAGAACCTGCTGCTGTCGACCGACGCCGAGATCGATACCCAGCCGACGCTGGTCATCGACGCCGATGAAGTGAAGGCCGCGCATGGCGCCACCGTCGGCCAGCTCGATGCCAACGCGCTGTTCTACCTGCGCTCGCGCGGCCTGCCGCAGGCACAGGCGCAGGCACTGCTGAGCGCCGCGTTCTGCCACGAGCCGCTGAAGATCCTGCCGGAAGCCCTGCGCGAGCAGCTGGCACGCCGTTTGGACAAGGCCCTGGCCGAGGCGGGTGTGGCATGAACCTGTCCACCCCGCGCCCGATCGAAGAACGCACCGGCGCGCCCGATTGGGAGCGCGTCCGCCTCGACTTCCCGCTGCTGATGCGTGAAGTGCACGGCAAGCCGCTGGTCTATTTCGACAATGCCAACACCGGCCAGAAGCCGGTGCAGGTGATCGGCGCGGTGGACGAGTTCTACCGCCGTTACAACGCCAACGTCAGCCGCGCGGTGCATGCACTGGGCAGCGAAGCCACCGACGCCTACGAAGGCGCGCGCAACACGCTGGCGCGCTTCCTCAACGTGCGCCCCAGCGACCTGGTGCTGTGCAGCGGCACTACCTTCGCCATCAACCTGGTGGCGTATTCGTGGGCCCTGCCGCGGTTGAAGGCCGGCGACGTGATCCTGATCACGCGCATGGAACACCACGCCAACATCGTGCCGTGGCAGCTGGTCGCACAGCGTACCGGCGCCACCATCCGCGTGGCCGAGATCACGCCTGACGGCGCACTCGATCTGGATGCGCTGCGCGCGGCAATGACCCCGGAGGTCAAGCTGCTGGCGGTCACCCACGTGTCCAACGTGCTGGGCACGGTCAACCCGGTGCGCGAGATCTGCCGTGAAGCGCGCAAGCGCGGCATCATCACCGTGGTTGATGGCTCGCAGGCCGTGCCGCACCGCAAGGTCGACGTGGCCGCGATCGGCTGTGACTTCTACGCCATCACCGGCCACAAAATGTGTGGTCCGACCGGCACCGGTGCGCTGTGGGCCCGCCGCGAGCACCTGGACGCGATGCCGCCGTTCCTTGGCGGCGGAGAGATGATCAAGGAAGTCAGCTTCGGCGGCACCGTGTTCAACGATGCCCCGCACAAGTTCGAAGCCGGCACCCCGAACATCGCCGGCTTCATCGGCCTGGGCGTGGCCGCCGACTACCTGCAGCAGCTTGGCCAGGAGAACGTGGAAGCACGCGAGGCTGAACTGCTGGCGCATTTCACCGAAGAGCTGCGCCGCGTCGACGGTCTGCGCATCATCGGCGAAGCACCGGAGAAGGCCGCCGTGGTCTCGTTCCTGATCGACGGCGCGCATGCCCACGACCTGGCAACCCTGCTCGACCTGGAAGGCGTGGCCGTGCGGTCAGGCCAGCACTGCGCGCACCCGCTGCTGCAGTACTTCGGCGTGGCGGCAACCTGCCGTGCCTCGCTGGCGTTCTACAACACGCACGCCGAGATCGAGCGGTTCATGACCGCGCTGACCAAGGTACGCAAGCTACTGGGCTGAGCCCGGCAGACGGGGTCAGAGCCCTTTCGCCCAGCGAAAGGGCTCTGACCCCACGCCGCTCCCCCATTTGCGCCCGCCCACGCCCCACCTAGAATGGGGCCATGAGCACCCTGACCTTCCGCGCCGCCACGCCGGCCGACATCCCCGCCCTGATCGCCCTCGTCACCTCGGCCTACCGTGGCGACGCCAGCCGCGTTGGCTGGACCACCGAAGCCGACCTGCTGGATGGCGCCCGCATCGACGCCGAAGGCATCCAGGCCGACCTCGACCGCCCGCGCTCCACCATCCTGCTGGCCGAGCGCGGGGACCAGCTGGTGGCCTGCGCCCACGTCGCCGATGTCGACGGCAAGGGCTACTTCGGCATGTTCTCGGTCGATCCGGCCCAGCAGGGCGGCGGCGTCGGCAAGCAGCTGATGGACGCCGCCGAAGCACACGCCGCGCGCGAATGGAACGTACCGGTGATGCAGATGACCGTCATCGACGTGCGCGACGAGCTGATCGCCTTCTACGAGCGCCGCGGCTACAGCCGTACCGGCATCAAGAAGCCGTTCCCGTATGGCGACGAACGCTTCGGCATCCCCAAGCGCGACGACCTGCGCTTCGAGATCCTGGAAAAGCCGCTGAACGGAGCCGCCGCGTGAGCGAGGCCTGGACCTTTGTCTGTGCCGGCAACGAGCTGCTGCCGGGTGAAATGAAGAGCGTGTTCGACGAAGTGACCGGCACGCCGATCGTGGTATTCAACCTCGACGGCGAGCTGTACGCACTGGAAGACCAGTGCACGCATGAAGAGTTCGAACTGTCCTCGGGCGAGTTCAACACGACCGAAGGCAGCGTGGAGTGCGTGCTGCACGGCGCGCGCTTCGACGTGCGCGATGGCCGCGCCCTGTGTGCCCCGGCCTATACCCCGGTGCCCAAGTTCCCGGTGAAGCGCGAGCACGACGCGGTCTGGACCCGCGACGACCGGGATTGAGGCGGCGCTCGGCCCGGAGAGCCCCCAGAGGGCGCCTCGCGGGAGAGCATCCACCCATGGGGCGGATCCACTGGAGTACGCTGAGGGGCCCTCCAAGGCCCTTCCAGGCCATCCAGATCGGCAACCCGATTGCGCATATGCGAATCATTATCGTTGATGTTATTCTACGTAACATCTTCGTAACGACATCGACCCTGCGCCATGGCTTCGCCCGCGCCCACCGCCACGCTGTGCCAGCTCGCCCGCCAAGGGTGGCCACTGCTCGTGGCCGTGCTGCTGACGTTGCTGCTGGGCTGGTCGGCCTTGCACGAGGGGCGTGGCGGCGATCCGGCCGCGCACGGCTGGCAGGCACACGCTGAAGATCTGCTGCAGGCGATGCCGCTGCCGCAACCGCCAGCCGACGAATGCCCGCAGCACGCCGCACCAGCACCGGAGCCTCCGTTCGATGGCGAGGGCACCTCGCCCTGCACCGGTCTGGTCCCTGCACGCGCCGCTCTGGTCGCGCGTATCCCGCTGTGGCGCTCCGATGCCCTGCGCTGGCAGTTGCATGATCCCGCGCTGCGGTTGAACCCCGGCCACGCACCGCCCGCACCGCACGCCAGCTGAGGCGCCCTGCGGCCGTTGCCGTGCGCCTGATTGCGTTTCCCGCCAGCCGAGCCTGGCTCGGCTCTACAGCACCCACTTCCCGCCTGTCGCCGCATGCCCATCTGCGCCGGCTCGCGCTCGCCCTTTCCCGATCCAAGCCACTACCCACCGCCATGACCCACATCACGTCCCGCAAGCACGCCCCGCGCGTTTCCCTGCTCGCCACCGCCACCCTGGCCGCGGGCTTTGCTCCGCTGGCTGCGCAGGCTGCCGACGGCGCCGACGCCGGTTCCCGCAACGCCACCGAGCTGGACAAGGTGCAGGTGCGCGGCAGCTGGTTCAACCCGTCCTCGCCGAAGTTCACCGCCGAGCTGCTGGACACCCCGAAGTCGGTGTCGATCGTGTCGGAGAAGCTGATCGCCGAAACCGGTGCGACCAACCTGCAGGATGCGCTGCGCATGGTGCCGGGCATCACCTTCGGTGCCGGCGAAGGCGGCAACCCGACCGGCGACCGCCCCTTCATCCGTGGCTTCGATTCGCAGAGCAACGTGTTCGTCGACGGCCTGCGCGACGTCGGCTCGCAGACCCGCGAGATCTTCGACCTGGAGCAGGTGGAAGTGGTCAAGGGCCCGAGCTCGGCCTACGGCGGCCGTGACTCCGGTGGTGGCAGCCTGAACCTGGTGAGCAAGACGCCGAAGCTGAAGAACGAGACCAGCGCCAGCATGGGCATCGGCACCGACAGCTACGCGCGCGGCACCGTGGACGCCAACTACGTGCTGGGCGACGGCATCGCCGCCCGCCTGAACCTGATGAAGCACGAGTCGGACATCGCCGGCCGCGACGCCGCCAACGTCAGCCGCTGGGGCATCGCGCCGTCGATCGCGTTCGGCCTGAACGGCCCGGCGCAGCTGATCGCCAGCCACTACCACATGCAGAGCGATGACCTGCCGGACGCGGGTGGCTTCCCCTACAGCAATCCGTTCTCCAGCGGCCCTAACGTGGCCAAGAACGGTGATGGCCGCCCGATGGTGCCGGACCGCAACAATTACTACGGCCTGGTCGACCGTGATTTCCAGCGCACCCGCGCCGACATCAGCACCCTGGACGCCAGCTACGACTTCAGCGGACACAAGCTGCGCAACATCGCGCGCCTGGGCAACACCAGCAACGACTACCTGTGGACCCAGCCGGACGACAGCAAGGGCAACCCCAACCTGTACGGCACCTTGTGGCGTCGCACCAACACCCGTGCGGTCGACGTCAAGAGCTTCGCCGACCAGCTGGGCCTGACCGGTGCGTTCCAGACCGGCGCGCTCAAGCACAGCTACAGTGCGGGCGTGGAGTACAGCGACGAGAAGATGACCCGTGGCAGCTACCTGATGTCGCCGGGCACCGCCAATCCCCTTGAAAACAGCGCCAACAGCACTCGCTGCCAGGTGTCCGGCGCGGCCACCGGCTACAACTGCACCGACTTCAACAATCCGAACCCGAACGATCCGTGGGCGGCCGGTCAGATCGTCTATCGCAGCGACAAGGCGCTGGACGTCGAGCAGCGCACCAAGACCACCTCGGCCTACGTGTTCGACACCATCGAGCTCAATGAGCAGTGGATGATCAACCTCGGCCTGCGCTATGACGACTTCCGTACCACCCTGACCACTCCGGTGGCCGGCAAGGCACCGACCCGCGTGCGCAACAGCAACGACTTCCTGAACTACCAGGCCGGCGTGGTGTTCAAGCCGGCCGCCAACGGCAGCATCTACCTGTCCTGGGGCACCTCCTCGACCCCGCCGGGCATGGACGGTGGCGACGGTTCGGACGGCCTGAGCGCCGCCGTGGCCGACCTCAAGCCGCAGGACACCAGGAACCTCGAACTGGGCACCAAGTGGGACCTGTTCGACAAGCGCCTGAACCTGACTGCCGCGATCTTCCACACCGTGATGAACAACGCACGCGTGACCATCGACAACGGCACCAGCCAGAACGCCGGCAAGAAGGAAATCAACGGCTTCGAGCTGGGCTTCACCGGCCAGCTGACCGATGCCTGGAGCCTGTACGGCGGCTACACCTACCTGGACTCGGAACTGAAGGACAACGGTTTCGTCTGTGGCGCACCGGTGGGCCGCACCTGCCCGTCCAACGTCTACGTGCCGTCGCCGAACAACGGCAACGTGTTCCCGAACACCGCCAAGCACAGCGCGAACCTGTGGACCACCTACCGCTTCCCGATCGGCCTGACCATCGGCGCCGGTGCGTTCTACTCGGACAAGCAGTACGGTGACGTCGCCAACACCAAGTGGATTGCCAGCTACACCCGCTTCGACGCGATGGCCAGCTACGCGATCCAGGACAACATCAGCCTGCAGCTCAACGTGCAGAACCTGACCGACAAGACCTACTTCACCAAGGCCTATGCCTCGCACTACGCGAGCATCGCCCCGGGTCGCTCGGCCACCCTGGCACTGAACGTGAAGTTCTGATGTAACTGCGCTCCACCACGGCGGCAGGCTCTCCTGCCGCCGTTTTTGTTTCCGGCGATACTCACCCCATGGCAACCCGTACCCCCATCGACAGCGATGCTCTGGCCGAGCTGCTGCAGCACGATCCGCAGGCTGCCTTCGCACGCGTGCGCGACGCCGCGCAGGCCGGACAGGTCGAGGCACAACTGCTGCTCGCGCAGATGCACATGGAAGGCAAAGGCACCGCACAGGACGCCTCGGCGGCACGGCTCTGGTACGAAACCGCCGCCAACCACGGCGCGCCGATGGCGATGAACATGCTGGGCCGCTGCCACGAACTGGGCCAGGGCACCGCACCCGACCCGGTGCTGGCCGCGGTGTGGTACCGGCGCGCGGCCGACACCGGCTTGGACTGGGGCCTGTACAACCTGGCCAACCTGCTGGCCACCGGCCGCGGCGTGCCCCAGGACCGCGCGCAGGCACTGGCCCTGTACACCCGTGCCGCACACCTGGGCCATGCCAAATCGATGAACCTGCTGGCCCGCCACCTCGAAGACGGGCTGGATACCGCACCCGATCCGCAGGCAGCGCTGGCCTGGTACCAGCGCGCGGCCGAAGCCGGTGATTTCCGCGGCCAGGCGAACTACGCCTCGATCCTGCTGCAGGCCGGCCAGGTCGAGCAGGCCGTGCACTGGCTGCGGCTCGCACTGGCGCACGGCAGCCCAGCGTTCATGGCGCACATCGTGCCGGAACTGGCCGCGTCGCCGCATCCGCAGGTGCGCGCCCTGGTCGCACCGCCGTCCCTCTGAGGAGTCCCGCATGCTGCTGCACATCCCCGACATTCTCAGCGCCGACCAGGTGGCCGACTTCCGGCGCCGCCTCGACGCCGCCGACTGGACCGATGGCCGCGAAACCGTGGGGCATCTGGGCGCGCAGGCCAAGCACAACCAGCAGCTGCCCGAGGCCTCACCGCTGCGCCGCGAACTGGGCGAGATCATCCTCGTCGCACTGGCCCGGCACCCGCTGTTCTTCAGCGCCGCGCTGCCGCTGAAATACCTGCCGCCGCGCTTCAACCGCTACAGCGGTGGCGGCACCTATGGCTTCCATGTTGATGGCGCGGTGATGAACCTGGCCAACGGCGAACAGCTGCGTTCGGACATTTCCTGCACCCTGTTCCTGTCGGCGCCGGACGAGTACGAGGGCGGCGAACTGATCATCAGCGACACCTACGGCGAGCACGAAGTGAAGCTGCCGGCCGGCGACCTGATCGTGTACCCGTCCAGCAGCCTGCACCAGGTGCGCCCCGTCACTGCCGGCGCGCGCGTGGCCTCGTTCTTCTGGGTGCAGAGCATGGTCCGCGACGATGTGCAGCGCCGCCTGCTATGGGAAATGGACGGCTCGATCGAGCGCCTGCGGCAGACCGGCGGCGACGCCGGGGCGGTGCTGCAGCTGACCGGCGTGTACCACAACCTGCTGCGGCGCTGGAGCGAGGTCTGAGCCCGGTCGGGCTGGCCTGCGAAATTTTGGCAATCATTCTCATTTGCAACAGCTAACAGCTCTCATTACAATCACGCCCCGTTGATGCCGGCCGCTGCCGGCAAACCCCTGGGGACCCCTGCTTGCTGCGCCCGCTTCGCCCTCGTCCACTCATCCATCGCAAGATGGGCACCGCCATGCGCGGCCAGCGTCCTGCGCTGGCCAGCCTGCTGGCGTGGGTGGCGATGCTGGCCCTGCCGCTGGGCACCCTGCCGCTGCTGCCACTCGGCCAGGCCGGAATGGCCGTGCAGATGCCGCTGGAAGAGCGCGGCGGCGAAGGCGCCTTGCAGGAAGAGGCACCGGCCAAGCTGCGCCGCTGTGCTGCCGCTCCGGTGAAATCAGCCGAGAAGGCACGCCCGCCGTTGCTGCTGGCCAGCCAATGGCTGCGCACCGAGCTTGAACTCGTACCCGCCACGCCGGCCATGCCCGGCGTGCGCCCGGACTGGCCGCTGGCTGCTCCGGACACGCCCTGGGCCGATGCGCCCGGGCGCCGCCAGCAACGCGGCCAGGCGCCGCCGCTCGCCTGATTCACGGCCCCGCGTGACCGCCTGCGCGGTCGCGCCCGCGCGCCGCTGCCTGCTGCATCCCTGCCGCCCCTGACCGGGCCTCCCCGTGCATGCCGCGCCGTTCGCGCCTGGCATCGCACCACCCTGCAACCTTCGAGGTTACTGCCATGGCCCAGCGCCATCGTGTCCGTTCGTCCCTGTCCCGTACCCTGCTGACCAGCGCCGTGCTGGCAGCCATGACCGCCCCTGCCTTCGCCCACGGTGACGCTACCGGCGCGCCACAGACGCTGGACAAGGTGGTGGTCACCGCCTCCGGCTTCGAGCAGAAGGTGATCGATGCACCGGCCAGCATCAGCGTGGTCAGCCGCGAAGAACTCAGCAAGCGCCCCTACACCAACCTGGTCGATGCGCTGCGCGACGTCGAAGGCATCGATGTCGGCCTGGAGGCCACCGACAAGAACGGCCGCGCCACCATCTCCATGCGCGGCCTGCCGTCCGAGTACACCCTGGTGCTGATCGACGGCCGCCGCCAGAGCAATGTCGGCCAGCTGTACCCGAACAATTTCGGTGGCGGCCAGTTCGCCTACCTGCCGCCGCTGGACGCGATCGAGCGCATCGAGGTCGTGCGCGGCCCGATGTCCACGCTGTATGGCTCAGACGCGATGGGTGGCGTCATCAACATCATCACCCGACGCAACCAGGACAGCTGGCACGGCGCCGTGACCCAGGGCTTCACCGTGCAGCAGGATGACCAGTTCGGTGATGCGCGCACCACCGACCTGTACCTCAGCGGCCCGCTGCTGAAGGACCGCCTCAGCCTGGCGGTGCGCGGCAGCTACTACGACGCCAAGGCCTCCAATCCGGAGTGGGACGCACTGACCCTGCCCGACGGCAGCCTGTGGGAGCGCAGCATCGGCTTCGGCGGCGGTGGCAAGTCGGTGGCCAACACCAACTGGAATACCGGCGTGCGCCTGGACTTCCGGGTCAACGATGACCACGAACTGTGGCTGGACTACGACGTATCGCGGCAGAAGTACGACAACAGCGAAGGCCAGACCGGCACGCTGGACAGCCTGGCCAGCCTGTGGCGCGTCGGCAATGCGGTCATCCCCAACCCGAACGGCAGCGGCACCGTCACCCGCCGCGTGGTGCAGCCGCGCGTCGGCTACACCGCCTACCAGCGCTACGAGCGCGATCAGCTGTCGCTGACCCACCAGGGCCGCTACAGCTTCGGCACCTGGCAGACCTCACTGACCCACAGCAAGAGCAGCAACCTGGGTCGTTCGCTGCCACTGACCCTGGACGAGCGCGCCAACCTGCAGACGCTGTGGAATGACGTCTGCCGCCGCACCGGCGCCGCCAACAACTGTGCGGCCGGCCGTGGCAATGCCCTGGCCGCGCTCAACCCGAGCGAGATGGCGCGCCTGCAGGCGTTCCTGCCGCGTCCGCTGCGCACCATGGAACTGGAAGGCTACGTGCTCGACACGATGCTCGACCTCGACTTCGGCGCGCACAAGCTGACCGTCGGCGGCCAGTACAACGACACCGACATGATCGACGGCGTGTTCGGCATGGATGGCGCCGGTTATCGCAGCAACACCAGGCAGAAGCACCGCATGTGGGCGCTGTTCGCCGAGGACAACTGGGCGCTGAACGATACCCTCACCGCTACCTTCGGCCTGCGCTACGACGACCACAACGTGTTCGGCAGCCACGTCAGTCCGCGTGGCTACCTGGTGTGGAACGCCAGCGATGCGTGGACCTTCAAGGGTGGCGTCAGCACCGGCTACAAGACCCCGCGACCGGACCAGTTGTTCCCGGGCATCACCGGCTTTGGTGGCCAGGGCGTGCTGCCTCTGGTCGGTTCCCCGAACTTCAAGCCTGAAACCAGCACCAACTACGAGCTGGCCGCCTACTACGAAGGCCAGCGCTGGGGCTTCAACGTCACCGGCTTCTTCAACACGTTCGAAGACAAGATCGCCAGCGGCGGCACGTTCCCGAACTGCGAAGTGGCCCGCGCCGGCAGCGGCTACTGCGTGGACATCGGCCCAGGCTGGGCAGCACTGGGCTACAGCACCTTCACCCAGAGCGTGAACATCGACAAGGCCGAGACCCGCGGTGCAGAACTGGCCGGTCATGTCGACCTGCTCGACAACCTGCAGCTGCGCGGCAACTACACCTGGACCAGGAGCGAGCAGACCAGCGGCCCCGACAAGGGACGCCCGATCTCAGGTACCACGCCGGCAAAGCACATGGCCAACGCCAGCCTCAACTGGCAGATCAACGAAGCGATCAGCCTGTCGCTGATCGGCGAAGGCCGCTACGACCGCTATCGCGACACCCTCATCGACAGTGCCGGCACCCGCCACGTGCGCTATTACGAGGACTACACGATCTTCCACCTGGGGGGCAGCTGGAAGGCCACGCCGTGGCTGACGGTCAACGCACGGGTGAACAACCTGTTCGACAAGGACTTCGTTTCACAGTCGTGCCTGCTGCTCAATCCCAGCGAGTTCAGCTGCGTGGATGACTACGCGACCAAGGACCAGCGCCGCAGCTACTGGATTTCGTTGAACGCGAAGTTCTGATCGCCGCGCACCGGCAGTGCCGGCCACTGGCCGGCATTGCCCTGCCCTGGTGGGTGCCGACCTTGGTCGGCACCGCTTCATCCACGCATGGCCTGGATCTACCGATCGGTAGTGCCGGCCGCTGGCCGGCAACCCGCAATGCCTGCTCCCGGGATACAGAACGATACGCAATTGCGAGCTATTCTCATCAATGATGTAATGGGCAGTCCTCGTCCGCCTCGAACCGTGCCGTGAGCCGTCCTGCCTCTTCCACCGTGCAGCAGCAACAGAACCGTGGCTTCTGGCTGCGGACGCTGCACCAGTGGCACTGGATCAGCTCGGCGGTGTGCCTGATCGGCATGCTGCTGTTCGCGGTGACCGGCCTGACCCTCAACCATGCCGCGAAGATCGAGGCCAAGCCCGAGGTGCAGAACCAGCATCTGGAACTGCCGGCCGCGCTGCTTGGACAGCTCGGCACGCGCGAAGACGGCAACGCACCGATTCCGTGCCCTGCCCGGCAGTGGCTGGACACGCAGCTTGGCATCGCCATCGGCGGGCGACCGGCCGAGTGGTCGCCCGAAGAGATCTACCTGTCGCTGCCCCGCCCCGGCGGCGACGCCTGGCTGAGCATCGATCGCGAGACCGGCGCGGTGGAATACGAATCGACCTCGCGCGGCGCGGTGTCCTACCTCAACGACCTGCACAAGGGCCGCAACGCGGGCCCGGCGTGGGGCTGGTTCCTGGACCTGTTCGCCGTGGCCTGCCTGGTGTTCTGCATCACCGGCCTGTTCCTGCTGCACCTGCATGCGCGGCAGCGGCGCATGACCTGGCCGCTGGTCGGCCTCGGCCTGATGATCCCGCTGCTGATCGCCCTGTTGCTGATCCACTGACTTTTCCCCGTTTCCGGAGCCGCCCCATGCGCGTCACCCTGACCATCGCCCTCAGCGGCCTGCTGGCCACCTCGCCGGCCTATGCCACCACCCTCGACATCAACGTCGAAGTGCCCAAGCTCAACGTGGCCGAATACCACCGCCCGTATGTGGCCGTGTGGCTGGAAGGCGCCGACCAGAAGGTCGCGGCCAACCTCTCGGTCTGGTACCAGCAGACCAGCAACAGCGAAGGCCACGGCACCAAGTGGCTGCCCGACCTGCGCCAGTGGTGGCGCAAGAGCGGCCGCACCCTGCAGGTGCCGGTGGACGGCGTGACCGGTCCGACCCGCCCGGCCGGCAAGCACGCACTGTCGTTCAATGACAGGCAGCCGGCACTGAAGCAGCTGGCCCCGGGCAACTACACCCTGGTAGTGGAAGCGGTGCGCGAAGTCGGCGGCCGCGAACTGCTGAAGATCCCCTTCACCTGGCCGGCCACCGCCGCGCAGAACGGCAAGGCGCAGGGCGCCACCGAACTGGGCCAGGTCACCCTCGCCGTCAAACCCTGAAAAGGGGACGGAGGGGATTAAGTCGTAATCCCCTCGCCCTTGTCGCATTACCCCGCATCCACTGGAGTCTTCCGCATGAAGCGCACGCTCGTCCTCGCCGCCGCCCTGGCCGCTGCCCTTCCCTTCTCCGCCCTGGCCCACAAGGCCTGGCTGCTGCCCTCGCAGACCGTGATCGCCGGCAACGCGCCGTGGATCACCGTCGACGGTGCGGTCTCCAACGATCTGTTCTACTTCAACCACGTGCCGCTGCGCCTGGAATCGCTGGTGATCACCGCACCGGACGGCAGCACCGTGCAGCCGCAGAACGCGTCGACCGGCAAGTACCGCAGCGTGTTCGACATCGAACTGAAGCAGCCGGGCACCTACCGCATCGCGTCGGTCAATGACGGCCTGTTCGCCACTTACGAGCAGAACGGCGAGCGCAAGCGCTGGCGCGGCAGCGTTGCCACCTTCGGCGAACTGCCGAAGGACGCGAAGAAGCTGGAAGTGAGCCAGTCGGTCGGCCGCGTGGAGACCTTCGTCACCAACGGCGCGCCGAACCATACTGCGCTGAAGCCGACCAACCGTGGCATCGAGCTGGTCGCCGTCGGCCACCCGAACGATCTGTTCGCCGGCGAGGAGGCCACCTTCCGCGTGCTCGTCGATGGCAAGCCGGCCGCCGGCCTGGAATTCGAGATCGTGCGTGGTGCCACCCGCTACCGCAACGCACAGGACGAGCTGAAGGTCACCAGCGATGCCAAGGGCGAGATCAAGGTGACCTGGCCGGAAGCCGGCATGTACTGGCTGGAAACCGGCACCGAGGACAACAAGACGTCGGTGAAGCAGGCCGCCAAGCGCCGCCTGAGCTACGTCGCCACGCTGGAAGTGCTGCCGCAGTAATGACGTGGACCGCGATGCCGGGCAGCCCGGCATCGCACCCGCAACGCATCACCATGACCGATTCCCTGCTCGACATCGCCCGCCTCGGCGGCACCACCATGGGCACCACCTGGAGCGTGTCGCTGGTCGCGCCGCGCCAGCGCGACCTGCACCCGCTGCACGCCGGCATCCAGGCGCGGCTGGACGAAGTGGTCGCGCAGATGAGTACCTGGGAGCCCGGTTCGGACCTGAGCCGCTACAACCGCGCCGACGCGGGCCAATGGTGCGTGCTGCCGGCCGAGACCCGCCACGTTGTGGCCTGCGCACAGGCGATCGCGTCCACCAGTGGCGGCGCCTTCGATCCCACCGTCGGTCCGCTGGTTGCCCTGTGGGGCTTCGGTGCACATGCCGGTGAACGCCGCCAGCCCGACGACGCTACCCTGCAGGCCACGCGCGATCGCTGCGGTTGGCAGCGCCTGCAGTGGCAGGACGATGCGCTGCTGCAACCGGGTGGGCTGGAACTGGATCTCTCCGCGATCGCCAAGGGCTTTGGCGTCGACCATGTCGCTGCGTGGCTGCGCACACAGGGCATCACTGCCGCGCTGGTCGAAGTCGGCGGCGAACTGGCCGGCTACGGCCGCAAACCGGACGGCCAGCCGTGGCGCGTGCTGGTGGAGTCCGCGCCGGAAGAAGATGCGCACACCAATACCCCGCCGCGGGTGCTGGCGCTGGAGGGCAAGGCGGTGGCCACCTCCGGCGATCGCTGGCACCAGTACCAGGTCGATGGCGAGGCCTACAGTCACAGCCTGGACCCGCGTTCGGGCAGACCGGTGCGCCAGGTTGCCGCGGCAGTCACCGTGGTGGCCGACGACGCCATGCACGCCGATGCCTGGGCCACCGCACTGACCGTGCTGGGCCGCGAACAGGGCATGGCGCTGGCCGAACGCGAAGGGCTGGCTGCGCGCTACCTGCAACGCGCAGCGGACGGCCCGCAGGAATTCCTCAGCAGCGCCTTCCAGCGCCTGCTCGACGAGCAGAGCCCATGAATACCCGGCCGTCGCGCGCGTGGCTCGGCAACGCGCTGGTCCTGCTTCTGCTGGCGCTGATCGGCTGGGCGCTGCTGCGCCTGCACCTCGGTGAAGCCTGGTGGCATGGCGCGCCACCGGCGCGGCAGTCTCAGATCGCGGTACTCGCCACGGCGCTGTATGCGCTGGCCTGCGTTGCGCTGTGGTGGCGTGGGCGCCCGCGCGACGATGCCGCAAGCGGAGACTCCGCGCCCATCCTGCTGGCCTGGTCCAGCCAGACCGGCTTCGCCCGCGAACTGGCCGAACGCAGCGCCGAGGCCCTGCGCGGTGCCGGCGTGCCAGCGCGCGTGCGCGGACTGCATGAAGTCGACGCCGTGTTGCTGGCCGGCAGCCAGCGGGCGCTGTTCATCGCCAGCACCACCGGCGAAGGTGATCCGCCCGACCACGCCCTGCCGTTCCTGCGCGGGGTGATGGCCACGCCGCCCTCGCTGCAGCATCTGCACTACGGCGTGCTCGCACTGGGCGACCGCAGCTATGGCCACTTCTGCGGATTCGGTCACCAGCTCGACCAATGGCTGCGCCAGCACGGCGCGCATCCACTGTTCGATGCAATCGAAGTCGACAACGCCGATCCGGCGGCGCTGCGCCATTGGCAGCAGTTGCTGGGACAACTCGGCGGTAACGCCAGCGAACTGCCCGACTGGAGTCCGGCCGAGTACCAGCCGTGGACGCTGCTGCAGCGCGAGCATCTGAACCCCGGTAGCCCCGGCGGCCCCGTGTATTGGTTGCGCCTGCAGCCCCCAGCCGATGCAGATGCGCAATGGCAGGCCGGTGACATCGCCGAGATCGGCCCACAGCACGCATCGCACACCGTGCGTGCCTGGCTGGACACACAACGCTTTGACGCGGACATCGTGCTGGATGACGGACAGACGTTGCTGGCACGCGTCGCGCGCTCGCACCTGCCCTCATTGGTTCCCCCGGGTGATCTGCCTGCATTGCTGGCGACCCTGCAGCCGCTGCCGCATCGCGAGTACTCGATCGCCTCGGTGATGGCCGACGGTGCGGTGGAGCTGCTGCTGCGCCGCCAACTGCGCGCCGATGGAACACCGGGCATCGGCAGTGGCTGGCTGTGCGACCACGCGGCCATCGACGAACCGGTGCAGCTGCGTCTGCGCCGCAACGACAATTTCCATGGCGTGCCCACCGATGTGCCGCTGCTGCTGATCGGCAACGGCACCGGCATCGCCGGCCTGCGCGCGCACCTGCACGAACGTGCCCGGAGTGGCGCGCGCCGCACCTGGCTGCTGTTCGGTGAGCGTACCGCCGCGCACGACTTCCACTTCGGTGAAGAACTGCAGGCGATGCTGGCCGACGGCACGCTGGCGCGGCTGGATGCGGTGTTCAGCCGAGATGGCGGCGCGCATCGCTATGTGCAGGACCGGCTGCTGGCCGAAGCGGCAACGCTGCGGCAGTGGGTGGATGAAGGCACGACGATCCTGGTCTGCGGCAGCCTGCAGGGCATGGCCCCGGCGGTGGATGCGGTGATCGAGCAGGTGTTGGGTACTGCGGGCAAGGAAGCGCTGTTGCTGGCCGGTCGTTACCGGCGCGATGTGTATTGAACGAACCATCGGGGTCGGATCCCTTTCCGCAGGAAAGGGCTCTGACCCCAACCACAGCCGCACCATGACGGCGTGCCCAGGCATGGTGACAACCTCACAGCTGTAGATCCACGCCATGCGTGGATGGAGCCCACCGGCGCCCAGCAATCATCCCGCTGCTGCACTGACCCGTATCGCCAGCAACTCGCCACCACCCTGCAACGCGTGCCGCTGACGTTCGCCGGCCGCCAACCATGCGGTATCGCCCGCCTGCAGCGCCGGCAGGCCGCTGTCGGCACCAAACTCCGCCTGACCGGCCAGCAGATGCAGCGCCCAGGCCACGCCCGGTTCGCAGAAGAAGAACATCGCGCCCACCAGCGGCCGGTGCAGCAGTTCGGCCTGCAGCAGCTCGCGCTTCCACATCAGGTTGAAGTCGTGGGTGGTGCCATCGATCAGTTCCCCGTGCAGTGTCTCCTCACCAGCAAACCGCACTCGTCCGTGTGGCGGCAGCACTTCCGCCACGCGTCCATCGTCGAAGCGCAGACGCACGCCATTGCCCTGCAGCAACACCAGTTCACGCTCCACGCCGGGGAAGGCAGAGAACGCGGCATCCTGTTCGATTTCGGCCACCGACAGGCGCAGCGCCCAGTCATCCCCCTGCGCGGGCAGGCGCAGGATCTCGCGGGTCCAGCCCAGGCCGTTGCGCCAACGTTCGCGGCGGTAGTCCAGGCTGGAGATCACCTGGCTCGGAGTGTGCAGCAGGGAGTCGATGTTCATCGGCGCATTGCATCATGCCGCGCGCCGTCGTGCATCACCGCGTGGCGAGCGTGCCCTGGCCACCGCACCCGCCGGCCAGCAGCTGCGAGTGCTTCAGCCAATCCTGGTCGGGGTAGTAAGCAAACACCATCGTGCCGCCACGCAACGCATCGATCAGCGGCCTGGCCACCGACAGGCGCACCGCCGGGCAACCCAGGCTGCGGCCCAGCCGCCCCTGCAGCTGTGCGGTGGCCGGATTCACGTACGGCGCGCCGTGGATGACGATGGCCCGTTCCCGCGCCTTGTCGTTGAAGCCCGGTTCCAACCCCGCCAGGCGCAGCGAATACCCATTGCCGCCCATGTAGGTCTCCTGCGCAGTGAACGCGCCGAGGCTGGACATGAAGCTGCCATCGCGGTTGGAGAAGTGCTCGGTGCGGTTCTCGCCACTGTTGCGGCCATGCGCCACCCACTCCTCGAACAGCAGGCGCTGGTGGGCCAGGTCGAACACCCACAGGCGCGGCTCGGTGGACGGGCGCGAATAGTCGATCACGCTGAGGCGATCACCATTGATGCCCAGTTCCGGCCGCTGCAGCGCACAGCGCATGGCATGCGCCGCCAGCTGCAACACGTGGCGGTCGGCCTTGGGCGCACTGCGCGACAGCAGGGCAGCCAGATCATCGGCGCTGGTGGCAAGGTCGGGCGTCTGTGCCAGCGCCGGGGCGCTGGCCGAGGTCGCCAGCAGGCCGAACGCGGCCAGCCGGCACAGGCGGGATGCAGTCATGGGCACAACGAGGGGACTCAGTTGCCCTTGAGGGTGGACCCTGGCGGCTCGGATTCCAAGACCGGCTGCATTCCGGATTCAGCCGGGCTTGGGCGGACCGCCGGCAGCGAGGTCACCAGCAGGGTCGTGCCCGGCACCAGCACCTGGTACAGCTGGCGGGCGAAATCGGGCGGCAGCGCCATCGGCAGCGAGGGCGTGGCCAGCAGGTCCGGCGTGGCCTGGGCACGGTCCTGGCCCAGCAACGGGTAGGCCGTCCACTGGTGCAGGCGCTGGTTCACGTCCAGCGGGCTGGGGGTGTCGCTGTAACCCTGCCCCATCACGAACAGCGTGGTGCCCTGGAACGCCGGCAGGGCGTCAGCCTTCAGCGGCGACTCGCCGATCATCACGCCATCGCGCAGCACGTACAGGCGCTGGTCGTGCAGGCTGACCAGGATGCCGACCTGCCCGGCCGGCGCCGCGCTGTCGTCCCACCAGGCCTGTGCCGGGGCTCCGCCCTCGGCCTCCGGCAGCGCCTGACCGCGCGCGTTCACCGGCGCCAGCACCGACGGATAGGCCAGGGTCATCGGTGAGCTCTTGGCATCGGCCACGACCACGGTATCGCCGCGCTGGGTTTCGCTGAACAGCTTCTGCGCGAAGGCCTGCGGCAGGCGCACGCAGCCGTGCGAGGCGGGATGCCCGGGCAGGCTGCCGCCATGCAGGGCGATGCCGTCCCAGGTCAGCCGCTGCATGTACGGCATCGGCGCGCTGTTGTAGAGGTTGGACCTGTGGTCCTTGTCCTTCTGCAGGATGGTGAACACGCCGGTTGGCGTCTCGTGTCCGGCCTTGCCCGAGCTGATCGTGGTCAGGCCGATGGCAATGCCGTTGCGGTAGACGTAGGCGCGCTGCTCATCGAGGCTGACCACCAGCACGATCGGGCCGGTCGGCGAGATTTCCGGATGCCAGAGGTATTCGCCCGGCTTGAGGTCGGTCGGCCCGCGCACTTCAGCGCTGCTGGCTGCGGCAGCCGTGGGCTTGGCAGCCGCTGTCGGCGCAGCGGCATGGGCCAGCAGCGGCAGGGCCAGTGCAAGGGCGAGCATCAGGGTGGTGGGGCGGAGCGGGAGCATCCAGCGGGGGTCCTTTCCATGCGGTGCGGCCACCGTACACCATCGGCCCGTGGTGGCCGCGGCAAAACCAGGCGCCGGAAATGAAACTGCCCGGCGACACAGCCATGTGTCGTACCGGGCAATCGTTACGTCCTTGTCGGCCTGCTGCCGCCCCCTCGCATCCTGCGCTGTGGGGGTAGCGTTGCATCCTGCACGCGGCCGCGTCTGTCCTGCTTGTATCTCAGCCCCTTCCACAGGTCTGTGATGCCACCATCCTGGTGATTGGTGCCGCGTCCTGCGGCGGTCGGTGGTCACGGCCGTCCTGTCCGTGACCGCTGAACCAGCTTCCTGCCGGTTCCGACGATTCCTGCTGTCAGCGCCTCGGTACGGTCCGCACCGGTACCGATCCGGGTACCGGATCCGCCGGCAACAACCTGTTGCCTACGGTGATCCGCTGTCGATTCCGTTTGACGATTGCTTTCCCTATCCCCTTCACCTGCGTCAGGTCCTCGACGCGATGAAACGGGCCGTGTCTGCGCCGGTGCTCGACGATCGCCTCGGCCTTGGCGGCTCCGACCATCGTCAATCCCTGCTGCAGCGCCTGGGCATCGGCGCGGTTGATGTCGATCGGTTCGGCGGCATGCGCCCCAGCGATCCCCATGACCAGCACCAGTGCCCTCAACACGACAAACCAAGGCACAACGTGTATCTCCTTGTGATTCTGGCCGCCCCGACCGGCAATCCCGTCGGTAGGAACAGTGTCCGTCACCACATGCACACAGCCTATCGGTTTCCCGGATTTCCGTAAGCCAGCCAAATACCCGACGTGATGTAGGAAAAACCCTACCCGTGGCACAGGCGTAGAATGGCCGGATCAGCCCATGCAACCGGAGTTTCAGATGGACAGCGCCAAGCTCGGCCAATTCGTCAATGACAAGTGGGACAGCGAGATCGTCCCGCAGTTGGTCGACTACATCCGCATTCCCAACAAGTCGCCGATGTTCGACGCCAATTGGGTGCAGAACGGCTACATGGAACAGGCGGTCACCCTGATGGAGAACTGGGCCAGGGCCCAGCAGCTGCCCGGCCTGAAGGTTGAAGTGGTGCGCCTGGAAGGCCGTACCCCGCTGATCTTCCTGGAAATTCCGGCCACCGGCGCCGAGACCGGCGACGACACCATCCTGCTCTACGGCCACCTGGACAAGCAGCCGGAAATGACCGGATGGGACGACGACCTCGGCCCGTGGACCCCGGTCCTGCGCGGCGACAAGCTGTATGGCCGCGGCGGCGCCGATGACGGCTACGCCATCTTCGGCTCGCTGGCCGCCGTGCTGGCGTTGCAGGCCCAGGGCCTGCCGCACGCGCGCTGCGTGGTGCTGATCGAAGCCTGTGAAGAGTCGGGCAGCTACGACCTGCCAGCCTACGTCGACCACCTCGCCGACCGCATCGGTAAGCCGTCGCTGGTGGTCTGCCTGGATTCGGGCTGCGCCAACTACGACCAGTTGTGGTGCACCACCTCGCTGCGCGGCCTGACCGGCGGCAATTTCACCGTGAAGGTGCTCAACGAAGGCGTGCATTCCGGCGATGCCTCCGGCGTGATCCCGTCCAGCTTCCGTCTGCTGCGCCAGATCCTTTCGCGCATCGAGGACCAGGAGACCGGCCGCATCCTGATCGACGGCATGAACGTCGAGATCCCGGCCGAACGCCTGGAACAGGCCAAGCGCGCCGCCGAAGTGGTGGATACCGAGATCTTCGAGAAGTTCCCGATGGTCGACGGCCTGCGCCCGATGAACGAGGACCTGACCGAGCTGGTGCTCAACCGCACCTGGCGCCCGGCGCTGTCGGTCACCGGCGTCGGTGGCATGCCGCCGCTGGAATCGGCCGGCAACGTGCTGCGCCCGCAGACCTCGGTGAAGCTGTCGTTGCGCCTGCCGCCGACGGCCGATGGCAAGACCTGCGGCGAGCTGCTGAAGGAAGCGCTGCTGCGCGACCCGCCGAACGGCGCGCAGGTCACCCTGGACCTGGAAAAGGCCTCCACCGGCTGGAACGCCCCGGCCATGGCGCCGTGGCTGACCCAGGCCATCGACGACGCCAGCCAGGCCTTCTTCGGCAAGCCGGCGATGTACATGGGCGAAGGCGGCTCGATCCCGTTCATGGGCATGCTGGGCGAGAAGTTCCCGGGCGCGCAGTTCATGATCACCGGCGTGCTCGGGCCGCACTCCAATGCGCACGGCCCGAACGAGTTCCTGCACATCCCGATGGGCAAGAAGGTCACCGCCTGCGTGTCCAAGGTGATCAGCGAGCACTACGCGGCCAGCCTGCGCGGCGAGACCAGCGGTTCGCCGGTGGCTGCCGACAGCGGCACCCGCCACGGCGACCACGGCTGCTGCTGATCCGGCACCCGTGACGGACGCAGCCTGGCCTTGCTAGGCTGCGTCCACCCTTGGCGGAAATCGCTCGCATGAATGGTCTGTTCGGCAGCAGCAGCTGGCTCTACATCATCCTGGTCGGCTTCTTCGTCGGCCTGCTCGGGCGTTTCTTCATGCCCGGCAACAACCGCATGGGCTGCCTGCTGACCATCGTGCTGGGCATCCTTGGCGCCCTGGTGGCCGGCTGGTTCGGCCAGTACATGGGCTGGTACGCCCCCGGTGAGCCGGCCGGTTTCCTCGGTGCGGTAGTGGGTGCGGTGGCCGTGCTGGCCGTGCTGCGCCTGTTCAGCGGCCGTCGCTGACCCCGTCCCTCCTTCCCTTCCTGTTCCCGACGTTGGCGCGCCCGGCGCGCCCGGATATGCCTGCATGACCGAACCCGCATCCGATCCCCAGCGCAGCGCGCAGCGCCTGCAGTGGGCCCGTACCCAGCTCGATGATGCCAACGCGGTGGTCGAACGCGCCTCGGTCGATGCCGGCATGCGCAGCTACTGGCGCACCACCAGCACGCGCGGCAGCCACATCGTGATGGATGCCCCGCCGGGGCTGGAAGATCCGCGGCCGTGGCTGCGCATGCGCGGCCTGCTGCACGACAACGGCCTGCGCGTGCCCATGCTGCTGGCGCAGGATCTGGATGCCGGCTTCCTGCTGCTGGAAGATCTCGGCGGCCCGACCCTGGCCAGGATCCTCGACGAGCGCAATGCCGATGAGTGGTTCGGCCGCTCGATCGAACAGCTGCTGCGCCTGCAGGCGATCCCGGTGCCGACCGACTTCGGCCAGTTCGGCGAAGCACTGCTGCAGCGCGATGCCGGCCTGTTCGACGAATGGTTCCTGCAGCGCCACCTGAAACTGGAGCTGGACTGCGGCGAGATCGAAGGCCTGCAGCTGGTGCATCGCCGCCTGATGGACAACGCGCTGGGCCAGGCCCAGCTGATGACCCATCGCGACTACATGCCGCGCAACCTGATGCCGGTCGACAATGGCCCCGCAGTGCTGGATTTCCAGGACCTGGTGCGCGGCCCGATCGCCTACGATGCGGTGAGCCTGTTCAAGGACGCCTTCCTGAGCTGGCCACTGCAACGCGTGGACGAGTGGCTGGCGCAGTATCACGAGCGCGCCCGCGACGCCGGCCTGCCGGTGCCCGACCGCGCCACCTTCCTGCGCGATGCCGACTGGATGGGCATCCAGCGCCACGTGAAGATCCTGGGCCTGTTCTGCCGGCTGCGTTACCGCGACAACAAGGGCCATTACCTCGACGACGCACCGCGCTTCATCACCTATCTGGATGAAGTACTGCCGCGCTATCGGGAACTGGCACCGCTGCAGCAGCTGCTGGACGAGCGCATCAAGCCGGCGCTGGCCGAGCTGGGTGCACCGATGCGCGTGGCCCGATGAAGGCGCTGGTCTTTGCCGCCGGCCTCGGCGAGCGCATGCGCCCGCTGACCCTGCACACGCCCAAGCCGCTGCTGGAAGTGGCTGGCAAGCCGTTGATCGTCTGGCACCTGGAACGCCTGGCCGCACTCGGCGTGCGCGAGGTGGTGGTCAACACCGCATGGCTGGCCGAACAGTTCCCGGCGACGCTGGGCGATGGCAGCCAATGGGGCCTGCACCTGCATTTCCTGTACGAAGGAGCGACCCCGCTGGAGACCGGCGGTGGCATCCTCAACGCCCTGCCGGTGCTGGGCGATGCCCCGTTCCTGGTGGTGAACGGCGACATCTGGACCGATTTCGATTTCGCCACGCTGCCGCGCGAGCCGCAGGGCCAGGCGCACCTGGTGCTGGTCGACAATCCGGTTCAGCACGCGGACGGTGACTACCGCCTCGATACGCAGGGGGTGCTGCACCACGATCGCGAAGGACCGTGCCTGACCTATGCCGGCATCGGCGTGTACCGTCCTTCGATCGTGGCCGACTGGCGCACGGTGATCGGCGAGGCGCCGGGCAGCGAGCGGCTGCCGCCGAAGTTCTCGGTGGTGCCGCTGCAGAAGCATTTCATGGCGCAGGGGTTGATGACCGGGCAGCACCATCGCGGGCGCTGGACCGATGTCGGCACCGTGGATCGCCTGCGTGCGCTGGATGCTGAGTTGGCGGCGAACGGCTGAGCCCCTCGTGGCTGGTCGCTCAAATCAACAGCCGTGCTTGGCCGGGCGGTGTGGGTTCGCGGGGGACGCCGTGGACCCGTCCCTGGGGGCTTGGCCGCGGCATCCATGCCGCGGACACCCCCGCGAACCCACCCCGCCCGGCCTCTGACAGTTTCCGTGGGCGTCCAGCCACGGAAAAGAAAAAAGAAAAGCAAAAGCGGGTCGCTTCGCTGCGCTTGCTCTGGTGACGACCAAGGTCGACACCCACCAACAGCAGTCAGCAGTCAGCAGTGCAGTACGCAGTCCCGGCAGATCGCGGGAACCTGTCGAAGGCGGGGTGGCTCAGGTTGCGGGGGCGTGAGCGCCATGGATGGCGCGATCGAGGCTACATGGACGTACTTGCGCCGTCCCCCGCAACCTGAGCCACCCCGCCTCCCCTCAGGAAGCCAGCCTTTGACGTTGACGTTGCTTCGGCTTCGGCGGGTGCAGGGCGCAGCCCTGCAAAGCAAACCCCACCCTCAGTAGCGGGGCCGGCCTTCTTCCAGCACCTGGCGCAGGAACGGCACGGTGATCCGCCGCTTCGCCGCCAGCGACTCGCGGTCCAGCCAGTCCAGCAGCGTGATCAACCCACCCAGCTCGCGCCCGGTGTGCGACAGCAGCCACTCGATGGATGCCTCGTCGATCGCCAGCCCACGCCGCAGCGCGCGCTCGCGCAGCACCGCTGCCCGCCCCTCCTCATCCAGCGGCTGCAGCAGCACGCGCACGCACTGGCCCAGCCGTGAACGCAGGTCCGGCAGCACCAGGCCCAGCGCTTCCGGGGCCTTCTGCGCCGTGTACAGCACGGTCACGCCTGCAGCGCGCGCGCGGTTGTGGAAATCGAACAGTGCGATCTCGTCGTCGCGGTTGCCGGCAACCTCGTCCAGGCCGTCCAGCGCCACCAGCTCACGCGCCTCCAGCCCATCCAGCGCCGCACGCACGCGGCCGGCCGCACTGGCCAGCGGCACATAGGTCGGCAGGCGCCCTGCCTGCTCGGCGCTGGAACACATCGCCAGCGCCTGGTGGGTCTTGCCCGTGCCCGCCGCACCTTCCAGGTAGACCCAATCGTGGCTGGCACCCACCGCGATCGCGCGCAGCTGCGCCAGCGCGCCATCCGGCGCGCCGATGAAGGTCTCCAGGCGCTGGTCCCGCGGGTAATGCAGGGCCAGCGGCAGTTGCGGCACACCCATCACTTCAGGTCGGGGCCTTTTTCGTTCGGAACGATGATATGGGGCGCATCGACCACGCCGTCAAGCACGATTGCCGGCTTCTCGCCCACGTACAGCTCGCTCTGGCGGTAACGCTGGTGCGCGTAGCGCAGCAGCACGTTGGTCACCGCCGCCACCGGCAGCGCCAGCAGCATGCCGAGGAAGCCGAACAGCTGGCCGCCGGCCATCACCGCGAAGATCACCGCCACCGGGTGCAGGCCGATCTTGTCGCCGACGATGCGCGGGGTCAGTACGTAGCTCTCCAGCAGCTGGCCCACGGTGAACACCACGCCGACCAGGATCAGCAGCTTCAGGTCGAAGCCCTGTGCCTGCACCAGCGCGGCGATCACCGCCATCAGCACGCCGGTGGTCGCGCCCAGGTACGGGATGAAACTGATCAGACCGGCAATCAGGCCGATCAGCAGGCCCAGCTTGAGGCCGACCAGCGACAGGCCGCCGGCATAGATCACGCCCAGTGCCAGCATCACCAGGAACTGGCCGCGGATGAACGCACCCAGCACCTCGTTGGACTCACGCGCCAACGCGCTGATGGTGCCAATGTGGTTGCGCGGAATCACCGACGCCACGCGCTCGACCAGCTTGTCCCAATCACGCAGGAAGTAGAACGCCAGGATCGGCAGCAACAGGATGTTGACCACCCAGGTCACCATCGCGAAGCCGGAGCGCGAGACGTAGCCCATGAACGTGGTGGCGAAGCCGCCGGCCTGCTGCCAGTGGCTGCGCACCCATTCGATCAGGCGGTCCGGGTCCAGCCACTGCATCACTTCCAGGCCGGTCTTCTGCTCGAACCAGGGAATCCCCTTCTCCATCAGCCACGCCTGTGCCTGCGGGGCAACTGCGATCAGGGTGGTGATCTGGCGCTCGATCATCGGTACCAGCACCAGCAGCAGCGCCACGATCACCAGCACCATCGCCGCAAACACCAGCACTACGCCGGTCATGCGCGAGCGGCCGGTGGCCTCGATGCGGTCCACCAGCGGGTCGCCCAGCCAGGCCAGCGCCAGCGCCAGCACGAACGGGGTCAGGATCGGCGCCAGCAGCCACACCACCCAGCCGATCAGGCCGGCGAACAGGATGTATTTCAGGCGGCGCAGGAACTGCGCGATTTCCGCTTCCGGGGTCAGAGTCATCGCAGGCGGTACTCGTTGCTGACCGGGGCGGCCACCGGAGTACCGGTGGTGTCGTCGATCGGAGCGGGCAGGGCCGGCAGCGGAGCGCTCGGCGCCAGCACGCCGTTGTCGCCCAGCATGCGGTTGAAGCCGGCCAGGCCGGTGGTCATCTCCAGGTTCAGCTCCAGCTGGCCAGCCGAGGCATGCAGGGGGGTGACATTGCGCACCACCGGCACCTCGCGCAGGCCAGCGGCCAGACGCAGGTAGTCGTCGGCGCTGTTGATGCCGGTGACCACCACACGGTAGGTCCCGGCCTGACCGACGGCGGCGCCGGCCTTGGCATAGCGTTTGACCAGCGCATCGGCGGCGCCGTCGGCACCGGCCGCCATCGCGCGCATGGCGTTGGCGTCCTTGCTGGTCCACTTGTTCAGTTCACGGCCGTTGTCGACGAACACCCAGTCCGCCTGCCAGCCGCCATTGGCGCGGTACAACTTGCCGATCAGCTGCATCGGCGGCGAGTAGCGCGAGGAGGCACGGGCCACGGCGGCACTGTCCTGGCGCCAGATCGCACCCGCCAGCGCCTGTTCAGCGGCGCCACCACTGGGCAGGCCCAGCTTGTAGCCGCGCTCGATGGCGCGGTTCAGCAACGGCCGGGCGGCGTTGGCCTGCTGCACGCTGACCAGGCGCGGGCCACTGCCATCGTCGACGGCCAGCCACAGCACCGGCTTCGGTCGCGGCTGCGGCCACAGCGGCAGGCCCAGCGCCGACACCAGCGAGTCGACATCATCCTCGCGGAAGCGGGCCACCAGCAGGGTACGGAAGCTGGGGGCGCCACTGGCGCCCACGCTCTGGTCCTGCTTGTAGTCGTAGCTGGCCACGTAGTCCTTGGCGTTGCGCAGCGCCTGCACCACGCCGGGGCGGGACATCACGCTGCGGTCGCCGGACAGCTTGCCCAGTACCACGCTCAGGGCGCGGGCCAGGGCGCCGTTGCGATCGGCCTCGGCTTGGCTGTTGACGGGCACTTCGGCCTCGTACGCGCCACTGGCGGTGGCGACATCACCCTCGGTGCGAAGGCCGCTCTGGGCCATCGTGGCCACCGGCAGGCTCAGCGCAAGGAGCAGGGTCAGAATCAGGCTGCGGCGCATCAGGACATCCATTGGCTCGACGTATCCGGGGGAATTGTTGCCCGAATACGGCCTTTGCGCCAATGCGGCCTGTTAAAATCGCCCGTTCAACCCCTGCCAGCGCCGACGCCCGTGACCAACACCCCGTCTTCCGCCCCCTCCCCCCTCACCTATCGTGACGCGGGGGTCGACATCGACGCCGGCAATGCGCTGGTCGAGCGGATCAAGCCCCTGGTCAAGCGCAGCTTCCGCCCGGAAGTGATGGGCGGCCTGGGTGGCTTCGGTGCCCTGTTCGACCTGTCCAACAAGTACCGCGAGCCGGTGCTGGTGTCGGGTACCGACGGCGTGGGCACCAAGCTGAAGCTGGCCCACCAGCTGAACCGCCACGATACGATCGGCATCGACCTGGTCGCCATGTGCGTGAACGACGTGCTGGTGCAGGGCGCCGAACCGCTGTTCTTCCTGGACTACTTCGCCACCGGCAAGCTGGACATCGACACCGCCGCAGCGGTCGTGGGCGGCATCGCCAACGGCTGCACCGAGGCCGGCTGTGCGCTGATCGGCGGCGAAACCGCTGAAATGCCCGACATGTACGCCCCCGGCGAATACGACCTGGCCGGCTTCACGGTCGCCGCGGTGGAGAAGAGCGAGCTGAAGGACGGCGCCAGCGTGGCCGCCGGCGACGTGCTGATCGGCATCGCCTCCTCCGGCCCGCACTCCAACGGCTACTCGCTGGTGCGCCGCATCTACGACCGCGCCGGTCGCCCGGCCGATCTGGAGCTGGAAGGCGGCGTGAAGCTGGTCGATGCGCTGATGGCACCGACCCGCCTCTATGTGAAGCCGATCCTGTCGCTGCTGAAGTCGCACGGCGAGGCCATCCATGGCATGGCCCACATCACCGGCGGCGGCCTGACCGAGAACATCATCCGCGTAGTGCCCGACGGCCTCGGCCTGGACATCCAGGCGTCGTCATGGGCCCTGCCGCCGGTGTTCCAGTGGCTGCAGAAGGAAGGCGCGGTGGCCGACAGCGAGATGTGGCGCACCTTCAACTGCGGCATCGGCTTCGTGCTGATCGTCGCAGCGGACCAGGTGGCTGCCGTTTCCGATGCAGTCAAGGCGCAGGGCCTGGAGCACTGGACCATCGGCCAGGTGGTCACCGCCGAAGGCGCCGAACGCGTCCACATCGGCTGACGCCGGCAACCCAGGAGCCCCGCATGGACGCAACGCCCCCTTTGTCGCCCGCCCCCGTGCCGCCGCCGCTGGCGACGGTACCGCCGTTCAGCGCGCAGGATGCCGACCACCTGCGCATGCTGGCCATCGCACACTACGTGGTCGGTGGCCTGATCGTGCTGTTCTCGCTGATCTTCATCCTGCACATCGTGATCGGCATCGCCGCGTTGACCGGCAGCCTGCCGATGAAGTCCGGCGGCGAGCCCTCCTCGCTGGAGGAACAGCGCCTGATGGGCTGGGTGTTCACCGTTCTCGGCTGCGTCGTCGTGTTCGGTGGCATCACGCTGGGCGCGTTCGTGGCCTATGCCGGCCGCTGCCTGTCCCGCCGCCGTCGCCATCTGCTGTGCCTGATCGCGGCTGGCCTGGCTTGCCTGTTCACGCCGGTCGGCACGGTGCTGGGGGTGTTCAGCCTGATCACCCTGCTGCGCCCGCAGGTCAAGGCCGCCTTCGACCTTCCCGCCGCGACCGCATGACCGCCTCCGGCAATCCACCGCCGCTGCCGCATCAGACCCTGGCGCAGCTGCAGCTGACCAGCCATCTGCAGACACTGAGAGTGCTGTTCTACGCCCTGGCCGGTTTTCACTGGGTCGCCGCAGTGGCGTTCCTCGGCCTCAGCGGCTGGGTGGCCCAGTCGCGCGGGTTGGAGGATGCCTGGATGCTGACCACGGTCTATGCGTCCATCGCCGTGCTGGCCGCCGTGCTGGGGTTCGTGCAGCTGCACACCGCGCGCCAGCTGTCACATCGCACCGGGCTGGCCTGGTGCCAGCGCGCGGCGTGGCTGGGCGTGCTGGCTGGACCACTGGGCATGGCGTTGGCCGCCTATGCCTGGGTGTTCCTGTCCAAGCCGGAGATGGCTGCGCTGTTCGACCGCGGTGATCACCTCAGTGCCTGAACCTGCCGGCAGACGCCCCGTCCTCATCTGATCGATTTCCCATGTCCGCGCCTGCCCTCCCGACGTCTGATTCGCCCACCACCCGCCGCTTCCCGGTCCCGAAGAAGTGGGCTTTCGCTGCCGTACTGGCGGTCTTCGCGATCAGCTGGATCCACCCGCTGTGGCCCATCGAGCAGGCCCTGCACAGCACGCTGACCGTGGTCGGTCTGGCCGCGCTGCTGTGGGTCGACCGCCGCAGCGGCTGGCTGGGCAACGGCGCCTTCATCGCCATCTGCGGCTTCATCGCCCTGCACTGCGTGGCGGCGCGCTGGCTGTATTCCAACGTGCCCTACGACGCCTGGGCGCAGATGCTGACCGGCTGGTCGCCGAATGCGGCCTTCGGCTGGCAGCGCAACCATTTCGACCGCCTCATCCACTTCCTGTTCGGCGTCTGCTTCACCCCCGCACTGCTGCAGCTGGCCCGTCATGCGTGGCCGGCGCTGCGCCTGGGCCAGGCCTTCACCCTGGCGGTGATGACGGTGATGTGTGCCAGCCTGGTCTACGAATGGTTCGAATGGGCCATCGCGCTGGCGCTGTCGCCGGATGCCGCCGAAGCCTACAACGGCCAGCAGGGTGACATGTGGGATGCGCATGCCGACATGCTGATGGCGACCGTCGGCAGCCTGCTGACCTGGCCTCTGATCCGCCGGAGTTCCCTGCAATGACCGCCCCAACCCGCATCGCCGTGCTCGCCTCGGGCCGCGGCAGCAACCTGCAGGCCATCCTCGACGCGATCGGCAGCGGCCGCCTGTCGGCCGAGGTGGTCGGCGTGTTCTCCGACCGCCCCGCCGCAGAGGCCCTGCTGCGTGTCGATGCCGGCCTGCGCTGGGCGCATGCACCGAAGGAATTCAGCGACCGCGCCAGCTACGAGCAGGCGCTCGGCGATGCGCTTGCCGCGGTACAGCCGGACTGGATCGTCTGTGCCGGCTACATGCGCATCCTTGGTCCGGCCTTCGTGCAGCGTTTCGATGGCCGCCTGGTCAACATCCACCCGTCGCTGCTGCCGCTGCACAAGGGCCTGGACACCCACGCGCGGGCGCTGCAGGCCGGTGACGCCGAGCATGGCGCCAGCGTGCACCTGGTGGTCCCCGAACTGGATGCCGGCGCGGTGCTGGCGCAGGCCCGCGTGCCGGTGCGGCCCGGCGACGACGCGCAGGCGCTGGCCGCACGCGTGCTTGCGGTGGAGCATCCGCTGCTGATCGCCACACTGCAGCTGCTGTGCGAGGGCCGCCTGGCTGAACGGGAGGGTCAGCCCTGGCTGGACGGTCACCCCCTGTTTAGCCCCTTGGCCCTAGATTCCGCCGGAAACCTGAACCGGTAACGCTCTTGCACACGCCCCGCTGACTGCGGGGCTGGCATCCTGCCCCCTCCCGCGGTTCCTGTCCTCCATGAAGACCACGACGCTGCTGTCCACTTCACTGCTGTTGTCGCTTGCCGTGCTTCCCGCTGTGGGCTGGGGCCAGGCGCAGCCGCCTGCGGCTTCCCCGCCGCCCACACCCGCTGCGCTGCCACCGAACGAGCCCAGTGTGCCGCTGTTGCCGGCACTGGCCTGGGAGCCGCCGCCGCTGCAGCCGTTCACCGCCACCTACCAGGCCTTCTACAAGGGCAAGGAAGCGGGTGATGCCAGCATGCAGGTCACCCACACCGGCGGCAGCCAGTGGCGCGTGGACATGCAGGTGGTCGGCCGCCGCGGCTTTGCCAGCGTGCTCGGCCTGAACATCGAGCAGAGCACGGTGTTCGAGGAGCGCAGTGGCGTCTACGCACCGCTCAGCCAGAGCACGGTGCGCAAGGGCCTGTTCCTGGGCAAGAAGGCCGTGGGCACTTACAACTGGCAGGCCGGCACCGCGCAATGGACCGGCGACGTCAAGAAGGAGCGCGCGCAGCCGATCCCGCTGCGGGCCGGCGACCAGAGCGCGCTGCTGATCAACCTGGCCATCATGCGCGATGCGCGTCCGGGCGCCACCATGCATTACCGCTACGTGGACATGGGCAAGGTCCGCGAACACGACTACCAGGCCGCGCCGCAGACCGAGAACGTCGAGGTCGGCGACCTGTCCTACAACGCGCTGCGGGTCTACCGGACCAACGGTGGCAGAAACGAAACCATTCTCTGGATCGCCAACGGTGTCCCCACCCCGGTGCGCATCCTGCAACGCGAAGACGGCGAAGACCGCGTCGACCTGCGCCTGATCGAATACCAAGGAGTCTGAGCATGAATACCCTGACCCGCCCCCTCACCTGGATCGCAGCCGCTGCCCTGACCGTGGCCAGCCTGCCGGCCATGGCGCTGGAACCGTTCAAGGCGGATTACCTGGCCAGCTACATGGGCATGCAGGCCAACGGCACCATGACCCTGGCCAGCGAAGGCAGCAACAAATGGCGCTACAGCCTGCAGGTGAAGAACCAGCTGGCCGACCTCAGCCAGAGCACGGTGTTCGAGGAAGTGCGTGGCCAGCTGCGCCCGCTCAGCAGCCAGGACCGTTCGGCACTGCTGGTGAAGAAGCGCAACGTGCAGGCCAACTACAACTGGACCAGCAACCAGGCCACCTGGACCGGCGACATCAAGCCGGACCGTGCGGGCCCCATCGCGCTGAAAGCAGGCGACATGGACGCGCTGCTGATCAACCTGGCGATCGCCCGTGACCTGGCCGCCGGCAAGCCGCTGACCTATCGCATGGTGGACGAAGGCCGGATCAAGAACATGACCTACCGCGTGATCGGCAAGGAATCGATCACCGTGGCCGGCAAGAGTTACGAGGCGACCAAGGTCTCGCGCGCCGATGGCAACAAGGAGCTGATCGCCTGGATCGTGCCGGACTTCCCGGTGCCGGCGCGCATGCTGCAGCGTGAGAGCGGCCGCGATGCGCTGGACCTGACCATCAAGGCGATGAACTGAGTGCCGGGGTCGGATCCCATCCCCTCGGGGATGGGCTCTGACCCCGGTTGTGTGGCTGGGGTCGGAGCCCTTTCCGATGGAAAGGGCTCCGACCCCGGACCCCGCGAAAAGAAAACGCCCGCTTTCGCGGGCGTTTTTCTTACTTCTTTTCCTCGGCCGCCGCCGGCTTGAACTCGGTGCGGCAGTCCACGCGGATCTGCTCACCGGTGCTGCGCCAGACGAAGGTGCGGCAATGACGGTTGCCGTCCTGGCTGTCGTTCACTGCGACCGCATAGAACGACTCGATGATTTCATCACGCGTGACCGTGCCGTCGCCGTTCCAGTCCATGTCCTTCTGCTCGATGCCCTGGGTGATGGCGATGTTGGCGTACCAGGCATAGCCCAGCCACGCCAGCACGATCAGCACCAGGGCCAGCAGCGCCTTGCGACGCGGGCTGAACTTGCCGCGCAGGATCATGGCACGCGCCGGATGGTGGCGCCGAGTGAAGACAGCTTCTCTTCGATGTTCTCGTAGCCACGATCAAGGTGGTAGATGCGGTCGATGGTGGTATCGCCGCTGGCCATCAGGCCGGCCAGGATCAGCGAGGCCGACGCACGCAGGTCGGTCGCCATCACCGGTGCGCCGCTCAGGTGCTCGCTGCCACGCACGATGGCGGTGTGGCCTTCAACCTGGATGTCCGCGCCCAGGCGCAGCAGTTCGTTGACGTGCATGAAACGGTTCTCGAAGATCGTTTCGTTGATCACGCCCACGCCATCGGCCACGCAGTTGAGCGCCATGAACTGCGCCTGCATGTCGGTCGGGAATGCAGGGTACGGCGCGGTGGTCAGGTTGACCGCCTTCGGCCGCCTGCCCTGCATGTCCAGGGTGATGGTGTCGTCGGTGGTCTCGATCTTCGCACCGGCCTCGACCAGCTTGGACAGCACCGCGTCCATGGTGTTCGGGCGCGCACGGTTGACCGTGACCTTGCCACCGGTCATCGCTGCGGCCACCAGGAAGGTGCCGGTCTCGATGCGGTCGGGCAGCACTTCGTGGCGGCCACCGGACAGGCGCTCGACGCCCTCGATCACCAGGCGGGCGGTGCCCAGGCCTTCGATCTTCGCGCCCAGCGCGATCAGGCAGTGCGCCAGGTCGGTCACTTCCGGTTCCATCGCGCAGTTGTCGAGGACAGTGGTCCCTTCAGCCAGCACCGCGCCCATCAGCACGTTCTCGGTGCCGGTGACGCTGACCATGTCGAAGGTGAAGTGGCCACCCTTCAGGCGCTTGGCGCTGGCCTTGATGAAGCCGTTCTCGACCACGATCTCGGCGCCCAGCGCCTGCAGGCCCTTGATGTGCTGGTCGACCGGTCGCGAGCCGATCGCGCAGCCGCCCGGCAGCGACACCTCGGCGGCGCCGAAGCGGGCCAGCAGCGGGCCCAGCACCAGGATCGAGGCGCGCATGGTCTTGACCAGCTCATACGGTGCGACGTGCTGGTTGACCGGACGCGGGTCGACCACGATCGCGCTGCCGCGCGACAGCGTGCCCTGGTCGATGGTGACCTTGGCGCCCAGCTCGCCCAGCAGCTTCACCGTGGTGACCACGTCGTGCAGGTGCGGCACGTTGGTGATCTCCACCGGCGCATCGGCCAGCAGGGTCGCGCAGAGAATGGGGAGGACGGCGTTCTTGGCGCCGGAGATACTCACTTCACCGTGCAGCGCAGCGCCGCCGGTCACAACGATCTTGGCCATGTATTCGGGATCTTCTGCGGTTCAGCCGGCTTCGGCCGGGGTCACGGTTTTCAGCGCCAGCGCGTGGATCGCGCCGCCCATCAGGTCGCCCAGGGTGGCATACACCATGCGGTGGCGGGCCAGCGGCATCTTGCCGGCGAAGGCCTCGCAGACCACGGTCGCTTCGAAATGCACGCCATCGTCGCCCTGCACGTCGGCGCGGGCGCCGGGCAGGCCGGTTTCGATCAGATTGCGGATGGTGTCGGCGTCCAACGGGCTTTCCTAATAAAATGTGGGTCCATTCTACTTCCGCTGCGTGGCGTCCGCATGGCCGAATCCCTGTTGCCCCCCCGTTCCGTCGACCCTGCCGGCCTGGTTGCCAGTGGCCGCCGCGTGTTCGAGATCGAGCGGCAGGCCCTGGATGCCGTGGCCGACCGCCTCGGCGAGGCCTTCCAGCAGGCCTGCCAGGCGATCCTGGCCAGCCGCGGGCGGGTGGTTGCCACCGGCATGGGCAAGTCCGGGCATATCGCGCGCAAGATCGCCGCCACCCTGGCCTCTACCGGTACGCCGGCGTTCTACGTGCACCCCGGTGAAGCCGGCCACGGCGACCTGGGCATGATCACCGAGGATGACGTCGTGCTGGCCCTGTCCTACTCGGGCGAATCGGACGAGGTGCTGATGCTGCTGCCGGTGCTCAAGCGCCAAGGCAACCTGCTGATCTCCATGACCGGCCGCCCGCAGTCCAGCCTGGCCGCCGCCGCCGACATCCATCTGGATGTGAGCGTGCCGGCCGAGGCCTGCCCGCTGGCGCTGGCACCCACTTCCAGCACCACCGCCTCGCTGGCGATGGGCGATGCACTGGCCGTGGCCCTGCTCGATGCACGTGGCTTCACCGCCGATGACTTCGCCCGCTCGCACCCGGCCGGCAGCCTCGGCCGTCGCCTGCTGCTGCACATCACCGACGTCATGCACACCGGCGACGACCTGCCCAGCGTGGGCGCCGACGCCAGCCTCAGTGAGGCGCTGGTGGAAATGAGCCGCAAGCGGCTGGGCATGACCGCCGTGGTCGACGCCGACGGCGTGCTGATCGGGCTGTTCACCGACGGCGACCTGCGCCGTGCGCTGGACAGCGCGCTGGATGTGCGCACGGCGAAGATCGCCGACGTGATGACCCGCAACCCGCGCACCATCGGCGCCGACCAGCTGGCGGTCGAGGCCGCCCGCCTGATGGAGACCCACAAGATCACCGGCCTGATCGTGGTTGATGGCCAGGGCCGCGCGGTTGGCGCGCTGAACATTCATGACCTGTTGCGGGCCCGGGTGGTTTAACCGACAGTCCGTAGACCCCATTCAGTCTGTAACGCTGCACCCGCCCATAACGAGCCTGCCGCCCTGATGCCCTGGTCCCCCCTGCCCGCCTTCCCCGCCCACCTGCATGCCGCTGCGGCCCAGATCCGCCTAGCCTGCTTCGACGTGGACGGCACCCTCACCGACGGTCGGCTGTACTACGACAAGGACGGCAACGAGAGCAAGGCGTACTTCGTGCAGGATGGCCTGGGCCTGAAACTGCTGCAGCAGCACGGTATCCACCCCGTGCTGATCACCGCGCGCAACAGCCAGTCCGCGCTCAAGCGCGGCGCCGACCTCGGCATCGACACCCAGATCGCCGTGGGCGACAAGCTGGCCAGCGTGCAGGCGCTGTGTGCGCAGCACGGGATCGGCCTGGAACAGGTGGCGTTCATGGGCGATGACCTGCCCGATCTGGCGCCGCTGGGTGCGGTCGGCCTTGCGGTGGCCCCGGCCAATGCCCATCCGTGGATCGCCGAACGCGTGCATTGGCAGACCCGCGCCAAGGGTGGCCGTGGCGCCGCGCGCGAGCTGTGCGACATCCTGCTGGCCGCCCAGGGCCGCGCGGATGCGGTGCTGGCGAGGTTTGGCGCATGAACCTGCCCACCTTGAACTGGCGCACCGTGCTCGGCATCAGCCTGCTGCTGGCCGCCCTGCTGAGCAGCTGGGCGGCGCTGCGCAACCGCGACAAGGGTCCAGCCACGGGGGGCCAGGAAATCGGCGTGGATTACATCCTCCATGACTTCCAGATCGTTGCCCTGGATGAGCACGGCAAGGAATCGACCACCCTGCGCGCACCGCGGCTGGAGCGCCAGCGCGGCGACCAGACCATCAACATCGCCACCCCGCTGTTCGAGATGCCGGACAAGGATGGCAAGCACTGGACGCTGCGTGCCGAGACCGGCTGGCTCAGCGCCAAGGGCGACGAGATGAAGCTGCGCGGCAAGGTTGCCGGCGACAGCCCGGCGGGCCCGGGCGTGGTGCCGACCACCTTCCGCACCGACCACCTGGACGTGTTCCCGAAGGAGAACCGCGCCCGTACCGACGCCCTGGTGACCATGACCCGCCCGGGCATGGAACAGTCCGGCGTCGGCTTCGAAGTGGATTCGAAGAACAACACGTATCATTTCCTCAGCCAGTCCAAGGGCCGTTACACGCCCAGACGCTGATTCCGCCGCCAGCCCGCGACGTCTCCGGACAGGCGCAGGGCCGACAGCCCCACCCTCCGCCCCCGGCCCGCCCGGCAGGCCCCCACCGGTAGAACGGACCCCGATGAAGATTCCCTTTGCCGCCGTACTCGCGCTCGGTCTTCTTGTCCCCAGCGCCGCCTTCGCCAAGTCCACCGACCGCAACGAAGACATGCACATCGATTCCGGCGCCCAGTCCGGCATGCTCACCGGCGACGGCAAGACCGTGCTGTCGCAGGGCGTGATCATCACCCAGGGCACGCTGGACCTGCGTTCGTCCGAGGCCGAGATCTACCTCAAGGACGGCGAGGCCGTGCGCGTGGTGTTCACCGGCAAGCAGGCCAAGATGAAGCAGCAGCTTGATGACGGCACCTGGATGGATGCGCTGGCTGATCGCATCGACTACGACATCAAGACCGAGATCATCACCCTGACCGGCAACTACAAGGTCACCAGCGCGCGCGGCACCAATGCCGGCCAGCGCATGGTCTACAACACCCGCACCGGCGAGATGAACTCCGGTGGTGACGGCAGCCGCGTGCGTACCGTCATCCCGCCGAAGAACAAGACCCCGGCCGCGCCTGCGGCACAGCCCAAGGCCACCACGCCGGCACAGCCGGCCGGGAGCAGGAAGTAATGCTCGTCGCCAAGGGCCTGCGCAAAAAGTACAAGCAGCGCGAAGTGGTCAAGGACTTCGGCCTGACCCTCGATGCGGGTGAAGTGGTCGGCCTGCTCGGCCCCAACGGTGCCGGCAAGACCACCTGTTTCTACATGATCGTCGGTCTGGTGGCCGCCGATGCCGGCAGCATCGTGCTCGACGGCAAGGACATCACCGGCGACCCGATGTACACCCGCGCCAAGCAGGGGGTGGGCTACCTGCCGCAGGAACCGTCGGTGTTCCGCAAGCTTACCGTGGCCGACAACATCCGCCTGGTGCTGGAACTGCGCGAGGACCTGGACTCGGCCGGCCGCGAGCGCGAATTGAACGGCCTGCTAGACGAACTGCAGCTGGGCCATGTCGCCGACCAGCTCGGCGCCAGCCTGTCCGGTGGCGAACGCCGCCGCTGCGAGATCGCCCGCGCACTGGCCGCACAACCGCGCCTGATCCTGCTCGACGAACCGTTCGCCGGTGTCGACCCGATTTCGGTCGGCGAGATCCAGCGCATCGTCACCCACCTCAAGCAGCGTGGCATCGGCGTGCTGATCACCGACCACAACGTGCGCGAGACCTTGGGTATCTGCGACCGCGCGTATATCCTCGCCGAGGGCAGCGTGCTGGCCCAGGGTTCGCCGGAGGCGATCCTGGACAACGCCGATGTACGTCGCGTCTACCTCGGGGATTCCTTCAAGCTGTGAAGCAGTCGCCGGGTCCCTTTCCTTCCTTTCGGCACAGGCATGAAGACTCGGCTGCAGACATCGTTGGGACAGCAACTGGTGCTCACGCCCCAGTTGCAGCAGGCGATCAAGCTGCTGCAGATGTCGGCCACCGAACTGGAGCTGGAGATCGCGCAGGCAGTGGAAAGCAACCCACTGCTGGACTGGGCCGACAGCAACGACAGCAGCGCCGCCAACGAAGGCAGCGATGGCAACGACAACGAAGCGCCTGCAGAGCGCAGCGATGAGGGCGACGACTGGGCGCCGACCGAACTGGACTGGACGACGACCGGCAGCGGTGGCAGCTTCGATGATGACGACGACAACGGCAGCGCTGCCGAGCGCGTAGCCGAAACCGAAACACTGGCCGACCATCTGCTGTGGCAGTTGCATCTGTCGCATCTGTCCTCGCGTGATCGCAGCATCGGTGCCGCGCTGATCGATGCACTGGACGACGATGGTTACCTGCGCGAGCCGCTGGCCACCATCGCTGAAACCCTGTTGCCGGCGATCCACGCCGACGAGGACGAGATCCTCGCCGTGCTGCATAGCATCCAGCGCTTCGATCCGGTGGGTGTGGCTGCACGCACGCTGGGCGAATGCCTGCTGCTGCAGCTGGATGTGCTGGCCGGCGACACGCCCGGCCTGCTCCTGGCGCGACAGATTGCCGCAGGACCCTTGGAACGTTTGCCGCGCAGCGGCGTCGCCGGGCTCGCCCATGAGTTGAAGCTGCCGCTGGACGAGGTCGAGACTGCCGTGGCGCTGCTGCGCTCGCTGGACCCGCGCCCGGGCACGCAGATCGCGCCGCTGTCGCAGGACACCTACGTGGTGCCGGACGTGGTGGTGTGGCGGCAGAACGGCGTATGGCGCGCAGCGCTGGCCGCGCATGCCGGGCCGAAGGTGGTGATCCACCGTGGCTACGAACAGCTGATCCGACGTTGTGGCGACGCCGATGCCGGCTACCTGCGTGCCCAGCTGCAGGAAGCGCGCTGGCTGCTGAAAGGGCTGCAGCAGCGTGGTGACACCCTGCTGCGCGTCGTGCGCAGCCTGATCCTGCAGCAGGCCGGCTTCCTCGAATTCGGCGAGCAGGCGCTGCGTCCACTGACCCTGCGCGAGATCGCCGCCGAACTCGGCCTGCACGAATCCACGGTCTCGCGCGCGATCGCCCGCAAGCACGTGCGTACCCCGCGAGGCACCCTGCCGCTGCGCGCCTTCTTCGCTTCGGGCATCGATACCGAGAGCGGTGGCGAGGCGTCCAGCACCGCCATCCAGGCGATGATCCGGCGCCTGATCGACGACGAGAACCCGCGCAAGCCGCTTTCTGACGCCAAGCTGGCTGACCTGCTCAAATCGTCGGGAATTCCAGTAGCGCGACGCACCGTGGCGAAGTATCGTGAAGCCATGAACATTTCCGCCTCGCACGAAAGGGTCAGAATCGCTTGACGCGCCGCCGCGCCCGGCGGAGAGGTTCATTGGCACATCCGAACACAGGAGAAACCCGATGCGCATCGAAACGTTTGGCAAAGATGTCGAAGTCACCCCGGCCCTGCAGTCCTATGTTGAGGAGAAGCTGGCCCGGATCGGAAAGCACTTCGACCAGCACTGCGAAGCGCGGGTGACCCTCAAGCTGCAGAAGACCGAACACCACGTCGACGCCAGCCTCAACATTCCCGGCCAGACCCTGCACGCTGAGGCCAATGCCCAGACGATGTATGCCGCGATCGACCTGCTTGCGGACAAGCTTGACCGTCTGGTGATCAAGCACAAGGAGAAAAAACAGCAGCACGCACCGCTGCCGGTGGGCGACAATGGTGGCTGATCGCCACCGTTCCCCGCAGACATGCCCCTGACTGACCTCCTGGCGGCCGTGCAGACCCAGCTCTGCACGGCCACCGACCGTGACAGCGTCCTGCAGGCCGCCGCCGGGTTGCTGGCCTGCCGCCAGGCCAACGCCGAACAGATCTATCTGAACCTGTGCCAGCGCGAAGCGCTGGGCAGCACGGCCATCGGCCACGGCATCGCCATTCCCCACGGCCGCGCGCCAACCCTGGACCGCCCCCGCGGCGCCCTGCTGCGGTTGGCCACCCCGGTCGATTTCGGTGGCGAGGAGCCGGTGGACCTGGTGTTCGCGATGGCCGTCCCCGCCCACTACACCCACCAGCACCTGATGCTGCTGTCCGAGCTGGCCGAGCTGTTCTCGGCGCCGGACATCCGCCAGGCCCTGCGCGAAGCGGGCGATGCCCGGGCGCTGCGCGAGGCGCTGGACATGACCCCACCTGCGAGTGCCGCATGAATACCAGCATCACCGCCCGTGAACTGTTCGAACAGCAGCGCGAGCGGCTGGGACTGCGCTGGGCTGCCGGCAAGTCCGGCGAGCAGCGCGAGCTGGAGGCCGGCAACACGGTCTCGCGGCGCCCCTCGCTGGCCGGCTACCTCAATGCCATCTATCCCAACAAGGTGCAGATCCTGGGCACCGAGGAACTGTCCTGGCTGGATGCGCTGGAACCGCGCCAGCGTTGGGAGACCATCGAAAAGATCATGCAGTCGCACCCGCTGGCGCTGGTGCTGACCCGCAACCAGGCCTGCCCGGAAGACCTGCGCGCTGCCGCGGACGAATCCGGCACGCCATTGTGGCTGTCGCCCAAGCGCGGCCACGAACTGCTCAACCACCTGTCCTACCACCTCGCGCGGACGCTGGCGCCGCGGGTGATCCTGCATGGCGTGTTCATGGAGATCTATTCCATCGGCGTGCTGATCACCGGCGAAGCGGGATCCGGCAAGAGCGAACTGGCGCTGGAACTGCTCAGCCGTGGCCATCGCCTGGTGGCCGACGATGCCCCCGAATTCACCCAGATCGCGCCCGATGTACTCGATGGCACCTGCCCGGAGCTGCTGCAGGACCTGCTGGAGGTGCGCGGCCTGGGCGTGTTGAACGTGCGCGAGATGTTCGGCGACACGGCTGTAAAGAAGAACAAGTACCTTCGGCTGATCGTCCACTTGACCAAGCCGATGACCGAACCCACCCCGCATGGCTACGAGCGCCTGACCGGCGATTCGGGCACCCGCCATGTGCTGGACCTGGACGTACCGCTGATCACCCTGCCGGTGATGCCCGGCCGCAACCTGGCCGTGCTGACCGAGGCGGCCACCCGCCTGCACATCCTGCGCACCAAGGGCATCGACCCGGCAGCCATGTTCATTGCCCGTCACAGCAACCTGCTGGAACGGCGAACACCCTGATTTCCCTGCCCTTCGAAGAGCCTGTCCATGAGCACCGTCACCCCCTCCGCCCCGACCCTGATCATCGTCAGTGGCCTGTCCGGCTCGGGTAAATCCGTCGCCCTGAAGACCTTCGAGGACCAGGATTACTACTGCTCGGACAACCTGCCGATCAATCTGCTGCCCGACTTCGTGCGCAGCCTGCTGGCCAACCACGACGGCAGCGCACCACGGCGTCTGGCCGTAGGCATCGACGTTCGCGGCCAGGCCGACCTGAGCCAGCTGGGCGACTGGCGGCAGCTGGCGGCCGACGCCGGCGTGGACGTGAAGGTGCTGTTCTTCGAAGCCAGCGACGAGACGCTGCTCAAGCGCTACGCCGACACCCGCCGCCGCCATCCGCTGAGCCAGCTGGGCCTGTCGCTGCCTGAAGCCATCGCCCGCGAACGCGAGTTGACCGCACCGCTGCGCCGCGAGGCCGATGCGGTGATCGACACCAGCAGCCTCAACGTGCATCAGCTGCGGCGGCGGATCATCACCGAGTTCACGATGGACCATGCCACCGGCCTGTCGCTGCTGTTCGAATCGTTCGCCTACAAGCGCGGCGTGCCGGCCGAGGCGGACTTCGTGTTCGATGCGCGGGTGCTGCCCAATCCGCACTGGGACCCGGACCTGCGCGCGCTCAGCGGTCGCGAACCGGGTGTACGCGACTACCTGGAAGCGCAGCCGGACGTGCAGCGCTACCTGGCCCAGCTGATGGACTTCCTCGATACCTGGCTGCCGAAGCTGAGCGATGGCACCCGCAGCTATGTGACCGTGGCGTTCGGCTGCACCGGCGGCAAGCACCGGTCGGTGTTCCTGGCCGAGCGTCTGGCCCGGCATGCCCGCGAGATGGGCTGGGAAGACGTGGCGACGTACCACCGCGAACAGGATTGAGGGGGGTCGGCCGGGCTGCGCCCGGCACCCGCCGGTAGTGCCGGCCGCTGGCCGGCAACAGCAACAGCAACAGCAGAAGCGGCATTCCGTGGGATGGCGGGGCGGTGTGGGTCTGCAGGACACGCCGTGAACCCCGCTCCGCGGTCCGGCCCAGCCGCTGGCGGCTGGGCGTTCGGGCGCTTGCGAAGCAGTGCTTCGCAAGCAAAGCGCCCTCACCCCTGGGGGCTCGATGGCGCCATCCATGGCGCCAACGGTCCTGCAGACCCACACCGCCCCACCTCTGACAGATTTCTGCTGCGGGTGGGAGTCGACCCTGGTCGACACGATGGATCCACGCCTGCGTGGATGAATCGCTGTCAGGCATCGAAAAAACGGATGGGGTCGGATCTCTCTCTCAACGGAAAAGGCCTCCCCTGGGAGCAACGCTGAATACGGGACACAGTGCCCCTCTCCTGCTGCTATCGCCAATTCACCTTGACCTGTTAACGTGCAGTAATGACCTGTGGCATTCTCCTCGTAACACATCCCGGGGTCGGGACCGCCCTGCTTGACGTGGCGACCCGGCTCCTGCGGCAGTTGCCGCTGAAAACCGAAGCTTTCGAAGTACCGTTCGACGCAGACCTGGACGCCCTGCTCCCGCTCGCCTCGGCCGCCCTGCGGCGGGTTGACGGGGGTGATGGTGTGCTGATCCTGACCGACCTGTACGGCGCCAGCCCCGCCAACCTTGCCGGGCAGCTGGCCCGGCTGGGGACCCCGGTTCGCCGGGTGTCGGCGCTGAGCCTGCCGATGTTGCTGCGGGTGATGAATTATCCGGAACAGGGACTGGATCAACTGCCCGCCACAGCCGCGGCGGGTACCCGTAATGGAGCGATAGTCGACGATGCTTGAACGAGAACTCACCGTGAGCAACCGCCTGGGCCTGCATGCCCGGGCCACCGCCAAGCTGGTGCAGACCCTGGCGCCGTTCCGCTGCAACGTGACCATGGCCGCCAAAGGCCGTGAGATCAACGCCAAGAGCATCATGGGCGTGATGCTGCTGGCCGCCGGCCAGGGCACCCCGGTCACCGTGCGGATCAACGGCGAGGACGAAGCCGCCGCGATGGAGGCGGTGGTCGGCCTGTTCGAACGCCGTTTCGACGAGGACAGCTGAGCGTGCCACGCGCACGCGCCGGCCAACCCCCTTCCGGCCAGCGGCCGGTACTGCTGCTGGCCGGGCATGGTGCCGCCCGCGGCACGGCAATGGGCCGCGCCCGCGTGCGCCTGCCGCATGCACTGGAAGTGGCCGAGCAGCGCGTTGCCGCCCACCAGGTCGAGGCCGAGCTGGCGTGCCTGCATCGCGCGGTGGACGCCGCGCGCTCGGAGATGCACGAGCTGCGCCAGCGCCTGCATGGAGCGCTGAACCAGGAAGTGGGTGAGTTCCTCGACCTGCATGCGCTGCTGCTGGACGATCCCGAGCTGCTGTATGGGCTGGACGAACTGATCCGCAGCGGACCGTACAGCGCCGGCTATGCGTTGCGCCTGCAGCGCGACCGCCTGGCCAAGGTCTTCGACGGCATGGACGATGCTTACCTGAAGAGCCGCATGGACGACCTCGACCATGTGATCGGCCGCATCCATGCCTTCCTGCAGCCCGAACGCCCGCCAGCGGTGAAAGGCCTGGCCGGCGAGATCCTGGTCTGCGACAACATCGCGCCCTCCGAACTGGCACAGCTGCAGGCGCAAGGCGTGGTCGGCATCGTCACCGCCGCCGGCAGCGCGCTCTCGCACAGCGCGATCCTTGCGCGCAGCCTGCACCTGCCCTTGATCGTCAACGTGCCGCAGCTGCTCAGCCGCATCGCCGATGGCGACGTGCTGATCATCGACGGCGCCGACGGCAGCATCACCGCCAATCCACAGGCCGACAATCTGCGCGACTACCGCGCACGACTGAAGGAACACGCGCGCGAACAGCGCGAGCTCGGCCGCCTGCGCAGCAAGCCCAGCCGCACCCGCGACCAGGTCGACATTGCCCTGCTGGCCAATGCCGAGTCGCTGGAGGACGTGACCCAGGCGCATGCGCTGGGCGCCCACGGCCTGGGCCTGTACCGCACCGAATTCCTGTTCCTGCAGCGCAACGAGCTGCCGGATGAAGAAGAACAGTTCCACACCTACCGCGATGCGGCACTGGGCATGAGCGGGCGACCGGTGACCATCCGCACCCTCGATCTGGGCGCGGACAAGGCCGACCGCACCGGCCTGACCCTGAGCAACGAAGAAAATCCGGCGCTCGGCCTTCGCGGCGTACGCCTGTCGCTGGCACGGCCGAAGGTAGCCGACACCCAGCTGCGCGCGATCCTGCGCGCCTCGGCCTACGGCAAGCTGCGGGTGCTGGTGCCGATGGTCAGCACCCGGGAGGAACTGCTGGCAGTGCGCCGCCGCATGCTCAAGCTGACCGAACAGCTGCGCGGCGAAGGCCACATGGTGTCCGACCACGTGCCACTGGGCGCGATGATCGAAGTCCCTGCTGCGGCGCTGGCGCTGGAAAGCTTCATCGACCTGGTCGATTTCCTGTCGATCGGCACCAACGACCTGGTGCAGTACCTGCTGGCGGCCGACCGCAACAATGAAGCACTGGGCGAGCTGTATTCGCCGTTGCACCCGGCGGTGCTGCGGCTGCTGCAGATGGTGATCGAGACCGGCGCGCGCCACCGCATCCCGGTGGCGGTCTGTGGCGAGATGGCCGGCGATGCGCGGATGACCCCACTGCTGCTGGCACTGGGCCTGACCGAGTTCAGCCTGCACCCGGGCACGCTGCTGGAAGTACGCCGCGCGGTCCGCGAGGCCGACCTGGCCATGCTGCGCGCGCGCGCACCGAAGCTGCTGGCCGCGCGCGACCGCCGCGCGATCGAACGCTGGCTGGCACTGGTGGCCGAAACGGCCTGATACCCCGGCTCGCCGGGCATGCACGCCTGGGGTCAGATCCCTTTTTCGCGGGAAAAGGGATCTGACCCCGTCTCGTTGAAGGCCAAGAGGTTGCCGGCCAGCGGCCGGCACTACCGCCACCCGGCGGCTATGCGTTGAAACATCGCCTTGCGATAATGACGCGCTGAACACCCCTGTTGCCGCATCCTTGCCGGGATCGCGGCTTTTCTTATCCCCGCGGGAGCTGCGATGGCTGAAGCTGTACGCCACGACAAGACTGCGCGCCAACTGCGGATGCTGTCCGATGCACTGGACAGCGGCCGGCTGGGCCCGGTGCGTCGCCTGGTCAACACCCTGGCCCCGGCCGAGATCGGCAACCTGCTCGAATCGTTGCCGCCGGGCAAGCGCGAGGTGGTGTGGGGACTGGTTGATCCGGAAGACGACGGCGAGGTGCTGGTCCACGTCGGCGACGACGTGCGCGAAAGCCTGCTCGCGGACATGGACCCGGACGAGATCATCGCCGCGGTCGAAGACCTGGACATCGACGATCTGGCCGACCTGGTCGAAGACCTGCCGGACACGGTCATCGACGAAGTCCTCAAGTCGATGGACCGCGAGAACCGCGAGCGCCTGGAACAGGTCCTGTCCTATCCCGAGGACAGCGCCGGTCGCCTGATGAATCCGGACGTGGTGACCGTGCGCGCCGACGTCAATGTCGACGTCGTGCTGCGCTACCTGCGCCTGCGCGGTGAACTGCCCGACCACACCGACCACCTGTTCGTGGTCAGCCGCCGCCATCAGTACCTCGGCCGCGTGTCGCTGGCGGCACTGGTGACCCACGAGGACACCACCCCGATCAATCGCCTGATCGACGACGAGCAGCCAGCCATCGACGTCGGCGAGAGCGACCAGGAAGTCGCCCGCCAGTTCTCCGACCATGACTGGATCTCCGCGCCAGTGGTGGATGACAACAACATCCTGATTGGTCGCATCACCATCGATGACGTGGTCGACATCATCCGCGGCCAGGCCGAGCACCAGGCGCTGGGCGCCGCCGGTCTGGACGAGGACGAAGATCTGTTCAGCCCGGTCTGGCGCGCGATGCGCCGCCGCCTGATGTGGCTGTCGGTGAACCTGTGCACGGCCTTTCTGGCCTCCAGCGTGGTCGGCCACTTCGAAGGCACCATCGACAAACTGGTGGCGCTGGCGGTGCTGATGCCGATCGTCGCCGGCCTCGGCGGCAACGCCGGTACCCAGGTGCTGGCACTGATGGTGCGCGGCCTGGCGCTGGGCCAGGTGGGCGCCTCCAACGCCCGCACCCTGCTGTGGAAGGAAGTACGGGTCGCGCTGTTGAACGGCGTGATGCTGGGTTCGGTGCTGGGCCTGATCGTGCTCGCCTGGTTCCACTCGCCCGGGTTGTCGGCAGTGATCGCCATCGCGTTGACCTGCAACCTGTTGTTTGCTGCGTTGGCCGGCGTGCTGGTGCCGTTGACGCTGAAACGCTTCGGCTTCGACCCGGCGCTGGCCAGCGGCATCTTCCTGACCGCCGTGACCGATTCGATGGGCTTCTTCACCTTCCTCGGCCTGGCCACCCTGGTGCTGCTGCACTGACCGTCTCGAGGGTCGGATCCCCGCTGCGCGGCGCTCTGACCCGATCCCAACTGGATCCCCCCATGGCAACGACAATCGAAAACTACTTCCAGCCCGGCTGGCGCGACCACCAGCACACCTGCCCGGCCTGCGAATGGAAGGGCAGCTCGCGTGCCATGGAGATGGAGCTGGACGAGGACGCCACCGAGTACGACTGCCCGGTCTGCGAGAACCCACTGCTGGTGGTCCTGCACCCGGACATTGCGCAGGTGCAGGCCGCCGCCGCCGAGGGCAATGCCGAGGCACAGGAGCAGTTGGAGATCATCGCCAGCTTCCCGCGCCCGCAGTGACGCGGCGCACGATGCCGGGCCGACGTCGGCGGACTACGATGCAGGCGATCTCGCCGCTTCGGAAAATCCCATGGTCCGTTTGCTGTCGCGCTGGCTGCCACTGCTGGCCCTTCTGATGATGAGCGGTTGCACTTCGCTGCCGGACAACGCGCGTGGCCGCTTCGAAGCACGTGCGGTGAAGGTAGACGGGCAAACGGCTTACTACCAGGTGTTCATTCCGGCCGGCGTGCAGGCCGCCGCTCCCACCCACCTTCCGGTCGTCCTGTTCCTGCACGGCTCGGGCGAGCGCGGCGCCGATGGCGTCAAGCAGACCCACGCCGGACTGGGGCCTTACCTGCGTGCACATCCCGATTTCCCCGCCCTGGTGGTGTTCCCACAGGTGCCGGGCCACGAGGAATGGAGCGGCCGCAACAACCGTACGGCAGTGGCCGCGCTGGACGCGACGATCGCCGAATTCGGCGCCGACCCGGCGCGGCAATACCTGACCGGCATGTCGATGGGCGGCTATGGCAGCTGGAACATCGCATTGGATGACCCACGCCGCTTTGCCGCGATCGTCCCCGTGTGCGGCGCGGTGCTCGCCCCGCGTGCGGTACGCCCGACCCTGTTCGTCGAGCAGGTCGCGCACGAAGCGGACCCGTACGCGGTGATTGCCCAGCGCCTGCAGCACACGCCGATCTGGATCTTCCACGGCGCACTGGATGACGTGGTGCCGCCGGACGACGACCGCAGACTGCATGCCGCATTCCAGCGCGCCGCCGCACGCGACGTGCGCTACACCGAATACCCGGAAGGCAACCACAATGCCTGGGACGCCACCTACGCCGACCCGGCAATGTGGGAATGGCTGTTCGCGCAGAAGCGCTGAAGCGCAGCTTCTGCTGGGAAACACCTGTTGGTGGATGCCTACCGTTGGTCGGCTTGGGCATTGGTGGGTGCCGACCGTTGGCCGGCTTGGGTATGGGTGGGTGCCGACCGTTGGTCGGCACTACCTCTCCGCTTCGGGGTAATCCATTGCCTGGTACCTCTCATCGATCTCCCATCGGCACCAGGCATACGGATACTCTCCCACGCAGCTCGCCAAGTTCGCCCTGACCGGGTTGGCGACGATGTACATCGCATGGCGAAACAGTGATTCTTCAGAACGAATGGCGTGATCGTGATAACTCGATTGCCAGAATGGTCCTGTCCTACCCAGCATGCGGTTGATCCGCAATGCACTGCTCGATTTGAAGCGTTGCATGATGTAGTCCAGCGAGAACGCACGGATCTCCACAAGCCAATGGATGTGGTCCGGCATGACCACATAGGCAAGTGAGTGCGTCAGACCCTCAGCATCAATGCGACGGAACACATCCATCACCTCCTGTGCCGCAGTGGCATCATCGAAGTAGCGTCGACGCTCCTGGATGACGGTGGTCAGGATGTAGGATTGTCCGATAAGGGAATGGCGGCCAAGGCGTAGGCGTGCGCGGCTCATGGGCCCAAGCGTGCGCCTGCCGCTACTCCGGTTCTATCGGGCAATCACGTCAGTACAGGTAGGCCCGGAACCATTCAATGGCTAGGCCCGCACTTCACCGCACTGACGGTTCAGTGCCGACCAACGGTCGGCACCCACCGGATCGGATAAGGACAGATCAACCGTGCTGACCAACGGTCGGCACCCACCGGATCGGATAAGGACAGATCAACCGTGCCGACCAACGGTCGGCACCCACCGGATCGGATAAGGACAGATCAACCGTGCCGACCAACGGTCGGCACCCACCCGGGCAGGTCAGCCCAGCAGGGTTTCCAGCACGGCCATGCGCACGGCGACGCCGTTGGCGACCTGGCGCAGCACCCACGACTGCGGGCCGTCGGCCACCTCGTCGGTCACTTCCACGCCGCGGTTGATCGGGCCCGGGTGCAGCACCGCGGCATCCTTGCCCGCGCGCGCCAGGCGTTCGTTGGTCAGGCCGTACTGCGCGTGGTACTGCTCCAGCGACGGCACCAGGCCTTCTTCCATGCGCTCGCGCTGCAGGCGCAGCATCATCAGCGCGTCGACGCCTTCCAGCATCGCGTCGAAATCATCGCCGACCACGCAGCCCTTCAGGGTCTCGTCGTCCGGCAGCAGCGACTGCGGGCCACACACGCGGATCTCGCCCACGCCCAGCGTGCGCAGCGCATGCAGGTCGGTGCGGGCCACGCGCGAGTGCTTTACGTCGCCGACGATCACGACTTTCAGCTTCGAGAAATCCGGGCCCTTGGCCTGGCGCAGGGTCAGCATGTCCAGCAGGCCCTGGGTCGGGTGCGAACTGCGGCCGTCACCGGCATTGATCAGCGCGGTGCCCTCGCCTGCCGCATCGGCCAGTGCGGCCACGGCGCCGTCATCGGGGTGGCGCACCACGAAGCCGCGCACGCCCATCGCTTCCAGGTTGCGAAGCGTGTCGCAGGCGGTCTCACCCTTGCGGGTAGAGGAGGTCGAGGCGTCGAAATTCAGCACGTCCGCCCCCAGCCGCTGCGCGGCCAGCTGGAACGAACTGCGGGTGCGCGTGGACGGTTCGAAGAACAGCGTGCACACCGCCGAACCGGCCAGCACGTGGCGCTTGTTGCCGACGCGGCCGACTGCGGCATCGCGGATCTGCCCTGCGCGGTCGAGCAGCTGCAGCAGCGTCTCGCGCGGCAGGCCCTCCAGGGTCAGCAGGTGGCGCAGGCGTCCGGAGGCATCGATTTGCTGGGCAGTCATGGCGGGAGTCGGGCAGTCAGGGAATGGGGGTGGCGTCGTCCGGCGACGACAGCCAGCGGTCGATGATCACCGCCGCGGCCACGGCGTCGAGGGCGGCCGCATCACGGCGGCGCTTGCGCCCTTCGGCGCGCTCGACAGCGAAGCGGCGGGCAGCCTCGACCGAGCTGGAACGCTCGTCGATCATCACCACTGGCAGCTTGAAGCGTTCCCGCAGCTGGCGGGCAAAGCCCTGCGCGCGCTTGCGGTTGGGCTGGTCCTGGCCGTCCAGGGTCAGCGGGTCGCCGACCACCAGGCCGTCGGGCTTCCATTCCTTGAGCAGGCGTTCGATCGCGGTCCAGTCCGGGCCGTTGCCGTGCACATCGACCACGGCCACCGCGCGCGCATGCGCGGCGAAGGCACTGCCGATGGCCACGCCGATCCGTCGCGAGCCGACATCGAAACCCAGAACGGTGCCATCACGGCGGATCGCCGGGGCAGCAGAATCCGGCGCGGGCGTGATGGGCTCAGACATGGCCGCTGTAGTCGGTCAGCCGGAACAGGTCCACGCCGATGCGCGAGGCCGCACCCTGCCAGCGCTGCTCCAGCGGCAGCTGGAACACCAGCTCGGCATCGGCGGGCACGGTCAGCCAGCTGTTCTCGGACAGCTCGCTTTCCAGCTGCCCTGCGCCCCAACCGGCACAGCCGAGGGTGACCACGGCATTGGCCGGGCCTTCGCCGCGCGCCATCGCTTCGAGGATGTCGCGCGAGGTGGTCAGGTACAGGCCGTCACCCACGGTCAGGCTGGAATCCCACGCCCGCGCGTCGTCATGGATGACGAAGCCGCGCTCCGGATGCACCGGGCCGCCGTTGAGCACCATGCGCGCCTGCAGGTCGCCATCACCGGTGGTGATGTCCATCTGTGCAAGCACTTCACCCAGCGTGTACTCGGAAGGCTGGTTGACCAGCACGCCCATCGCCCCGTTCTCGTCGTGCTGGCAGATCAGCGCGACGCTGCGGGCGAAGGTCGCGTCGAGCAGCGACGGCAGCGCGACGAGCAGGTGATCGGCAAGGGAGGTCGGCGTTACAGGCATGGTCCTATTCTACCTGCTGGGGGCGGGATGGTCGCGCGATGGCATCGAACAGCGATGGGCTAGGATGGTGCTTTGCCATGGAAGGTCATCGATGCAGTCTTCAACGCCCCTGACCCTGCCGGCACGCAGCGCCATCGTCCTGCTTGCCCTGCTGCAGGGCCTGATGCTGTATGCCGCGCAGGAACTGTCCGACGCGTGGCCGTTCCGCGATATCGGCTGGCGCTACTGCTGGTACGCCTGGGTGCTGGCCATTCCCAGCGCGGTGGCGCTGAGCCTGGTGGAGCTGGGCCAGCGCCGCCTGTGGCTGCAGGCCGTGCTCGGCTCGACGGTGGTGCTGGCGCTGGCCGCCTGGATCGGCTGGAACCTCAATGGCGAGACCGCACTGGAATCGGGCGCGTTGCAGCTTCCGTTGACCCTGGGCATTGCCGTTGCGGTGTTCGTGGTCCTGCCCTGGTGGCAGTTCCAGCTGCAGCACGGGCACTGGCGTGCCAGTTATCCCGAGCTGTTCGAGCGCGCCTGGCAGAATGGTTTGACCCTGGCCCTGGCGGCACTGTTCACCGGGCTGACCTGGCTGCTGTTGTGGCTGTGGTCGGCGCTGTTCCAGCTGCTCGACGTGACCGTCTTCCGCAACCTGTTCCGGCAGGACGCGTTCATCGCACTGGCCACCGGCAGCCTGGCCGGGTTCGGCGTACTGATCGGGCGCACCCAGCACCGCGCCATCCAGATCACCCGCCAGGTGCTGTTCGCGATCTGCCGTGGGCTGTTGCCGCTGCTCTCGTTCATCGCCGTATTGTTCGTGCTGAGCCTGCCGCTTACCGGGCTGGAACCGTTGTGGAAGACCCGCTCGGCCGCCGGCCTGCTGCTGGTGCTGTCGCTGCTGCTGGTGACGTTCACCAATGCGGTCTACCAGCAGGGGGAAGACAGCGCCCCCTACCCGCTGCTGCTGCGCCGGCTGGTTGAAGCCAGCCTGCTGGCACTGCCGGTCTACGCGGCGTTGGCCCTGTATGCACTGGGCCTGCGCGTGGTGCAGTACGGCTGGACCGTGGACCGGTTCTGGGCGGTACTCGTCGCAGTGGCCGTGGCCGGCTATGCCGTGGGCTACGCGCTGGCGGTGCTGCGCCGGCAGCGCCGCTGGTTGCAGATGCTGGAGCCGGTCAACCGCTGGATGTGCTGGGCGGTGCTGGCACTGGCATTGCTGGGCAACTCGCCGCTGCTGGACCCGGTGCGGCTTGCCCTGTCCAGCCAGCTGGCGCGCCTGCGTGCGGACCCGCCTGCAATCACCAGCAGTGACGTCAACGTGCTGCGCTTCGATCTCGGGCGCCGTGGCGTGCAGGCGCTGCGCGACCTGCAGCATGATCCGGCCATCACCGCCGATGCCAACGCGCCGCAGGTGATTGCGGCTGCGCTGGCACGTACCTCACGCTGGGACGACGGACAGCGCCTCGACAAGGGGCCGCAGGACGTCGTCGCCCTGCAGCGCGCGTTGAAGCTGGCCAAGGGATCCAGCTCGCCACCGGACGATTGGTGGCAGGCACTGGCCACGCGCGCGATCGATGGCGAATCCTGCGCCCAGAGCGAGCGCGACTGCCTGATCGTGCATCGCGACCTGGACGGCGATGGCACTGGCGAAGTGCTGCTGTGCGAGCTGTACACCCACCGTGGGCCGGACTGCGTGCTGTACGCACGTGGCAGGGATGCCCACTGGCGCCGGGCCGGTTCGCTGTTCGGCACCGCCAGCGGCCAGGCCGAGGCGATCAACCAGGCGCTGCGTGATGGCAAACTCACGCTCGAACCGCCACGCTGGCCGATGCTGTCCATCGATGGGCGCCCCGCAGTGGCCATCGATCCCGAACCCGAATCCACCGAGTCTTCCCCATGAGCGGCTACTGCCTCATCGCCCCGGGCCATCCGGTGCATGACTACTACCACGCCAACGAGTACGGCTTCCCGCAGCGTGACGAGCGCGAACTGTTCGAGCGGCTGGTGCTGGAAATCAACCAGGCCGGCCTGAGCTGGGAAACGATCCTGAAGAAGCGCGAGGGCTTCCGCACGGCCTATGACGGCTTCGATGTGGACCGCGTGGCGGCGTACGCCGAGCAGGACATCGAGCGCCTGCTGTCGGACGCGGGCATCATCCGCAACCGGCTGAAGGTGCTGGCGGCCATCCACAACGCGCAGGTGATCCAGCAGCTGCGGGCCAGCCATGGCAGCTTCGCGGCGTGGCTGGACGCGCACCACCCGCGCAGCAAGGCCGACTGGGTGAAGCTGTTCAAGAAGACCTTCCGCTTCACCGGCGGCGAGATCACCGGCGAGTTCCTGATGAGCCTGGGCTACCTGCCCGGTGCGCATGCCGAGGACTGCCCGGTGCATGCGCGACTGCTGACGCTGTCGCCGCCGTGGCTGAAGGCCGCCGCCCGCTGATGGATATCCGCCGGGCATGGCCCGGCCTTGCCACGCGTGGGTTCCGGTAGTGCCGGCCGCTTGCCGGCAACCCCGTTGAACGGTCAAACGCCCATGTAGCGGCCGGGGCGGTGGTTGAACATCAGCACCAGGCTGAGCACCACCGCGCCGATGGCCGAGTACAGCACCTTCGACGGCGACAACACGAAGAACGCGGCCACCATCAGGCAGGCGTCGTAGGACATCTGCACCTTGCCCGCGCTCCAGCCGCGGGTGCGCTGCAGGTACACCGCCAGGATGCCGATGCCGCCGAGACTGGCACGATGGCGGATGAAGAACAGGATGCCCAGGCCGGACAACGCACCGCCGACGATCGCCGAATACAGCGGGTTGATGTGCGAGAAGTCGATCCAGCGCGGCAGCAGGTCGGTCAACACGCCACAGGCGGTGACCGCAGCGAAGGTCTTCAGGGTGAATTCCCAACCCATGCGCCGCAGCGCCACCCAGTAGAACGGCAGGTTGACCAGCACGAACACCAGGCCGAAGTTCCAGCCCATCGCGTAGTGCAGCAGGAACGCCATGCCGGCCATGCCGCCGATCATCAGCCCGCCCTTGGCGAAGATGGCCAAGCCCAGCGAGGCCACCATCGTGGCCAGCACCATGCCTTGCACGTCCTCGGCGATCGAGTGGCGCAGCGCTTTTTCGTCGGCGGTGGTGCCGGCGCTGTCGGGCGGCGGGGTCAGCGGACCGGCGGTGACCAGGTGGCCGTCAGCGTCGTCGCACGGCGCGGGGCCATGGGAGGGAAGGGACATACGGGTGGGGAACAGCAGGTGGGGAGCGGTATTAGACACGATCTGCATGACAGTTGCAGATGAAATCGTTCAGCTGAATGCGCCCCGCCCGATCTCCGGCCCGCCGCTGCTCAACCCTTGCCGGCCAGATGGTGCGCCACCAGCGCGTTGGCATGGCCATGGCCCAGCCCATGCTCACTTTTCAGGAAGCTGACCAGTTCCATGTGTTTCAGGCCCTTCTTCGCGGCCAGCAGCCCGAACCAGTGCGCCACCGGCTGCCCGTAGGTCTTCTCGATGGAGGGGAAATACGAGGCCGGGCCTTTCGGCTTGGTGTCAGTGCTCATGTGCAGCTCCCGTTGAAGTCATTCATTCGACGAACCACAGACGCAGAAATCGACATACCCACACGTCCGACCCAGTGCCGACCAACGGTCGGCACCCACCAAAGCAGAATGCCGTTCCAACAGCTCACGGGAAACTGTCGAAGGTGGGGTGGGTCCGGTTGAGGGGGCGTGAGCCGCATGGATGCGGCGACCGAGCCTACATGGAGGTATTTACGGCGTCCCCCTCAACCGGACCCACCCCGCCATCCCACGGAATGCACGCATCTGACGTTGACGTTGCCTTGGCTTGAAGCAGGTGCCGGGCGCAGCCCGGCCGTATCATCCCAGCATGCCCCGCGAAAACCTCAACGACCTGCAGGCCTTCGTCCACGTTGCCCGCGAGGGCAGCTTCACCAAGGCCGCCGCCCAGCTGGGCGTGTCCCAGTCCGCGCTCAGCCATGCCATGCGCGGCCTGGAACAGCGCCTGGGCGTGCGCCTGCTGACCCGCACCACCCGCAGCGTGTCCACCACCGAAGCCGGTGCCCGCCTGCTCGACACCCTGGGCCCGCGCCTGGCCGAGATCGAGGACGGACTGGCCGCGCTGGCCGAATACCGTGAACGCCCGGCCGGCACCATCCGCATCAATGCCACCGGCCATGCCGCCGAATACATCGCGTGGCCACGGCTGGCGCCGCTGCTGCAGCAGTATCCAGACCTCAAGGTGGAACTGGCCGCCGACTACGGGCTGGCCGACATCGTGGCTGAGCGCTACGACATCGGCATCCGCCTCGGCGAACGCCTGGCCCGCGACATGGTCGCCGTGCCGATCAGCCCGCCGCTGCGCATGCGCGTGGTCGGTGCACCCAGCTACTTCCGCCAGCACGTGGTCCCACGCCATCCGGACGAGCTGTCAGACCACAACTGCGTGACCCTGCGCCTGCCCACGCATGGCGGGCTGATGCCGTGGGATTTCGGCCAGGACGGCAACGAACTGAGCGTGCGCGTGAGCGGCCAGTGGACCTTCAACACCATGGGCATGACCCGCGCCGCTGCGCTGGCCGGCAGCGGGCTGGCCTGGCTGCCGGAAGACCAGGTGCAGCCGATGCTGGACGATGGCCGCCTGCAGTCGGTGCTGGACGACTGGTGCCCGCACTTCGATGGCTACTACGCGTACTACCCGTCGCGCCGCCACGTCACGGTGGCGATGCGCACGGTGCTGGATGCGCTGCGCGGGCCGATGGCTGGATGAGGTGTGCGGACCAACGGTCCGCACCCACCTCGGTCCGCACCCGGTGATCAGCCCTTGGCTTGCGCCGCACGCTGTGCGTTGTAGCGCTCACCGACGATCGACACTTCATCAAGCGCCTGCGCGATGCGCTGCAGCTCCTCCGGCGCCAGCTGCAGGTCAGCCGCGCCCAGGTTCTCTTCCAGGCGGTGGATCTTGGTGGTGCCCGGAATCGGCACGATCCACGGTGCCTGCGCCAGCAGCCAGGCCAGCGCCACCTGCGCCGGGGTCGCGCCGCGTGCTGCAGCAATCGTACTGATGCGATCCACCAGCGCCTGGTTGGCGCGGCGGGCGTCCACTTCAAAGCGCGGCACGCTGTTGCGGAAATCGTTGGCGTCGAAGGTGGTGTCGGCGTTGATCGCGCCGGTCAGGAAGCCACGGCCGAGCGGACTGAACGGCACGAAGCCGATGCCCAGTTCCTGCAGGGCCGGCAGCAGTTCGCGCTCCGGTTCACGCCACCACAGCGAATACTCGCTCTGCACGGCAGCCACCGGCTGCACCGCGTGCGCACGGCGCACGGTGGCGGCGCTGGCCTCGGACAGGCCGAAGTGGCCGACCTTACCCTCGGCGATCAGGTCGCGCACTGTGCCGGCCACGTCCTCGATCGGCACGTTCGGGTCGACACGGTGCTGGTAGAACAGGTCGATATGGTCGGTGCGCAGGCGCTTGAGACTGGCTTCGGCCACGGCGCGGATGTTCTCGGGGCGGCTGTCCAGGCCGGTATCGGTGCGCGCATCCTTGAAGCCGAACTTGGTGGCGATCACCAGCTTGTCGCGGTAAGGCGCCAGGGCCTCGCCGAGCAGGTCTTCATTGGTGTACGGGCCGTACACTTCGGCGGTGTCGAAGAAGGTCACGCCGCGCTCGACGGCAGCGTGCAGCAGGGCGATGCCCTGGCTGCGCTCGACCGGCTGGCCATAGGCATGGGTCAGGCCCATGCAACCCAGGCCCAGGGCGGAAACCTTCAGGCCGCTGCGGCCGAGTTCACGTGTCTGCATCGTCGTGCTCCAGAGGGGGAACGCTGACGATACGCCTGCAGGGGCTGCCGATTGAATGGGCAGCGTTGCAGTTGGTCATGACTGGAATTCATCAATCGCCAACGCGCCCGGTAGAGTCGACTGTTAGTCGACTGCTCTTTCACCGGCCGGGAAAATCCCGCGCTGCGCGCGAGAGTCGACTGACAGTCGACTCTACAGATCTGCAGGTCACCGGATCTCGGAGATCTCCACGCCATCCAGGCCCTGTGACAGCGTGCGTGCGTCGCCGCCCTGGCTGAGCTTGATGCGCAGGCGCACTTCGTTCTGCGAATCGGCGTAACGCAGCGCGTCCTCGTAGCTGATCTCGCCGGCCTGGTACAGCTCGAACAGGCTCTGGTCGAAGGTCTTCATGCCCAGCTGGACCGAGTCCTTCATCACTTCCTTCAGCTTGTGGATCTCGCCGTCGCGGATGTAGTCCTGCACCAGCGGCGTGCCCAGCAGGATCTCCATCGCCACCTTGCGCGAGCGGCCATCGGGCGACGGCACCAGCTGCTGCGCGACCACGCCCTTGAGATTCAGCGACAGGTCCATCAGCAGCTGGTTGCGGCGGTCTTCCGGGAAGAAATTGACGATGCGGTCCATCGCCTGGTTGGCGTTGTTGGCATGCAGGGTGCACAGCACCAGGTGGCCGGTTTCGGCGAACGCGATGGCGTGGTCCATGCCTTCGCGGGTACGCACCTCACCGATCATGATCACGTCCGGCGCCTGGCGCAGGGTGTTCTTCAGCGCGGCTTCCCAGCTGTCGGTATCGATGCCGACTTCGCGCTGGGTGATGATGCAGCCCTCGTGCTTGTGCACGAACTCGATCGGATCTTCGATGGTGATGATGTGGCCGGTCGAGTTCTGGTTGCGGTAACCGATCATCGCTGCCAGCGACGTCGATTTACCGGTGCCGGTGGCGCCGACGAACAGGATGATGCCGCGCTTGGTCATCGCCAGCGTCTTGATGATCGGCGGCAGGCTCAGTTCTTCCACCGTCGGAATGCGCGTCTCGATGCGACGCAGCACCATGCCGACCTGGTTGCGCTGGTAGAAGCAGCTGACGCGGAAGCGGCCGACACCGGACAGGCCTATGGCGAAGTTGCATTCGTGGGTCTTCTCGAATTCCTCGCGCTGCGCCGGGGTCATCACGTTGAGGACCAGGTCGCGGCTCTGCTGCGGCGTGAGCGGGGTCTGCGTGATCGGCGAGATCTTGCCGTTGACCTTCATCGCCGGCGGCATGCCCGCAGTGATGAACAGGTCCGAGGCGCGCTGGTGCGCCATCAGCTTGAGGAACGAAGTGAAATCGATGGTGGTCGCGGTGGTGTTCACGGCAGGCTCCCGGAAAGCGGTTTACCAGGTAACGGTCGGTGGAGGAAACAACACGGGAACAGCGGCGCACTGGTGCACGCTGCCCCGTTACTGCCCCGCCTTACTCGAACAGGCGCTTGTCCTTGGCGTACTCACGGGCCTGGTTTCGGGTGATCAGGCTGCGCTTGACCAGGTCCTGCAGGTGCTGGTCCAGGGTCATCATGCCGTACTGCTGGCCAGTCTGGATGGCCGAATACATCTGCGCCACCTTGTCCTCGCGGATCAGGTTGCGGATGGCCGGGGTGCCGACCATGATTTCCCACGCTGCGGTACGACCGCCGCCAACCTTCTTCAGCAGCGCCTGCGAAATGACCGCACGCAGCGACTCGGACAGCATCGAGCGCACCATCGGCTTTTCGCCGGCCGGGAACACGTCGATGATGCGGTCGATGGTCTTGGCCGCCGAACTGGTATGCAGGGTGCCGAACACCAGGTGGCCGGTTTCCGCTGCGGTCAGTGCCAGGCGGATGGTTTCCAGGTCACGAAGTTCGCCCACCAGGATGATGTCCGGGTCCTCACGCAGCGCCGAGCGCAGTGCTTCATTGAAGCCATGCGTGTCGCGGTGCACTTCGCGCTGGTTGATCAGGCACTTCTGCGAGGTATGCACGAATTCGATCGGATCCTCGACGGTGAGGATGTGGCCGTATTCGTTCTTGTTGATGTAGTCGATCATCGCCGCCAGCGTGGTCGACTTGCCCGAGCCGGTCGGACCGGTCACCAGGATCAGGCCCTGCGGCTGCTGGATCACTTCGCGGAACAGCGGCGGGCAGGCCAGGTCCTCTAGGGTGAGCACCTCGGACGGAATGGTACGGAACACCGCACCGGCACCGCGGTTCTGGTTGAAAGCGTTCACTCGAAAGCGCGCCAGCGATGGAATCTCGAAGGAGAAGTCCACTTCGAGGAATTCCTCGTAATCGCGGCGCTGCTTGTCGGACATGATGTCGTACACCAGCGCATGGACCTGCTTGTGGTCCAGGGCTGGGATGTTGATCCGGCGAACGTCGCCGTCGACGCGGATCATCGGCGGCAGGCCTGCGGACAGGTGCAGGTCGGACGCTTTGTTCTTAACGGAAAACGCCAGCAGTTCGGCGATATCCATGAGCGGCTACTCCCCAATAACGGCTTCGACTGGAAGGATCTTTCCCCGGGCGGCAGTATAGCCTCCTGATTCAACGGAACGCGTTACGTGGCCACTCCCCTGCCCCAGATCCTGAGCAACCTGCATGCCGCCGCCGAGGCCGCTGGCAGGCCCGACCCACGCCTGCTGGCGGTGTCCAAGACCCAGCCGGCCGAGGCCGTGGCCGCGCTGGCCGCGCAGGGCCAGCACGCCTTCGGCGAGAACTACGTGCAGGAAGCACTGGCCAAGATGCAGGCGCTGCAGCACCTGGCGCTGGAATGGCACCTGATCGGCCACCTGCAGTCGAACAAGGCCGAGGCCGTGGCCAGCCATTTCGACTGGGTGCAGAGCGTGGACCGCCCCAAGCTGGTGACCGCGCTGGCACGCCATCGCCCGGCCGCGCGAGGCCCGCTGAACGTGCTGATCCAGGTCAACATCGACGACGAATCCAGCAAGCATGGCTGTGCACCGGAGGAAGTGGATGCACTGGCCGCAGCGATTGCCGCCGAACCCACCCTGCGCCTGCGCGGACTGATGGCGATTCCCGCGCCATGGCCCGAAGCCGAGCGGCGTCGGGATGCATTCGTGCGCATGCGCACACTTTTCCAGTCGCTGGCTGCCCAGCACGCGCAGATCGACACGCTGTCGATGGGCATGAGCAGCGACTACGCCGAAGCCATCGCCGAGGGCGCCACCCTGGTGCGCATCGGCACCGCCCTGTTCGGCGCGCGCCCGCGCCCGGCCTGATTTTTCAAGGAGATTTCCATGGCAGCTGATTCCATCACCTTCATCGGCGGCGGCAACATGGCGCGCAGCCTGATCGCCGGCCTGATCCGCCAGGGCGTGCCGGCCGCGCACATCCACGTCGCCGAACCGGTGGCCGAACTGCGCCAGGCGCTGGCCGCCGACTTCGGCGTGCAGGTGCATGACAACGCGAGCGATGCCGCCGCGCAGGGTGGCACCTGGCTGCTGGCGGTGAAGCCGCAGGTGCTGCGCGAGGTCTGCCAGTCTCTGCAGGCGCTGGCACAGGCGAGCCGACCGCTGGTGGTGTCGATTGCCGCCGGCATCACCAGTGCGCAGCTGCAGCGTTGGCTGGGGGGCGACCTGGCAGTGGTGCGCGCGATGCCGAACACCCCTGCCCTGCTCGGCGCAGGTGTGACCGGCCTGTTCGCCACACCGTCGGTGGACACGCAGCAGCACGCGCGGGCCGAGCAGGTGCTGGCCAGTGCCGGGCGCACGGTGTGGATCGACAGCGAGGGGCTGATGGATTCAGTGACTGCCGTTTCCGGCAGCGGCCCGGCCTATGTGTTCCTGCTGGCCGAAGCGATGGAAGCGGCGGGTATTGCCCAGGGCCTGCCGGCCGACGCCGCGCGCACGCTGGTGGTGCAGACCCTGCTGGGCGCCTCGCGCATGCTGGATGAAGCCGGTGAGAGCCCGGCCGAGCTTCGCCGCCGCGTGACCTCGCCCAACGGCACCACCCAGGCCGCGATCGAGAGCTTCCAGGCCGGTGGCTTCGAGGCTCTGGTGGATACGGCACTGCGCGCTGCGCAGGTGCGTGGGCAGGAACTGTCTGCGGCGAATGATTGATCCCGATGTGTGCCGACCAACGGTCGGCACCTACCATCATCCACGCATGGCGTGGATCTACTGATACCTGTCGCCGCTGGAATACACGGTGCGCTGCTGTCTGCGGCGAATGATTGATCCCGATGTGTGCCGACCAATGGTCGGCACCCACCATCATCCACGCATGGCGTGGATGCTCATTGCGCCAACGTGGTCATGACGAAATCGACGAAGCACTGCAACCGCGGGCGCGGCCTGCGGTCGGGCAGGTAGATCAGGTGCATCGGCCGCGGTTCGGGCAGGTAGTCGCGCAGCAGCGGCTTCAACCGCCCGGCTGCAATCTCCCCGGCCAGCAGTGCGGTCGGCTGCAGCACCAGCCCTGCTCCGGCCACGGCGGCTTCGCGCAGTGCAACACCATCATTGCAGGTCAGGCGCGCTTCCCAGTCCACCTGTTCACCGTTGGCCAGCTGCCAGCCGTGGCCACCGCGCCAGGCCAGATGGCTCAGGCAGTCATGCCCTTCCAGATCGGCGGGCGTACGCGGCGTGCCACGCCGGCGCAGATAGGACGGCGCCGCGCACAGGCTCATCGCATACGGTGGCAGCGGCCGCGCCACCACCTCCTGCGACGGCAGTGGCCCGACCCGGATCGCCACGTCGAAGCCGTCCTCGATCAGATCCACACGGCGGTTGCTCAGATCCAGTTCAACGTTCAGCTGCGGCTGCGCGCGCAGCAGGCCGGCCAGTTGTGGCGCCAGCACGCAGCTGCCCCAGGTGGTGGGTGCGCTGACCCGCAGCAGCCCGCGCGGTTGCACCTGCAGTCCAGCCACGTCGGCCTCGGCCTGCTGCACCTGCTCCAGCACCTGCCGGCACCCGGCCAGGTAGGCGCTGCCGGCTTCGGTCAGGCGCTGGCGGCGGGTGTTCCGTTGCAGCAACCCGGTGCCCAGGTGCGCCTCCAGCTGCTGGATGTACTTGCCGACCATCACCGCCGAGACCTGCAGCTGTTCAGCGGCCCCTGCAAAGCTGCCGCACTCGGCTACCGCGACGAAAGCCTGCATGCAGCGAAGGGTATCCATTGCTAATCCGGAGTTAGGAATCTGCAAAGCATACGCCGCTTACCTAACCCCGCTGTGACGGCGCAGACTGCGTTCACTCCCTCACGCAAGGAACGGCCATGAAGATCCTCCTCGTTGGTGCCAGCGGCACCCTCGGCCAGGCAGTCGCCCGCCAGCTCGGCCAACAGCATCAGATTCTCGCCGCCGGCCGCAACAGTGGCGAACTGCGCGTGGACCTGACCGACGACGCCAGCGTCGCCGAACTGTTCTCGCGTACCGGCCCGGTTGATGCGGTGATTTCCACCGCCGGCAAGCTGCACTTCGGTCCGCTGCAGGACATGACGCCGGCGCAGTTCAACCTCGGCCTGCAGGACAAGCTGCTGGGCCAGGTGCGGCTGGCACTGGCGGCGCAGCACCATCTCAACGCCGGCGGCTCGATCACCCTGACCAGCGGCATCGTCAGTGCACAGCCGATCCGGGATGGCGTCAACGCCACCTCGGTGAATGCCGCGCTGGAAGGCTTCGTGCGTGCCGCCGCGTTGGAACTGCTGCCGCGTGGCCTGCGCATCAACGTGGTCAGCCCGAACGTGCTGATCGAATCGATGGCGGCCTACGGACCCTACTTCCCGGGCTTTGAAGCGGTGAGCGCGCAGCGCGCGGCGCTGGCCTTCAAGCGTGCAGTGGAAGGCATCCAGAGCGGCGAGACGATCACGGTCTGGTAAGAAAAAAGGGACGGAGGGGATCAAGTCGTCAATGCACAAACGACATAATCCCCTCCGTCCCCTTTTCGCGGGTCATTCCCAGCGCATCGGGCCGTCGCCGCGTTCGCCAAGCACATCGCCGGGGTTGGCCAGGCGGCAATGCTGCAGCGACAGGCAGCCACAGCCGATGCAGCCGGTCAGTTCATCGCGCAGCAGCTGCAGCATGTGGATGCGCTCTTCCAGCTCGGTGCGCCAGCGCGCGGACAGCTTGGCCCAGTCGGCCTTGGTCGGCGCGCGGCCTTCAGGCAGGCTCTCGAAGGCGCGGCCGACCGCTTCCAGTGGCATGCCCACCCGCTGCGCCACGCGGATCACCGCCAGCCGGCGCAGCACGTCGCGGCTGTAACGGCGTTGGTTGCCCGAGGTGCGCAGACTGCTGATCAGCCCCTTGCGCTCGTAGAAATGCAGCGCGGAAACGGCCACGCCACTGCGCTGGGAGACCTCGCCAACGCTGAGTTCCTGGGATGCCATTGCTTGACCTCAACTACAGTTGAGGTGGCATGCTGCTATCTTCGCCGCCAGTTGACAAGCGCGGCCCGTATCTGACCTGTATGACCCCGACCCTCTCTCCCACTGACACCGGCCTGCCGGCTGAAACGTCGATCCTGTCCGCGCGTTACCGCGCCACGACCATCGGCATGGTCGCGCTGGTCGCGCTGCACGCCTTCGAAGCACTGGCCGTCGCGGCCGCGATGCCCACCGTGGCCGAAGCACTCGATGGCCTGCGCCTGTACGCGCTGGCTTTTGGCGGCACCCTGGCCACCAGTGTGATCGGCATGACCCTGGCCGGTCGCTGGGCCGATCGCCACGGCCCTGCGCGGCCACTCTGGCACGGCCTCGGCTGCTTCGTGCTGGGCCTGCTGCTGGCCGGCTTTGCGACGCGCATGGGCATGCTGGTGGCCGGGCGCCTGATGCAGGGCCTGGGCGCGGGCGCGATTTCGGTCTCGCTGTACGTGATGGTTGGCCGCAGCTACCCCGAACACCTGCGACCGAAGGTGTTCGCCGCGTTCTCGGCCGGTTGGGTGGTGCCTTCGATGGTCGGCCCGGCGTTGAGCGGGCTGATCGTGCAGCATCTCGGCTGGCGCTGGGTGTTCCTGGCGGTACCACTGCTGGCGATACCGGCGGCACTGCTGCTGCGCCCCGCGCTGGCACGCATGCAGCCCAGTCCCGCCAGCACCGCCGACGATGGGCGTGGCAACGTGGTGCGCTGGGCCAGTGGTGCCTCGCTGGCCGCGTTGCTGCTGTACTTCGGCGGTCAGCAACAGGGCCTGCCTGCCCTGCTCTGCATCGGTGTGGCGATGCTGGCGCTGTTGCTCTGTGTGCATCGGCTGCTGCCGGCCGGAACCCTGATCCTGCGCCGTGGCCTGCCCAGCGTGATCGCACTGCGCGGCATCGCTGCGGCGGCGTTCTTCGCCTGCGAGGCCTATCTGCCCCTGCTGCTACAGCGCGAACGCGGGCTCTCGCCCAGCTGGGCCGGCGCAGTGCTCAGCCTCGGTGCGCTGGGCTGGTTCGCCGGCTCGTGGCTGCAGGGCCACCAGCAGCGTGGCTGGTCACGCCAGCAGCTGCTGCGCGCCGGCACGATGATGATGACGGTCGGCATCGCCGCCACGCTGGCCGTGCTGTTCAACGTAGTGCCACTGCCGGTGTCGCTGCTCGGCTGGGCCGTGACCGGCTTCGGTATGGGCATGATCTACGCCAGCCTGTCGGTGTTGAGGCTGTCGTTGTCGGCGCCGCGGGAGCAAGGTGCCAACACCTCGGCACTGCAGCTGAGCGAGGCCCTGTCGGTGACCACCGCGCTGGCGGTCTCCGGCGCATTGTTCGCGTTGTTCGTGGAAAGCACCCCGCACACCGGCTACCTGCTGTGCCTGGCCATCACCTTCGGCCTTGCGCTGTTGGCCACGGTGATCGCGCGACGGGTGTAGCGCCGCCGCGCATCGCGGTAGTGCCGGCCGCTGGCCGGCAACCTCACGAACGCTGGAATGTCCAGATGATGACGGCCAGGGGCCGGCATTACCGCGTACCGGCCCCCACATCATCGATGTCCCGATGCAGGATGCGCCGCACTTCCAGCACCGCCTGCGGGGTCTCCTGCACGCTGTGGCCGGAGATGATCACCTTCTCGGACAATGCACCCGGCAGGTGCGCACTCCAGTACGGCACCAGCCCGTCATCGGATTTGTCCACCGGCAGTTCCGGTTTGCGCTGGGCGATGATCGAGTGGTACTTCAGGCCCGCTTCGATCGGCAGCTGTGCGGCGGCCTTCACGAACGGATCGCTGGCCTTGAGGTTGTCGATGCTGTTCGGAATCTTCGGCTTGGCCGTGCCATCGACCTGCTGTTCGGCCTGCGCCAGTGCCAGGAACACATCCTCGAATTTGCCGAGGATGGTCAGCGGCAGGCGTACCAGGCGACCGATCAGGCGCCCGACCTTGTTGCCGGCAATGTCGGTGCCCTGGTGCGGCGCGGCGATGAAGATCGCGCGTTCCACGTTCGGCTGCGCCTTGAAATGCAGCAACGGCCCCAGCTTGTTCTGCACCCGCTTCAGGCGCTCGCCCTTCAGGTCGTAGTTGGCCAGCAGGTCATTCCACAGTACGTCGCCCGAGTCACTGACCAGCAGGCGCGCCAACACGCCGCCCATGCTGTGGCCGATGTAGACCATGTCCTTCGATGCACGCGTGCTGCCGTTGGGATCGAAGTGCTTCAGCGTGTCGTTGAATGCATTGGCGATCTCGTAGCGGTTCAACGCGATCGGCGCATTGGTCGGGTAGTAGACCTGCCACACCTGGAACTGCTGGCGCAGCTCGGGGTCGCCCATGATCTCGTTGGCCAGGTTCACCCAGGCTTCCGGGCTGCTGGCCAGGCCGTGCAGCATGAAGATGATGCGACGATTCGGGTCCCACGGCTGCATCAGGTAGATGTGCGGTTCGCCGATGCCCTCGCTCATGCCGAACAGGGTGCGCAGCGATTGCCGGGCGAAACCGCTCTGCGCCAGCCACAGGCCATAGGCGGCGGTGAAGTTGCCGGCCAGCGGCACCTGCTCGCCATGCAGGGTGATGCGCTCGGTGGCTTCGGGCGAATAAGCGTCCAGCTCGACCCGGCGCGTGCGCATCACATCGTCCAGGTTGCTGCCCTCGAAGCGCAGCAGTGCGGTGACGTTGATCGAAGACATCTCGCTGAACTCGGGCACCGAATCGTCATGGCGATGACGGCGGCCACGGCGTGCGTCGTCCTCATCCTCCTGCGGTGTCTCGGCCTTGGGGCCCTCGGGTGCGATCACCGGTGCAACCAGCTTCGGCGGGTCCATCACCATCACCAGCTCGGCACCGAAGCCATCGCGGCGATAGGTACTGCGCAGGCCGACGAAGCTGACCGTGCCGGCCGGCACCAGCTGCGCGGGAATGCTCTTCAGGTTCAGCTGCTGGTAGTTGGAGGCCAGCGACCAGCTGCCGACCGTGAGCGGCTTCGTGTAGTCCTCGCCGGCCAGCGCAGCGGCGCGTGCGCGCACGAACAGCACCACTGCCGCCTTCTCGGCCGCGTAGTTGTAATAGTCGCGCACCTGCGTCTGGCGGTCCTCGAAGGCACGGTCGGACGGTGAGCGGCCGCTGTAGAACAGGTAGGCATAGGCATAGCGCGCCGCTTCCAGCCAGGCATCCAACGCCGCATCGCTCATCGGCGGATCGCCGGCAGCCGTCTTCTTCGGCGTCATCGCCAGCGCGGCCTTCACCCACAGTTCGGACAGCGCCGACAACCGCTGCTCGACATTGAGGTCGTCGGTCATCAGCAGCGTGCTGCGGCAGACCAGGAAGTCCTTTTCGCACTGCGACTCGTCCAGGCCTGCCGCGCTGAGCGTCTCGCGCGCGGCCGGGCTGAGCTTGCCCGTGTTGAGCACGTCGGCACGCTTGTTGACCAGCGAATCGCTGGACTTGACCTGCTTGACGGTAACCATCGCGCAACCGCTGCTACCCAGCAGCAGGAAGGCAGCGAACAACACCGGCAGCAGGCGCTGCCAGCGGCGTGGGAGGAATCGGGTCATTGCTGCGGGTCCTGCTCGGTGCCGGGCACGCCCTGGCGGATTACGGTGGAGAAGTGGTCGCCGCTGCCCAGGTCCAGCGCACGCTGGGTGATGCGGCCCTTGTCATGCAGCTCGGCGTACGGCACACCTGGAGCGAGCGCGCCGACCTCCTGCGCGTACTCGGCCAGGTAACCGGACAGCAGCAGGCGGTAATCCAGCGGCAGGCGCGGTGCGATGTGCCGGGCCAGGTCGAAGACGATGGTGGTGCAGTTGCTGGTCAGCGTGTTGTAGAAGCCGGGCTTGGCATCCAGTTCGCGGGCCTGCGCGATGTACGCAGCGAACAGTTCCTTCAGCTGTGCGCGGTTCATGCCATGCAGCCGGTACAGGTAGACATCCTCGCCGCGCGCGTTGGTGCGGGTGCGGATGATGTCGGTCTCCTCCGAAGCTACCAGGGTCATCTCGAACTTGCGGAAGAAGCCGCCCAGCGCAGAGAACGATTCACCGCGCTCCTTGCGGATCTCCAGCGAGAACACCACGTGGCGGCCGTCCTCGAAACCAAACGAGATCAGGGTGTGGGCGATGGCCGGGCCCATCCAGTACGACAGCACCAGATCGGCCGAGCGCAACTGGTCCAGGTCGTACTCGCGGCGCACCCAGCGGGCGTCGTAGTCGTTTTCGCTGCGCCAGCTGAAATCACGCACGTTGTCCAGCACGACGTGGCGGCCATCGAAAGACACCACGTGCAGGCGCTGGGCCACGTCATCGGCCCACACGCGGTCCTGGCGCGGGGTCAGCAGCAGCCACCACAGGCCGGCCAGCGCCAGCGATGCCCCGAACGCCAGGCCCAGGCGGCGCGAGGCACGGCCCCGCGCGACCCGCCACGACACCCACAGCGCTACCAGCAGCCACAGCCCGGCGACGCCGGTAGCCAGCCAGCCCGGCCCCGGCAACTGATAGGCCAGCAGCCCGGTCACCCACAGCGCCAGCAGCGCCATGGCACTTCCTGTCATCCATCGTCCTGCGGCTTTCACTGGCATCCTGTCGCGGTCCTGAAGCCGCATAGTTAGCCACAAGCGGGTTCACCGTGGCATCTACGGCCCGTTCAGGCACATCGGCGCACCGTCTGCGGCGGCCCCCGCGGCCAGACGGATCACACAGGAGCAATGATGGGCATCACTTCCGTGGCCGGCGTTCCGGTCCAACCCCAGCACCGCGCAACCTGCCACTGCGGCACCGTCGAGCTGCTGCTGGACCTGCCGGACGGCATCGTCGATCCCCGCCGCTGCGACTGCTCGATGTGCCGGCGCCGGGGCGCCATCGCCGCCAGCGTCCCCCGCCAGGGCCTGCAGGTGCTGCGCGGGCAGAACCACCTGCAGATGTACCAGTTCAACACCCATGTGGCCGAGCACTACTTCTGTGGCGTGTGCGGCATCTACACCCATCACCGGCGCCGCTCCAACCCCGACCAGTACGGCTACAACGTGGCCTGCCTGGAGGGCATCGACCCGTTCGCGTTGGGGGTGATCCCGGTCAGCGATGGGGTCAACCACCCATCAGACCGCACCGGCTAGTGGCGCGTGCGCCGCGGCGGCGTGGCCACCTTCTGCCAGGGCGCCATGCCGCTGCGCCCGGCCCGCGCCGGGCGTTTCAGCCAGGGCCGGCGCGGCGGTGCCGGTGGCGCATCCGCGGCCGGGGGAGGAAGCGGTCGACGGCCAGGCCAGAGATGATCGAGCAGCCACATGGCAGGTCTCCGTGGGGGACGGGGACGACCAAGCCTAGGCCCGGGTGGGCATAGGCAGCGTGAGCGGGACACGACAACGGGATGACGGCGAAGGCGGGCGATGAGCCTGCTACGCAGTACGCCCGACCAACGCGTCTTTACGTTTCCGCAGCAACAGGTGCAACAACGCAGCACATGCGGCGGTCAGCAGCGCCAGTACACGCAGCAGTGTTGCCAGCGCCTCACTACTGGCATGCTGCAGCTGCATGCGACTCATCGCCGGTAGCAGTGCCTGCGCCTGTTCCCGCGCCCCCGTGGCCAGATAGGCACCGGCACGCGCCAGCGATGCCGGCGACGCGCCCTGCAGCTGATGGCCGATCAGCAGCGCAAGCAAGGCAGTGACTGCGGCCAATGCGATGCCCTCACCGGCTACACGCACGGTCCCGAAGATGCCGGCGGCCATGCCCGCACGCTGTACCGGCACCACGCTCACTGACAGCCCATCCATCAGCCCCCATGGCAAGGCCGTCCCTGCACCGACCAGCATCAGCCACGGCACCCACTGCGAAGGCGACGGCTGCGATGCATGGCGCGACAGCAGGTACAGGCCAGAGGCACAGACCAGCAGTCCCAGCGTGCACAGCCGCGCACTTCCCACGCGCTCCGCCCAGCGCGCGGCCAGCATCGGCAGCACCAGCATCGGCGCGGACAGGGCCAGCATCTGCAACCCCACCAGGGTCGCGCTCTGGCCGTGCACGCCCATCAACTGAAGCGGCAATACCACCAGCAGCACCACGTAGCCGAAGCAGGTTGCGACCGGCAGCAGCTGGACACCGAGGAACGCCGGTTGCGAGAACAACGAGAGGTCCAGCAGGGGTGAGCGGTGCAGTCGTTCGATGCAGATGAACGCTGCGCCCAGCAGCAGCGTCGCCAACAGCGCCAGTTGCACGCGCACGGTATGCAGGCCGAACTCGCCCAGCCACAGCAGGGCCAGGGTCAACGCTGCCAGCATCAGGCTGAAGCCCAGCATGCCGCCGACATCCAGCCGCCCGCGTTCACCGTGGCTCTCGGGCAACACACGCGCGCCCAGTACGAAGGCGGCGAATGTCAGCACGCCGCCGACGGCGAACACACTGCGCCATCCCAATGCCTGCAGCAGCAGACCCGCAAGCAGCGGCCCCAGCGCCAACCCCGCACCGAATGTGGCGCCCAGCAGGGCGAACACACGGCCACGCATCGGCCCCTGCCAGGCATGCGCGAGCGCAGCCGTGCCGGACGCCAACGCCGCTGCGGCGGCAACGCCCTGCAACCCACGCGCCAGATCCAGCCACAGCAGCGTGGGCGCGAGGCAGACGACGATCGTGGCGACGGTGAAGCCTGCTGTGCCCAGCAGGAACAACCGCCGCCGGCCATAGCGGTCGGCCAGGCCACCGGCAGCGAGCAGCAGGCTGCCGAAGGTGAGCATGAAGGCGTTGGTCACCCAGGCCAGCACGCTCGGCGACGACGCCACGGAACGGGCCAGCGCGGGCACCGCGACGGCACCGGCCGAGAAGGACAACGGCAACGCCAGTGCGGCCAGGCAGACGGCAAGCAGGGTCCAGCGCTGCTGCGTCTGGACAGGTACAGGGAGCATCGAAACCGGGGCCATGCGGGCCTCCATCCATCAGGGGCATTGATGATGGACAGGCCGCTATTCCTGAAAAACAGGCTCGATGGACATTGATTGCGTCTCAATGTTCCGTAATCATGCCCCGCATGGACTCCATTTCTGCCCTGCTCGCCTTCGTCCGCACCGCGGAGGCCGGCAGCATCGTGGGTGCTGCGCGTGCACTTGGCCTGTCCGCGTCGGCGGTCGGCAAGCGCATCGCCCGCCTTGAACAGGAGCTCGGCACCCGGCTGTTCCAACGCACCACCCGCCGCGTGCATCTCACCGACGAAGGCGAACTGCTGCTGCAGCGCTGTCGGCGTGCACTGGACGAGCTTTCCGAAGCACAGGCGGACCTGGCGCAGCGACAGCATGCCCCCAGCGGGCTGCTGCGCATCGGCCTGCCCACCATCGGGTACCGCTTCCTGCTGCCGGTGCTGCCCGGCTTCCAGCAACGCTATCCGCAGGTGCAGCTGGAACTGGACTTCAACGACCGTATCGTCGATGTGGTCAGCGAAGGCCTGGACGCGGTGATACGCAGTGGTGAACTGGCCGATTCCAGCCTGACCGCACGGCGACTGGGCGGCTTTCGTTTCATCCTCTGTGCGGCGCCGGGCTACCTGCAGGCGCATGGCACGCCCGGTGATGTGAGCGAGCTGCGCATGCATACCGCGCTGCGTTTCCGTTACCCCACCACCGGAAAGCTGCATCCGTGGCAGCTGCCGGGCATCGAAGGCGATGCGGGGGCACGCCTTCCCACGGCGATGACCTGCAACAACATGGAGGCCGTGCTTGCCGCTGCGATCGGTTGCATGGGCCTGGCCTGGATGCCTGACTTCCTCGCAGCCGACGCGCTGGCCGATGGCCGCCTGCAACGGGTACTGCCTGCGCTGCCCACGCACCAGGGGCAGTTCTCGCTGCTATGGCCCGGTGGGCGCCATCCCAGTGCACGCCTGCGGGTGTTCATCGACTACGCCGTTGCGCATCTGTTCCAGGGCGACAAGGCGTAGCGGGTCCACAGAATCAGTTGGTGCCCGCCGTCTGCAGGAAATTGCGCAGCACCGGCGACGGCTGTTCCGGCTGCATGCAGAACGGCAGGTCGAAACGCGCTGCTTCGTCCTCCAGCACGCGATAGACGATCTCCTGCGGGCGGAAGCTGGCCATGCTGGCCGGGACGATCGCCACGCCGGCGTCCACCGCCACCAGCGACAACACCGCGTGCATGCCCTGCGCTTCCTGCACCACGCGCGGGGTGAACCCCGCCGCGGTGCACAGGCCCAGCACCTGTGCATGGAAGCCGATGCCCTCGCCCGCCGGCCATGAAACGAACGATTCGTCGGCCAGCATCGCCACACTGACCTCCGGCGCGTCGGCCAGCGCATGAGCGCGCGGCAGCGCAATCGCCAGGCGGTCGTGGTCGAAGTCGTGCAGCACCAGCTCGGCGGCGGGGATCGGTGGAATCAGCACGCCGACGTCGATGCGCTGCTCACGCAGCCACAACTGCTGCTGGCGTGATGTGGCTTCCTGCAGATGCAGCTGAACGTGCGGGTAAATCTGGCGAAAGCGGCGGATCAAACCTGGCAGTCGGCCATACAGCGCACTGCCGACATAGCCTACGCGCAGGCTGCCGGACTGTCCGGCAGCAGCTTCGCGCGTGCGCTGCAATGCCTGCTCGGCCTGCTGCAGCGTTGCCCGCGCCTCCACCAGCAAGGTCTGCCCGGCCACGGTCAGGCCCAGCGTGCGGTTTCCGCGCACGATCAGTTCACTTCCGAGCTCGTCTTCCAGCCGTCGTATCGCCGCCGTCAGCGGCGGCTGTGACATGTGCAGGCGGGCGGCGGCGCGGTGGAAATGCAGTTCTTCGGCCACGGCGACATACTGGCGAAGCAGGCGCAGGTCGATCATCTCGAAGCAGGCAGTGGGAATCCGCCTAGGGTACGCCCTCAGCCACGCACGTCGACGCTGGCGCGGGCGATGGCCGGCCACTGCAGCGCCACCGACTCGATGCTGTCGGCACTGACCGCGCACAGATCCCTTGGGTACGCCACATGCTCGGCCTCCTGCAGGCGCAGTGCGTGGAACTGGCCATTGCTTGCGCGCAGCACCCAGCCGCCGTCCTGGCAGCGCGTGGATGCCAGATAGGCCACACCTTGCGCAACAGCTTCCGGATGCAGCTCATCGGGCTCACCCTCGATGCCCCACATGCGCGTCTTTGCCACCGGCGAAACCGCATTGACCACGATGCCATGCTCGGCGCCCTCCAGCGCCAGCACATTGACCAGGCCAAGCGCGGCCAGCTTGCCCATCGCGTAAGCGGACAGCCCGCGCTGTGCGTACTGCGGATACAGCGCGCGATCAGACGTGGTGATGACGATGCGCCCACCGCCCGCCGCGCGCATCGCCGGCCACGCCGCCTGCGCCAGCCACAGCGGCGTCTTCGCCGCCAGGCACAGCATCTGCTCCAACGCATCGTCCTCGATCGCTTCCAGTGGCTGGTACTCGACCCAGCCCGCGTTGTGGATCAGGAAGTCGATGCGGCCGTGCGCCTGCAGCAGTTCCTGCACCAGCGCATGGCAACCGCTGCGATGATCGATGGGACCATTTGCGGCCTGCACTGGCAAACCCTGCCGCTGCAGCGCTTCGACGCTGCGCAGGATGCGCTGTGGATCGGCGCCGCGGCCATCGGTACCGGCACCGACGTCATGCATCACCACCTGCGCACCGCGCTCGGCCAGCAGGCGGCTGTAGGCCAGGCCCAACCCACCCGCGGCACCGGTCACCAGGCCCACCCGGCCCTTGAAGGAAATATGCGAAATCGGCTTCATGCGCACAGCTTCAGCCAAGCTCACCGCCCCCGCCAATACCGTTGACCATCGGCCACGATACGCTCTCGCTATCACCGGAAAAGGGGACGGAGGGGATTAAGTCGTAACTCGCCCTACCGTGCCTGAAACGACTTAATCCCCTCCGTCCCCTTTTTTCGTTCAGCGGCTGAAGCGGCGCGCGCCGGCGACGCAGATCACCGCGACCACGGTCACCAGCACCATGCTGAGGCTGACCGATTCGTGCAGCAGCAGCGCGGCCAGGGCAAGGCCGAAGAACGGTTGCAGCAACTGCAACTGGCCGACGGCGGCGATGCCGCCCTGCGCCAGCCCGCGGTACCAGAACAGGAAGCCGATCAGCATGCTGAACACTGCCACATAGCCCAGCGCCCACCACGCCGAGGCACCGACCGCAGTGAACGAGGACGGGCGCATCAGCACCGTCAGCGGCAGCATCACCGGCAAGGCCAGCAGCAACGCCCAGCTGATCACCTGCCAGCCGCCGAGATGACGGGCCAGCCGGCCACCTTCGGCATAGCCCAGCCCACACACCACGATCGCCGCCAGCATCAGCAGGTCGGCCTGCAACGATGCATCGATGCCGTTGCGCACCGCATAGCCGACCACGCAGGCACTGCCCAGCAACGAAAACAGCCAGAACGCCGGGCGCGGCCGATCGCCACCGCGCAGCACGCCGAACACCGCAGTGCTCAACGGCAACAGGCCGAGAAACACGATGGTGTGCGCCGACGATGCGTGGCGCAGCGCGAGTGCGGTCAACAACGGAAAGCCGACTACCACTCCGAGGCTGACCACTGCCAGGCCTGGCAGGTCACTGCGCCGCGGCCACGGCTGGCGCAGCAGAAGGAGCAGGCCGAGGCCGAGCACGGCGGCAATGGTCGCGCGTGCAGCGGTGACGAATCCGGCGTCCAGCTGCAGCACCGCCAAGCGGGTGGCCGGCAGGGAGCCGGCGAAGATCACCACACCGATGAAGCCATTGATCCAACCACTCGCCGACCGTTCCACGCCTGTACTCCTGAAGGTGCCGGACGATGCCCGGCTGGACCTGCATGGAAGCATCCGGCGCGGGAAGACCCCAGCTACAATCCAGTACAGTCGCAAGTAACTGTACTACCCACACTTCCACTACGGTTCCACCATGCCGCGCCCGCTTACCCGCATCGAATCGGTCATCCAGACCGTCCGCACCCGCATCAGTGCACGGGTGGATGGTCCCGGCTCACGCCTGCCTTCGGTACGTGCGCAGGCTGCGACGATGGGAGTTTCAGTCTCCACCGTGGTCGAGGCCTACGAGCGCCTGGCGGCCGAAGGCCTGATCAGTGCGCGCGCAGGCTCGGGCTTCTACGTCAGTGGCCCGGCCGCACCGCTGGCGCTGGCCGAACTGGAGCCGCGGCTGGATCGCGCGGTGGATCCGCTGTGGGTATCACGGCAATCGCTGGAAACGCCCGCGGGCGACCTCAAGCCAGGGTGCGGCTGGATGCCCAGTGACTGGCTGTATCACGATGGCGTGCGCCGCGGCCTGCGCCGGCTGGCGCGCGCCGATGCCATGCAACTGGTGGACTACGCCGCCCCGCTCGGGCTGCCCGCGTTGCGCCAGCTGCTACAAAGGCGCAGCGCCACGCTTGGCATCGATGCACCGGTGGAGCAGATCCTGCTGACCGAATCCGGTACCCACGCGGTCGATCTGCTCTGCCGTTTCCTGCTCAAGCCCGGCGACTGCGTGCTGGTCGATGACCCGAGCTACTTCAATTACCACGCGCTGCTGAAGGCGCACCAGGTGCAGGCCATCGGCGTGCCGTACACGCACAGCGGCCCGGACCTGGAGGCGTTCGCGCAGGCCCTGCAGGCACATTCGCCGCGGCTGTACATCACCAATTCCGGATTGCACAACCCGACCGGCGCGGTGCTTTCCGCGAGCACCGCACACCGCCTGCTGGGCCTGGCCGAACGCAGCGAACTGATCATCATCGAGGATGACATCTTCGCCGACTTCGAACTGCAGCCGGCACCGCGGCTGGCCGCGCTCGATGGACTGTCACGGGTGATCCACGTCGGCAGTTTCTCCAAGACGCTGTCGGCAGCGTCGCGCTGCGGCTACATCGCCGCGCGCCACGACTGGATAGAGGCATTGACCGACCTGAAGCTGGCGACCAGCTTCGGCGGTGGTCATCTGGCCGCGCAGTTGATGCACATCGCGCTGACCGACAGCGGTTACCGCCGCCACATGCAGTCGATACGTTCGCGCCTGGCCGATGCACGCCGGCACACACTGCGGAAACTGCAGACGCTGGGCATCATGCCGTGGCTGCAGCCGGAAGCCGGCCTGTTCCTGTGGTGCCAGCTGCCCGATGGCCGCGACGCCGCCGCACTGGCGCGGCAATGCCTGCGCGAGGGCATCGTGCTGGCGCCGGGCAACGCGTTCAGCCAGTCGCAGCGCGCGGCCGACTATGTCCGTTTCAACGTTTCGCAGTGCCAGGACCCGAGGATCTGGCAGGTACTGGCGCGCGCGCTGCGTTGAGCTGGTAATGCGCGACCAGCGCATCCACCACCACGCGGACGCCCGGCAACTGGCCGCGACGATGCGGCAGCAACACGCTGGTGGTGACTTCGCCGGCATGCCACGCCGGCAGCACCTGCTGCAGGCGGCCGGCGGCGATGGCCGCAGCACACAGGCTGTGTGGCAGTACGGTGATGCCAAGACCCGCTTCTGCCGCCGCGATCAGCAGCTGCGATTCATTGCCGACCAGCGCCACCTGCGGCTCCACCTGCACGGTGCGGGCGTCGGCGCCGTGCAGCGTCCAGCGCGTTGCATGGCGCGCGGTCAGCAGGCCGGCATGCGCGCGTAGCTGTTCGGGCGTGTCCACTGCCGGCGCGGCTGCCAGATAACCAGGGGACGCCACCAGCACGATGCGTTCGCTACCGAGCATGCGCTGCACCAACCCGGAATCCGGCAGCGGACCGAAGTGGCTGCGCAGGGCGATGTCGATGCCTTCCTGCGCCAGGTCGATGAAACGATCACTCACTTCAACTTCGATGCGCAGCCGTGGATAGCGGCGGGCCAGTACAGGCAGGCACGCGGCGAGCTCGCCCTGCACCACCGGAATCGAAGCACTGATTCGCACGGTCCCGCTGGGTTCGGCCTGGCGGTCGCGGACAATGGCCTCGGCGGCCTCGACCTCGGACAACGCTGCGCGTGCGCGCTCGAAGAACTCCTGACCGACCTCGGTCAATGCGAAGCGGCGCGAACTGCGCTGCAGCAGCCGCACCTGGAGCTGTTCTTCCAGCAGCGCCACGCGCTTGCTCAGGGTCGAGCGCGGCAGGCCCAGATGGCGCCCGCCTGCAGCGAACCCGCGCTGCTCCACCGCGGTCACGAACAGGGCCAGATCGTTGAGGTTGAGCATGCGCAACGTCCACAGATGTGGACTTCAGGATGCCATTCAAGCGGCTTCCGGGGCAATGTCCACGCAGGCACGCTTTCCTCACCCGCCGCATCGCGGCTTGAACCGGAAACCTGCCATGACCCCGATCCTCTTCTACGGCGTGCCCTCGGGCTGCTCGTTCGGCTCCATCGTCGCCCTGGAATGGCTGCGCCAGCCGTATCACCTGTGCCGCATCGACATGCCCGGCCAGGTGCAGAGCGAAGACTACCGCCGCCTCAATCCGCTGGGTGAAACCCCGACCCTGCGCACCGCGCAGGGCGAGCTGCTCAGCGAGAGCCTGGCCATCCTCAACCATCTGGCCGCGAAGGGCATCGCGCAGGGGCTGGGCTTCGCACAGGGCACGCCCGGCTTCGATCGCCTCAACCACCGGCTGGCCTATCTCAACACCAGTTTCTTCGGTGCCTACGCGCCGCTCTGGCACGCACTGGAGCATGCGCAAGGCGATGAAGGCGAGGCGCTGCGTGCCTATGGCACCACCAAGGTGCGCCACGCCCACCAGGCGCTGGAGCAGATGATCGGCACGGGCCCGTGGCTGCTGGGCGAACAGCGCAGCTTTGCCGATGCCTACTTCGCCGGCATCGCGCGCTGGAACGACTATCACCAGGTGGTCGATCGTCGCGAGTTCCCCAGGGTGCAGCAGCTGTTCGAGCGCCTGCAGGACGACGCCGGCGTGCAGTTCGCCCACGCCATCGAAGCGCAGCAGCCGGCAACCAGCAGCGGTGGCTTCCTCGGCGAGGTGCGGCTGGAAGACGTGCTTGAGGCAGCAGCGGCCTGAGCCCTGTCCTGCCCGTGTGGCAGCGGCGCGCAATGCCTCTTGCGCGCCGCGCTACAGTGGTATGTCCCCCGCCGCAGGAATCCGCGCATGTCCACGTTCTCCGATCCGCAGGCGGTGGCCCGCTATGCCGAAGCGCCGCTGCGCCAGGTGCCCGGTTTCCTCGCGTTGCAGCAGATGAGCCGCCTGCTGCTGGCCGAACGCGTTCCCGCGCAGGGCCGTGTGCTGGTGCTGGGCGCCGGAGGCGGGCTGGAGCTGAAGGCTTTTGCCGAGGCGCAGCCGGGCTGGCAGCTGCTGGGCGTGGATCCGGCCGCGCCGATGCTGGCCCTGGCCGAGCAGACACTGGGTCCGCTGATGCCGCGCGTGCAACTGCTGGAAGGCTACATCGACGATGCGCCCGATCTGCGCTTCGATGGGGCCAGCTGCCTGCTGACCCTGCACTTCCTCGATGCCGGGCAGCGCCTGCACACGTTGCGCGAGCTGCACCGGCGCCTGCAGCCCGGCGCGCCGCTGGTTGTGGCCCACCATAGCGTGCCGCAGGAACCGGCCGGCAAGCTGCGCTGGTTGCAGCGCTACGCAGCGTTCGCCGAAGCCTCGGGCGTTGCCCACGCCGATGCACAGCGCGCGATCGAGGCCATCGCCGAGCGGCTGCCGCTGCTGGCCCCCGAACAGGAAGTGGCGCTGCTGCAGGAGGCCGGCTTCGACGGCGTGGAGCTGTTCTACGCAGGCTTCAGCTTCAAGGGCTGGGTGGCGTACGCCGGGTGATGCCTACGGCACCACGGTGATGCCGATGCGCTGCATCAACAGCGCCACCTGCTGCACGTCCAGCGTGGCACCACGCAGGTTGGTGCTGCGCAGGTCCAGCTCACCCAGCTCCGAGTTGGTCAGGTCGCAGTCGGTGAAGTTGGCGCTGTTCCAGTCGATGCCCTCGAACTGGCCGCCGGACAGGTCCGATCCGGCGAAGCTGGCGCCACTCACATTCGCGCCATCCCATCGATTTTCCCACAGCTCGCACTTTTCCAGCGTTACCCGCGAGAAATTGGCATAGCGCAGGTTCGACTTCTTGATGAACGCGCTGCAGAACCAGCTGCGCGTGGTGATCTGGTTCATGAAGCTGGCGTTGCTGAAATCCGCGCCCTGCGCACGGCACTCGCTGATCTCCAGGCCCAGCGCTTTGATGAAATTGAAATGGCACATGCTGATATCGCAGCTGCGGAAACTGGCTTCCTTCAGCGTGGCGCCATTGAAGCGGCAGCCGGCGCGGCTGTCGGCATCGTAGAAACTGCAGTTGATGAACTCGGTGCCGGTCAGGTCCGCACCGGAGAAATCGCACTCGTGGAACTGCTGGTCGACCACTTTCTGGCCGGTGTACTGGTCCGCGCCGATGCGCAGCTTGCGGTGAACGGTGGGAGACATCAGGGATTCCATGCCAAGTGCCCCGCCATGATGCCGGGCCGCGAGGCCGATCCATAGACCCCGGGGCGGGCGGGTTCACCGGCAGTCCAGCCGCCCTGTGCCCTCCCGACCAATGCATGTTGTTGCATGATTATGCACGAACGTGCAGACTTGCGGCATGAGCGCCGACCCCAGCCCCCTACCCGCCCAGCGCACCCGGCAGATCCTCGAGGAGCTGCGCCAGCAGGGCCGCGTGGTCGCCGCCGAACTGGCGCGCCGTTATGCCGTCTCCGAAGATTCGATCCGCCGCGACCTGCGCGAGCTCGCCGCCCAGGGCCTGTGCCAGCGCGTCTACGGCGGCGCCGTGCTGCCGCCGCCCAAGGAACGGCCGCTGCGCGAGCGCCTGACCCGCGACCGCGGCGACAAGGCCGAGCTGGCCGCCCGCGTCTGCGCGCTGCTGCAACCCGGCCAGGTGGTACTGCTCGATGCCGGTTCGACCAATCTGGCGATCGCCCAGCAGCTGCCGGCCGCTCTCGGGCTGACGGTGATCACCAATGCCCCGCAGATCGCCACCGCCGCCAGCATGCTCGAAGGCACTTCAGTGCAGCTGATCGGCGGGCGCCTGGCCAGCGGTGGCGGTGCGGTCGGTGCCGAGGCGTTGGCCCAGGTGCAGCGCCTGCGTGCCGACGTGTACCTGCCCGGCCCCTGCGCGGTGGACGGCGACACCGGTGTGTGGGCAATGGATTCGGAAGAAGCCACGCTGAAGCGTGCGATGGTGGCCTGCAGCAGCCGCGTCATCGTCGCCGCCACCACTGAAAAGCTCGGTGCCCGCGGCAACTGGCAGATCGCCAGCCTGGACGAGATCGACGACCTGGTGCTGACCACCACCGCACCGCCCGCCTTGGCGGCTCGCTTCCACGCCGCCGGTATCGCGGTGCACCCCACGCCTCCCTGACCGTACTGCTCATGTCCCTTGCCAACCGCGCGCGTGCCGAACAGCACGCGACCCGCGCTGCGTTCTTCATTCCCGGCTTCGCCACCGCGTTGTGGGCCACCCTGGTGCCATTCGCCAAAGCGCGCACCGGGATCAATGACGCCACGCTGGGGCTGGTGCTGCTCTGCCTCGGTGCCGGCTCGCTGCTGGCGATGCCCTTGTCCGGCGTGCTGGCCGCACGCCTCGGTTGCCGCCGGGTGATGGTGGCCAGCAGCCTGCTGATCTGCCTGACCGTGCCCGGCCTGGCCCTGGCGGGTTCGGCCTGGACGCTGGGCGTGGTGCTGTTCGTGTTCGGTGCGGCCGTGGGCGCGATGGACTGCACGATGAACGTGCAGGCCGTCATCGTCGAGCGCGAAGCACGGCGGGTGATGATGTCTGGCTTCCATGCTTTCTTCAGCATTGGCGGCTTCCTCGGCGCGGCCACCATGACCGTGCTGCTGTCCGCACAGTTGCCGCCCTTGGCATCGGTGCTGATCGGTGTCGGCACCATGCTGCTGGTGACGCTGTTGTCGGCGACCTACTGGCACAGCGAACGCATGCCGCACGACACACCGATGCTGGCCCTGCCGCATGGCATCGTGCTGTTCATCGGCGTGCTGGCGTTCGTCGCCTTCCTCGGCGAAGGTGCGATGCTCGACTGGAGCGCGGTGTTCCTCAGCGACGTACGTCGCGTCGATGCCAGCCTCGCCGGCGTCGGCTATGTGACCTTCACCCTGACCATGACGGTCGCGCGCCTGTTCGGCGATGCACTGGTGGCACGCGTGGGCCGCCAGCGCGCGATCGTGTTCGGCGCGCTGCTCGCCGCTGCCGGCGTGCTGGTGCTGACCCTGGTCACGCCGTGGCAGGCATCATTGGCGGGCTATGTGCTGGTCGGCCTCGGTTGCGCCAACATCGCGCCCGCGCTGTTCTCGCTGGCCGGCCACCAGACCCGCATGCCCGGCGCGCTGGCCATCACCGCCGTTTCCACGCTGGGCTTTGCCGGCATCCTTGCCGGACCGGCGTTGATCGGCTTTGCCGCCAATCATTTCGGTCTGATTGCTGCGTTCATCGGTGTGGCCACGGCCTTGTTGCTGGTGGCCGTGTCCACACGTTGGCTGCGGGTTTAGTCCAAGGCATCAGCGCCGCCTGCGCCGCAGCTTCATCCGCAACCGGCGGTAGCCGATCACCGTGGCCGTTGCACACAACGCAGCGCCAGCCAGGCTCAGCAGCAGCAACACCGCCAGCCGGGCGGTGACCTGACGCAGCATCGCCGGCAGGTCCCAGCTGTGCAGGAAGTGGAACAGCCAGCGACCCACGCGCTCGCGACGCCCCATCGTCAGCAACGGGTCGCCAGTGGCCAGATCGAGGTAGACCCGCGTCGCCTCGGCATCGTCAAAATCAGCGATCGCCACCGGGAAGCGGCGTACCGCTGCGCCGTTCATGGCTTCCGGTGCACGCGGGTAGAAGTACGCATCCGCTGCATGCTGGACCCAGTACCCCTGCACGGGCGCATCGGACAACGCCCGCACCTTCTGCTGCAGCCATGCGGCCGGCAGCAACCGCGCAACCTGCAGATGACCATCACTGCCGGACACAATGCGGGTCTCGCCCTGCCCGTCCAGCAACACCGCGAACAACTCACCACCGATGCGTCGCCACTGGATCTCCACCGGCTTGAAGCGCGCGTCGTCGACGGCCGCCAGCAGCGCCGCCGGTTCACCCAACGCGCCATCCACCGCCACCGTACCGCCACGATAGCGTCCGCTGTCGATCGCTTCACGCGTGCTGCTGAAAACTCCCAACGGATTCATCGACATCAGCCCGCTGAAGATCCAGGTGAATATGAAGGCCGCAGCCACCAGCCCGATCAGATGGTGCCAGCGCATCCAGGGCTCGACGTACGGCGTCTTCGCGCCAGTGCGGTAGTGCCCGCGGAAGCGCCAGCGCCACACACCCACCACGATGCCGCTGATCGCTGCCACCGAGCACAGCGCGGACAGCACGATCACCACCCACGTCCACACCGGGTCCACCGACTGCATGCGCAGGAAGTACAACCAGTGCAGCCAGGCGCCCGCATAGTTCCAGCGCTGCTGCACATGCGGTGCGTCCTGCACCACTTCGCCGGTGTGTGAGGACACATACACATCCCCTGGCTGCGCGCCGCCCACTTCAACCCGGTACAGCGGCCGATGCGCATCCAGCGCACGCGAATGCGTCCAGCGGTCTTCATCCACGCGTGTCGCGCCGACGAAGGCTTGGCCGCCCGCGAACTGTGCGGCGGATGCTTCGGCTCGCTGTGCCGACACCGGCAGCAGCGCCTGGCCGGTCACGGCAGACCAGGCGCCCACGTTGCTGCCATTGCGCACCACGTACGCAGGCTCGCCACGCAGCGTCGTCAGCGCCACAACCTCCGGCTCGGCCTGCACCACGGCAGGCAGTACCGACAGCCCCTGCAGATCGCGAGCATCCCCCAGCACCGGCAACGCCGCCAGCCGCTCACCGGGTGTCAGCTTCGGGTAACCAATGAACAGCATCACCATGCCGCTGACAAACCACAGCAACATCAGCAGGCATCCGCCGATGCCCAGCCAGCGGTGCACCAGATAGGTCCAGCGCTTGGCGGTGGATCGCAACGTCATCGCCAGCCTCCTCAGAAGCGATGATCAACGGTGAATTCGACGCGCCGGTCCGCACCCAGCAGCCACTGCGTGCTGGTGTAGTACGCGGTGGCGTAGTACGCCTTGTCGAACACGTTGAACAGCCGCGCCGACAGCCGCGTGCGCTGTGCCGCCTGCCAGGTCAGTGCCAGGTCGGTGGTGCTGTAGCCGGGCAGCTCCAAGGTGTTGGCGTTGTCGGCGTAGCGCTTGCCGACGTAACGCACGCCGCCCGCCGCACTCCAGTCCGGTGCAAACTGCCAGCTCAGCCACACATTGGCCAGGCGCTCGGCCACGTTCGGTGGCACGTTGCCATCACGCGACACCAGCACCGCCGGCGAACCGGTGGTTTCCAGGAAGTCCTCGAACTCGGCCTTCAGCACCGTGGCATTGGCATCGAGCGACCAGCGCGGCGCGAAGTTCCAGTTCAAGGACGCCTCAATGCCACGCGAGGTCTGTGCGCCCACCTGCACGCGGCGATCCGGCACCAGCGGATCGCGGCTGAGCAGCCCGGTCTTGCGGATGCGGTACGCCGCCAGCGTCCACTCGCCGCCATCGAAGGCCTGCTTCAGGCCCACCTCGATCTGCCGGCCCTTGGCCAGGTCGAAGGCACCGTTGGCCGGGCTGATCATCAACAGGCCACTGACCGGGTCCGCCGCCTGCGAGTACTGCGCATACAGGCTCAGCGTCGGCCGCAACGCGAACACCGTGCCTGCACGCCAGCCGGTGCTGCGGTAGGTCTTCGAGAACGCGTTCTGGCCGCTGATCAGATCGGTACGATCAATGCGCGCGCGGTCGTGGCGCAGCCCACCCAGCATCGACCAGCGCTCGCTCAGCGCCAAGCGGTCTTCCACGAACAGCGCGTACTGCTCGGCACGATTACGGTAGCGCGGCAGGTTCGGCGCGTCGCTGGTGAACTGGCCCGGCACCGGATCGAACGGATCGACCGGGCCCGAGCTGCCGGCATAGGTGTTGTTGGTGTGCTTGAAGTGCGCGCGGTTGGCATCGAGGCCCACGGCGAAGCTGTTGGCCAGGCCCGCAATGTTCCCCTGTACCCTCAGCGTCGAGGTCAACCCGGTCTGGTCCTGGTCGTGGGTGATCTCGGTATTGCCTGAGCGATCGATCAAGCCGGTAGCGCGGTTGTAGACGTAGGCTTCGGCATTGCGCCAATCGCGCTGGCTGTCGATCTGGTAGAGGCGCGTGCGCCATTCGACGCTTGCGTTCGGCGTCCACAGCGCATCGAGCTGGGTCCAGCGGTCGCGGTAGCGGATGTCGCTGTCTTCCACGTTGTAGTTGCGGTGGCGCAGCGCCTCCAGCTGGCGGCCATCCACCAGTGGCGTGCCGAAGTAGCGCATCGGTTGCTGATAGCCTTCCGCATGGGTGAGCGACAGCTGCAGATCCGCACGCGGTTGCCACAGCAGTGCGCCGGAGAAGGTGGCATCACTACTGCGCCCGCGATCAACCCAGCCACCGCTGTAGTTGCCGCTCACATCCAGCCGGTAGGCCAGCTCGGGCGTCAGCGCGCCACCACTGCCGAAGCCCAGGCGTGCGGTGTCCTCGCTGCCCACGGTTGCGCTGATCTCGTTCTCGATTGCCCCACGCGTGGGCTTCTTCGGCACGATGCTGATCACGCCGCCGATCGCACCGTCGCCATGGATCACCGAAGCCGGACCGCGCAGCACTTCGATGCGCTCGATGGACCAGGTATCGAACGGAAAGGTGATGCCCACGCCGCCATACTGGCGCAGCCCGTCATACAGGCGCATCACGGAAGCGCCATCGGTGAAGCCACGGCTGGACAGCGCACTCAGGCCGTTGCCCGGGTGCGGCATCGCACTGATCGCACCGGCGCGGCTGATCGCATCATTGAGGTTGGTGTCGCCGCGCTGTTCCAGCTGCTCGCGCGAAATCACCGTCAGGCTGGCCGGTGTCTGCAGCACGCTCAGGCCCAACGCAGAGCCTGCGCTGGAGGTGGAAGACAGCTCGCCGCTGCGGGTATCGACCACGCGCACGGTATCCAGCGTGGTCGGTGGTGCCGCATCGGCGGCAAGTACAGAGGCGGTGTGCAGGAGCAACGCGCACATGGCAGGCAGCGTCGCCCGGCGCAGGCGCGCGGAGTTGGGGTTCGTTTTCATCTGTTCACGGCATGCAAGGCCACCCTGCAGTGGCAGGGCAGCTCAGGGAGTTCGGCGAACGCGCACGCAGTCGCGCCAGGCCAGGCCTGGCAGCTTGGGAAAATCAATCCAAAGGCGTGCGCGCAGGGCTCAGACAGCCATGAAGACCGGTGGCCCGCGCGCTCCCAATGTGCCGCTGACCCGCTGCGGCAACGCCTGCACTGCACCACGCAGCGCACGGCATATCGATACCATCGGTGCCAACAGCAGCAATGCCGCCACCAGCAGGGTGATCAGCCGCGCGGCGATCAGGCAGTAGTCGCAGTCCACGCCCATCTCATGCGCGGCGTGTGGATCGGCGGGCGGCTTCTTTGAGACCTCGCCCTGCTGCATCGCCATCGCGTGGTGGTCGTGATGGCCCTCCATCGCATGCTGCGCATGCTGGGAATGGTCCATCGCCGCTACCGGCACAGCCGCTGCAACGTGACCATGCGCCAGCCAGCGGCTCACCAGCGGGGCAAGCAGCACCAGCAGCATGGCTAGCCATGCCAGGGCCTGGAACCGGCGGTGGAGGACAGAACGACGCACCCGGCCATTCTACGGGCCTGCGGTCAACCTTGGACCACGTTCAGGGTTGCCCGGCGGCCAGTGCGACGTTATGACGCAGCCTCCAGCGCAGGGGATCGTCCACTGCCCGAGGGGGACGGAAGGCAGCCTGGCCGGCCCCTTCCGCCCCCGCACCGGATGACTAGAACCGCGCCGGTTGCTGCACCGCGCGCTCCAGGAACATGAAACCCGCCTGCAGGCTGTTGCGGGCGTTCTCCAACCAGCGCTCCGGATCGGCTACCGCAAATCGCTCCTGTGCATCCACATCACCCGAGTCGGCCAGATCAGCCAGCTGCAGATGGATGTGGTTCTCCACCAGGCTCACCAGCACGGCGAGCTCGGCCGATAAACCGGCGATGCGTTCGGTGAAGCCAGCGTCGTTGCTGTTCAGAGACATGTCCCCTGTTCCTATGCGTTGCGGTGTTGATGGATGGCTTCGAAACGCTCGGCACAGGCAGGCCCGCAGAACAGTCTTGCCGGATCGTTGTCGAAGTCCTCGCTACAGTCCGGGTTGTGGCATTCCCCCATGGGAGTGAGAGGGGCAACGTTGCTGGCCCGCGTTGCGTGCTGGGCCAGGGCGCGTTGCAGGTGGCGCGCTTCCATTTCCTGCGCTTCGTCGATGGTGTCCGTCATGCGGGTTGTATTTTATCGAGGGGTGGTCGCACCGATTGAGAACGTCGCAACGACGGTCAACGACGCGGATTCCGCGGCGGATCGGCGTTCGTGGTTGCAGTGGATTTCAAGCATGCAGGCTCCTTGTGCACGGGCGCCCGAAGGCGCGATGGAGAGAAACGATGGGCCGTCGTTGACGGCGATCGCATCATCCGAAAACCGGTTCTCGCCAACTGCGACGCATCGGCACGATCACAGTGATCTGCGAACGCCATCGCAGATCCAACGCGTACTGGGTGGCGCCATCGCGGTCAGGGATGCAAGGTGCTGGAAGGTGTTGCAAATGAAGCCCCGTTCCGACACCATGACCGTATCACCACTTCCATCACATCCTGACCACACTGCGTCGGTCGGCCGCTGCGTGACCTGCGCACGCCGGACACTGCACAGCACGTTGGCCGCCATCGGCCGCCGTGGACCGATTCACGTTCCCAGGGGCCTTGTCGAATGCACACACCGCATCCCACGCAGGACATCGTTCCCGCGTTCCTGCAGGCCATGCACGCGCACGGCATCGTGCCGGACGCGCGCGGCCGCGACGCGCTCAACGCCGATGGCACGCTGGTGCGCTTCCATGTGGAAGGCGACCGTCGTGGCACGCGCAATGGTTGGGCGGTGTTGTTTGGAGACCACGTGCCGGCCGGCGAGTTCGGCAGCTGGCGGACCGGCACCCGCCATGCCTGGTGCGCGAAATCGCCGACCGCGTTGAGCGCCGCCGAGCAGCGTGCCATCAGGCAACGCCAGGAGGCGGCCCGCAGCGAGCGCGAACGGCATCAGCGCGAACGCGAGGACGCCGCCGCCAAGGCGGCCAACGTGCTGTGGAACCGTGCCATTCCTGCCGATGCCCACCACCCGTATCTCGTACGCAAGGGCATCCACGCACATGGCCTGCGTGTGGCGCCATGGCCGGTGCGCAACAGCGATGGCCTTGTCTTCCGCCACATCGACAGCGCCCTGCTGGTACCGGTGATGAACAGCGCGGGCCGTATCGTCTCGTTGCAGGCGATCTTTCCCCGCGTGGATCCAGCACTTGGCCGCGACAAGGACTTCCTTTCCGGTGGCCGCAAGCAGGGCTGCTTCCATGTCATCGGCAAGCCGGTTACCGGCCAGCCGATCGCCATTGCAGAGGGCTATGCCACCGCCGGATCCATCCACCAGGCCACGGGCTGGTGCGTGGTGGTGGCCTGGGATGCAGGCAACCTTGGCGCGGTCGCCCGAGCCTGGCGCGGCGCCATGCCGGACGCGTCATTCGTGCTGTGTGCCGACAACGATCAGTGGACGCGGCAGCCGCTGGACAACCCTGGCGTCACCCTGGCCACGCAGGCTGCCGCGGACATCGATGCCCGCGTGGTCTGGCCCGAGTTCGCCACGCTGCATGGCGACGATGACCGCCCTACCGACTTCAACGACCTGCATCTGCGCGAGGGGCTGGACACCGTGCGTGCCCAGTTGTTGCCCCCCATGCCGCCGGCAGGGGGCGACGACGTGGCACTGGACGATGCGCCGTCATCGGCCAGCGCGCGCTACCAGGTGCCTGGCAACCTGTCCGCATTCGATGCCTTCACCCCGTTTCCCGATACCAACGCGCGCGGGCGGCCGTTGCCAACCGCCCGCAACCTGGCCGAACTGTGCCGTCGTACCGGTGTGACCGTGCGCTACAACGTCATCCGCAAGGATCTGGAGATTCTGGTCCCTGGGCTGCAGACGACCGTGGACAACGCCAAGGAGGTCGCGGCGGGCGAAGTGATGGATTGCATGCACCGCGCCGGCATGGCCACCGCCAGCTTCGAGACCAACCTGTGCCAGGTGGCCGAAGCCAATCCCTACAACCCGGTCGCCAGCTGGATCACCTCACGGCCGTGGGATGGCCAGTCCCGCCTGCAGGCGTTCTTCGATACAGTGCAGGAAGCCAAGCCCACGCACATGGCCGACGGCCGCGTGCTGAAGGAAGTCCTGATGCGGCGCTGGCTGATCTCCGGCGTGGCTGCGGCGTTTGAGCCCGATGGCGTGGTCGCGCGCGGCGTGCTGACGTTCGTTTCGAAACAGAACCTGGGCAAGACACGCTGGGCGCGGCAGCTGGCGCCGGTAGAGCTGCAACTGATCGCCGACGGTGTGGTGCTCGATCCGGCCAACAAGGACAGCGTCAAGCAGGTCATCTCCAGATGGATCGTCGAGCTGGGCGAAGTCGATGCCACCTTCCGCCGTACCGATATCGCGGCGCTGAAATCATTCATCTCGCGCAGCCATGACGAGATCCGTCGCCCCTACGCGCGCACCGAATCCCGCTATGCGCGGCGCACCATCCTGTTTGCCAGTGTCAACGACGAACGCTTCCTCCGCGATGCCACCGGCAACACCCGCTGGTGGACCGTGCACGCCGTGGCGCTGGGCGAACCGGCGCGGATCGACATGCAGCAGGTCTGGGCTGAGGCCCATGCGTTGTACTGCAGTGGCGAGACCTGGCACTTGAGTGCCGAGGAACTGGATGCGCTCAATGCCACCAACAGCGAACACGAGCCCATCTCGCCGATCGCCGAACTGATCGATCGTCATTTCGACTGGTCGCTCCCTGCCGAGCACTGGAGCGCGCACTACCGCGCCACCGAGATCGTCATCGCGGTGGGCATCGACAGGCCCAACCGTCGCGAGGTGAACGAGGCCGCCGCCTACGTGGTGAAGCGGCATGGCGTGCGCACCCGCGTGGTGGGCAAGGAGCGGGCCAAGGTCTGGCTGATGCCACAGCGCAGACGCAGTCTGGCCGAGCACGCGGCAGGGCCGTTCTAGATGCCGCGCCTCCATGATGGTCGCGACGTTGACAGCAGCAGCGGCGACTGGCGCCTGCACTGCGAAGCACGTCGCCTGCTGCAACTGGACGGCTACCGGCGCGTGGGCACCGACGGGCGCTGGACGACGGTCAGTCCGCGCCGGCACCGCCAACAGTATCTCGAGGGTGTCCTGGCCGCACGCGGGCCGGTTGAGCGTGAGCGTCTGGCAGCAGCGGCATTGCGGCTGTGGATCGCCAGCCCGCCCAACCGCACCATGATGCAAGTAGATGAAAGGTGTTGACTGGGAGCATCTACAGGGGCAAGATGCAGGTATCGGCCCGCCACCTTCCAGGAGCGCTTCCGCCATGTCCCGTCCCCGACTGCATGCCTTCGAAGGTGAGCAGCTGACCGTGCAGCAGATCCACCAGCGGGTACCGGTGCTGTCCGAGCGGACCATCCGCGACCACCTTGCTGCCGGCCGGCGTACCCGCACCGCCATGTTGTGCTTTGACCCGATCGCCGCAGCGGCCCGGGGAGGGCGCATCACCCAGCGCATCCTCCGCGCCCGCAGCGTCGTCGGTCGCGATTCCTGATCCTCCGGCACCTGCCGCATTTCTCCAGGAGTAGATTCCGCATGATTCCCGCCTCCCTCGACAGCGGTCATCGCCTGATTGCCGACACACTGGCCGCGTTCCGTGCCGGCCCTGGACTGGGCAGCGTTGCCCTGCGGCCGGCGCCACGCTCTCGTGTGCCGCTCTACATCGGCATCGCCGGCAGCAAGCGCTCGGGCAAGGACACACTCGCCAATGGACTGGCGTCGGCGTTGTCACTGCCATGCGACAGCTTCGCGGGCCCGCTGCGGCAATTGGTCGCCACCCTCCTCGGGCTCTCCCTGCACGAACTGGACAGCCGCAAGGAGGACGCCATCGACTGGCTGGCCGAACTCACCCCGCGCCACCTGATGCAGACCGCCGGTACCGAGTGGGGGCGTGACCGCGTCCATCCCGAGCTGTGGGTACGCTCGCTGTTCGCACGCCTGCCCGAGGGCGGGCTGGTACCCGACGTCCGCTTCGCCAATGAGGCCCGCGCGATCCGGCGTCGTGGTGGTGTCGTGATCCGCGTCAATCGCCCAGGCCATCGCAGCAGCGACCCTCATGCCAGCGAGCAGCCGCTGCCGCATGAGCTGGTCGACATCGAAGTCGACAATGACAGCACCCCGGCCGATCTGGTCCGCAGATCGCTGGACCAGCTGCGTTCGCGCGGTGTGATCTGATCCGGAATGCCGGCCCGCCATCCGGTCCATCCCCCGAACCCAGCGCAGGCCCCGACCCATCATCGGCGAAAATGATGTAAGGTCATCCCCCATCACCGACGACACCTGTCGTCACCCTGCATCCCCAACCCATTTCGCAAAGAGGAAACGCCATGGAGGTCGAACAGTTCACGTCGACGCGCCTGAAGGCCATCGAGTTGTTCAAGTCCCAGCCCAAGGGCAGCAAGGACATCGTGAGCCTGGATGCGATCTTCATCTCGCTGTGCACGCTGGCCACTGCCCGGGCGGGCGCAGGCAGCGCCCAGCAGGCGCGTACCGTGGCCCGCCCGGGCAGCCAGCAGCCGCCCGCGCCATGGTTCGTCGAAACCCTTGCGGCCCTGAAGGGCAAGGGCGAGTCGATCACCGTGGCGCGCTTCCTGATGTTCGCCAACCGCTTCCCGGTCAAGCGCATGGACCAGGTCAACGCGGCACGCTGGCTGCGCGACGCCGGGTACATCCCCCGCAAGACCGGCGGCAACCTGGTGTTCGATCTTTGATCCAGCGCCCCCTGCAGTCCTGAAGCCCCGGCATCGTCCGGGGCTTTTTCGTTTCCGGCCAGTACACGGCGCATGAGGCTGTGTGGCAGGTGGCCGTCCTCACCCTGTACCTGCCCCATCCCCTTGATCTGCCTCTGTTCCTGCCAGGTGAGGACAACGAGTACGGATGTGCAGGAAAACACCAGCGGCCAGAGCAAGCGGATTCGGCTCACTGCAAGCAGGCGTGTCGTGCTCCTCCCCCCTCCTCACGCACGACTGAACGTCTTCAGCGCACCGATATAAAAGTAGATGAAAGGTGTTGACTGGACAGGCGGGATGGCAACAGTGGAGATCAATGCCACTGAAGACATCCTCCATGAACGCCCTGCCCGACAGCATCCAGACCCTGGCCGAGGTCATCGGCGAATCCGCAGCCCTCACGCTGGTGCGTGCCTGGCCGCCGACCACCTCCAGCACCACCGGCCGTCACCGCGTCATTGTCTACGTCCCCTCCACCCTGCCCGACCAGCACCGGCTGATCGACATCCTTGGCCACGACGTCGCCCAGCGGCTGGTCGCGCACTTCGGCGGCGAACTGTTGTTCCTGGCATCCTGCTTCGCTGCCGGCGCGCACGAACGCCGCGAGCAGATTGCCCGCGCGGTCGCCAGCGGCATGCCACGCGACCATGTTGCGCGTGAGTTCGGCGTCTCACAGACCACCATCAAGCGCGCCCTGCGCGGTGCGCGCACCGCGTTGCCACCGGCTGTCCACCCGGCCCTGCTCAAGGGATACGCACGCGCATGAACGAGAGCGACCTGCTGGCCGGCGTGCCGGATTGGGCCAAGTACCTGGGCGGGACCTCGGGCGTGCTGATCGCGGTGTCGCTGTGGCTGCGCCAGTGGTTGTCGTCGGCCAAGGTCGACCGCACCGCCGATGAAGCCACCAGCAACACCCTGCGCACCCTTCAGGAACAGCTCGCGGCCGAACGTACACGCGCCGATGGGCTGATGCACGAGCGCGAGGCAATGGCCCAGGAGATCGGGCAGCTGCGCGGTGAAGTCAGCGCCCTGCGTGCACAGATCGCCCAGCAGAGCGTACAGATAGACGCTCTGTTGAACCTGGTTCGCAAGCAGCCGGGGGCCGCCGCATGACCGCCGCTGCAGCCAGCGCCCTCGGTGGCGCCAACGTCGCCGCATTCCTGGACATGCTGGCGGTATCCGAAGGCACCGACATTCCGAACCAGCGCTCACGTGACCGCGGCTACGACGTCATCGTCGGTGGCCAGCTGTTCACCGACTACCGCGACCATCCCCGCGTGCTGGTGTCGTTGCCACGCTATGGCATCAAATCCAGCGCCGCCGGCCGCTACCAGTTCCTGCGCAGCACCTGGGATGACCTGCGCGCGCGACTGGGTCTGCCTGACTTCGGGCCAGTCTCCCAGGACCGTGCAGCAGTCGCCCTGCTGAAACAGTGCGGTGCCTACGAGCTGATCCGGCTGGGACGCTTCGATGCCGCCGTCACCGCGGCCCGGCGCATCTGGGCATCGCTGCCGGGCGCCGGCTACGGCCAGAAGGAGCACGCACTGGAAACACTGCGCGCGGCGTACCGTGCCGCCGGCGGAGCCCTGCAGTGACGCCCGCGGGACTGAGGTTGGGCATCGGGTTGCTGGTCCTTGCCGGTAGCCACGCGAGCTGCGCCTGGCTGGGATGGACCCTGCGCGACCGCACTGCGGACCTTGCCGTTGCCACCACCCGGGCAGCGCAGCAGGAGGCCCGCACCGATGCAGTCCAGCGCGCGCACCAGCAGGCCCTCGCCAACAGCGCCGCAGGCGCGCAGGCCGAATCACAGCGCCTGGCCCACCAGGCCCGGCGCACCGAACAGTTCAACACCCTGCAACGGGACATCGAGACCCATGCCAAGACTCCTGGTCGTGATCGCGGCGACGCTGACGCTGAGTTCATGCGCATCTGGCGCGAGGCCAACGCCGGCCACGCCCTGCCGCGCTGACCTCAGCATCGCACCTGCCCAGCTGCTTCCCCCACCCCGCCCGCCGGACCTGCACGCAGCCAGCGATGACGCGCTGCTGCGCAATCACGTTGCGGTCGCACAGCAGTACCACGCGCTGGCCGACCAGCTGAGTGCGCTGCTGTGCAGCCTCGGCAGCCAGCGCGGCATCACCATCAATGGCGCCGCGCCGGCAGCACCCGCCGACTGCGGCAGCAGTGCCACTCCCACGCACTGAGCCTTCCGGACAAGGCCACGCCTGCAATGCCGCCTCACTGCGGTGATGGCAACACTGGCTGCAGACCGTGCGCGCCTTGCAGCGCTACGCCCCTCCTTCCTTCCCTGCATGAGCTGACATGGCGAACGATTCCTTCCCTCCCACGCTCGATCCGCTGATTGCCGCGATCGAAGCCGCTATCCGCGCACGCTTTCCGGGGTTTGCAAGCGTCGAGTTCCATCGCGAGGCCAACGCTGAGGGGATGCCCCTGCCGGCCTGCCTGCTGGCGATGACCCGCTGTGACCGCAGCAGGGACAACAATGATGGCAGTGGCCTGCTGCAGGCCACGCTACGCTTCGAAGCGCGCATTGCGCTGCCGGCGACCGATGCAACCACAGCGCTGCAGCTGCGCAACGCGGCCCTCGCCCTGGCGACCTGGCTGCACCAGCTCGGCCGCTTCCCCGGCGTTGCCAGCGGTGCGATCGATGTGATTGCAGCATTGCCGGAAGACCCCGCGGCGGCACAGCCGGGCCTGCGCACCTGGATCGTCGAGTGGTCACTGCCGGTCGCGCTGGGCGACAACCCTTGGGACGACGCTGGCGGCGTGGTGCCGCAGGCGTGCTACAGCTTCGCGCCGGAGATCGGCCGCGTCCATGAGTCCCGCTACCAGCCATTGCCGGAGCGCGCACCATGAGCGCCGAACACGCGCGGTTGATCGGCAACCTGCTGATGATCGGTGTGGTACGCGAACTGGACGAGGCAAACGGACGCGTTCGCGTCGATGCCGACGGCATGCTTACCGACTGGATTCCCTGGCTGGAGCGCCGCGCCGGACCGGGCATGCGCAGCTGGTGCGCACCCGAACCCGGCGAGCAGGTCGTACTGGCGTGCCCCTATGGCGACCCGGGCCAGGCGCTGGTACTCGGCAGCCTGTACCAGGACCGCTTTCCGCCGCCGGCCGACTCGCGCCTGCGGCAGCGCACCGAGTTCGCCGACGGCAGCAGCGTCGAGTACGACCAGGAAACCACCACGCTCAACGTCCATGTCGGCAGCGGCAAGGTCATCGTCACCTGCGCGAATGCACAGGTGATCGCCAGCGAATCGATCGTGCTCGATACACCCTCGATCAAGGCGACCGGCGATCTGGATGTCAGCGGCGCGATCAGCGCCGGCAAGGACATCAGCACACCGGGCGAGGTCAAGGCCGGTGCCATCGGCCTGAAGGCACACACGCACACCGCACAGGGCCCAACCGCCCCGACCACGCCGGCCCAGGCCTGAGCGGCCACGCCTGCAATGCCCTGAAAAACCGCACTCCACGACGATAGAGGCCATGCGAGGAATCGACGCCAACACCGGCAAATCACTGGATGGGCTCGCCCATCTGCACCAGTCCGTGCGTGACATTCTCACCACGCCCCTTGGCTCCCGCGTACTGCGCCGCGAATACGGTTCACGCGTATTCGAACTGATCGATGCGCCGACCAACCGCTCGCTGCGCATGGACCTGATCGCGGCCACCGTCGACGCGCTGGCGCGATGGGAACCGCGTCTCCACGTCGAGAACGTCGACGTCTCCCTCCCCGCCCCCGGCGTGATGATCCTGGCAGTGACCGGGATCCACCTGCCGGACGGCGAGGCCATCACCATCGAAGGAATCGAGGTTCGCTAACCGTGGCATCCGGCTCGTTCACCAGTGTCAATCTGTCCCAGCTGCCTGCACCGGCGGTCATCGAAGTGCTCGATTTCGAAGCCATGTTCGATGAATCGCTGACCGCACTGCAGGCCCTGGATCCCACCTTCGACGCGCTGCTGCCGTCGGACCCGGCCTTCAAGATCCTGGAGGTCTGCACTTACCTGCGCCTGCTCGATCGCCAGCGTGTCAACGACGCCGCGCGTGGCGTGATGCTGGCCTATGCCGGTGGCAGCGACCTGGACCACCTCGCCGCGATCTTCGGCGTCGCCCGCCAGGTGCTCGACCCGGGCAGGCCGCAGGAAGGCATTCCACCGCGATATGAGAGCGATGAGGACTTCCGCCGCCGCATCCAGCTGGGCCCGGAAGGGTTCAGCGTGGCAGGGCCGGAAGGTGCCTATGTATTCCATGCGCTGAGCGCGGACCCGCGCGTGCTCGACGCCAGCGCGACCAGTGCCTCACCGGGCGAAGTGGTGGTCTCGGTGCTGTCGCGCGAAGGCGATGGCACCGCCACCCAGGGCCTGCTCGACATCGTCGAGGCGAAGCTGAGCGCGGATGACGTGCGACCGCTGACCGACCACGTGCTGGTGAAGCCGGCAATGATCGTCAACTACACGGTCGACGCCACGCTGTTCACCTTTGCCGGCCCGGATTCGCAGGTCGTGCTTGCCGAAGCGCGCACCCGCCTGGACCGCTACATCAGTGAGTCACATCGTCTCGGCCGCGATGTCACCCGTTCGGGGTTGTTCGCCGCATTGCATGCCGAGGGCGTGCAGCGCGTGGAAATCGTCCATCCAGCTGCAGATGTGGTGGTGGACCGAACCCAGGCCACGCACTGCACCGGCGTGACCCTGACCCATGGCGGCACCGATGAATGAGCCGAGCACGCGCCTGATCAACGCGCGCCTGCGCGGCGCGATCGATGGCCGCAACCGCACCTTCCGCCACCCCGGCGGCGCGCTGGCGCGCCTGCAGTCGGTATTCCGCACCGATGCGCAGGGGCGGCAGCTGCTGCAGGGCAGCGTCATCGAGGGCAGCAGGGTCACCCTGGCCGCTGCACCGGCGCCCGGCGAGGTCATCGATGGTGACGCCCAGGTGGTGGTGCCCTCGGCGGCGAACCTGCTTCCCGCCAACGCCACCCACGCCGAGCGCGCGCTTGCCCGCGCCATCGTTGCGCGTCCGTTGCCGGTGGACATCACCGCGCTGTGGGATGCCGACCGCTGTCCGACCGCACTGCTGCCCTGGCTGGCCTGGGCGCTGTCGGTGGACGAATGGAAGGCCTACTGGCCCGAAGCCGTGAAGCGCGCCCGGGTGCGTACGGCCATCGCCATCCAGCGACGCAAGGGCACCGCAGGCAGCGTACGCGACGTGGTGGCCGCCTTCGGTGGCTCGGTGCTGATCCGCGAGTGGTGGCAGCTGCAGCCCAAGGGCGCGCCGCACACCTTCGAAGCGGTGATGACCATCGCCAACCAGGATGGCCAGTCCGCCACGGCGATGTTCGTCGAGGACGTCATCGGCGAAATCACCCGGACCAAGCCGGTGCGCTCGCATTTCACCTTTACCCAGGGCATGCAGGCCGACGCCGCCGTCGGCGCACTTGCAGCCGCCCACGCCACGGCCTTCCGCCGCCTTCAACTGATCGGAGAGTAACCCCCGCATGCGCTTGAAAATCACCGATGCCGGCTTCGCCAAGCTGGTCAATCCGCCGAACACCGGCACCAACGCCGTGCTGATCACCCAGATCGGCCTGACCTCGACCGCCTTCGTGCCTTCGGCGGGGCTCACCGCGCTGCCTGGCGAGATCAAGCGCGTCGCCACCTTCGGCGGCCAGGCCGTGGGCGATGACACCGTGCACGTCACCATCCGCGACGACAGCGCCACCTCCTACACGCTGCGCGGGTTCGGCCTGTACCTGGCTGACGGCACCCTGTTCGCCAGCTACGGCCAGGCCGATCCGATCATGGAGAAGTCGGCCGCATCGATGCTGCTGCTGGCCACCGACACCCGCTTCAGCGGGATCGACACGACGCAGATCCAGTTCGGCGATGCCGGCTTCCTCTATCCGCCGGCCACCACCGAGGTGGTCGGTGTGGTCGAGCTGGCCACCAGCACCGAAGCCGAAGATGCCACCGACACCCAGCGCGCGGTAACCCCGCGCGGCGTGCGTGCGTACACCGACAAGCGCTTCGGTGCCAGCGCCCCGACCGCGCTGGCGAAGACGCTGCTGTCTGCAGCAAACACCACCGCGGCGCGCACAGCGCTGGAACTGAAGAGCGCCGCGCTGAAGGACACCGGGCATGGCAACGGCCTGGACGCCGACACCCTGGACGGCAAGCACGCCTCCGAGTTCGCCCTGGCCGGTGACTTCGCCACCGTGGGCCACAAGCATGTGATTGCCGATGTGACCGGGCTGCAGCCGGCACTGGATGGCAAGGCGTCCAGGGGCGGCAACACGTTCACCGACCAGCAGTTCATCAGCGGCACGTATCCGTTGCTGGGCTTCGGTGCCGCCGGCGCCGAGCAGTCCTTCATTGGCGGCTGGGGTAATTCCAGCCTGTGGCGCGTGTGGAGCGCGGACCGCAGTGCCAGTAGTGAGATCACCATCAAGCATGGCGACACGCCGCGCTGGAACGGCTCGCCGATGTGGCATGCCGGGAACTTCGCGCCTGACACGAAGATGGACAAGAGTGGCGGAACGTTCAGTGGCACCGTCACCATTTCCAACAACTCCCTGCGCCTGTCCGGGTGGGGCAGTACCGCGACCGATGGTGTCGTCTACTTCGGCACGGGTGACAGTTATCTTTTCAAGTCCGGATCCACGTTCACTTTCCGCAATCTGGAAGGGGCGTACACGGCTACGCTCAATGCAGGCGGAAACATCTGGACCAGCACCAACTTCGAACCTGCGGGCAAGGTCAACAAGTCCGGCGACACAATGCTGGGAAAGCTCACTGTCAATGCTCCCGTAGAAACCAACAGCACGCTACTAGCGAACGCGGCCTTCATTGGTGGCGATCGCAACAGCCAAGGCATGCAGCTGCTCTGGAATGTTGCCGAAAGCGGCAATGGCTGCAATGAATCGATCAACAACTATGGTGGAGGAGGTGGTGGATTCACGTGGTGGGTGCGATCACTCTCGAATGATGCTTTGAAACAGGTCGCACGGCTTACGCGCAGCGGTCAGCTCAGCGTTGACAAGGCAGTCCTCTCAGGTGCGGGAGACGGTGGAATTCTGCAGTTCCGAATTCCACGCGGGGGAGCGGGCTACATTCACGGCCTGGACGGGGGTGGAGACGATGTCGCTTCAATCGCAAGTAACGCTGCGAACAACTATACGCTCAGATGGTCCGGGAACATCGCGAGCTCGGGCGGCTTCGACGTCGGCTCCTCACTGAAGCTGAAGAACATCGAAGGCGCGCTCCCCTACGGTCTGGCTGCTGTCCAGAAAATGGAACTGGCAGCCGGTCACTACAAGCCCGAATACAACGACGACGGTCGTCGCCGTCTGTTCTTCGTCGCCGAGCAGTTGGCCGAACTGGTGCCGGAAGCGGTCGACCTGGAAGGTGTCGAGTTCCAGGGCGAGCGCGTGGCATCGGTCAAGCTCGACCAGCTGCTGCCGGTGATGGCCAAGGCCATCCAGGAACTGGCCGCCGAAGTGCGCGCACTGAAAGCGGAGCGCTGACATGCCCAGCGGATATCGCTCTTCCGGTGTCGACTTTGACGACCTGTTCGATCCGTACGTCGAAGGTCCACTGGCGCAGGATTCGGGCCGCCGTATCGGCGGCACCGACCTGAGCCGCCGCTACGCGCACATCCAGTACGGCAGCAAACGTGCCGACGTAGGCCATCGCATCAACGGCATGGACGTGTCCAACCTGTGGGCGGCCCGCGGCAGCGCCACCTACAGGCTGCCGTTCCATGGCAAGGGCTACTCGGCAAGCAATGGCGCCAAGACCAACTCCACCGGCTCCGTGTCGGCAACCGTCTCGATCCTGATGTATGCCGACGGCACCTATGCCATCCGCACGGGCGTCGCCGGTGGCGGCAATGGAGGCAGCTCGGTAGCAGCATCGGGCCAATGGCTTCCGGCAGGTGCAAGCGCTTCCGAGTACGAAGTGCAGATCACCGGCTCCGCGCCCGCGAAAGCCTCTTTCAGCACGAGTGCTCCCTCGTTCGTGCCGGCATCGGCGGCACCGTCGGCAGGCGTGTCGATCAGCGTCCCTGCCAGGTCCGCCAGCTACGAGTCGGACAGCGTCAATATTTCCGTCGCGCTGCGTCGTGCCGGAGGAATCGCCCAGGTTTCCACCTTCAACGCAAGCGTCAGCGCCTCCGGCTGGGTCTGATCGATCAGCGGGCCACCGCTGCAATTATCCCGACAACCACATTCTCCGAACATTACCCCGTCGCCTGCACAAGCCGGCACACACCCACACCGAGGAAGAACCCCGAATGACCGAATTTCTCCATGGCGTACAGGTCGTCAACATCGATACCGGTGCCCGATCGATTGCCATCGCCTCCAGCAGCGTGATCGGCATCGTCGGCACCGCACCGCTGGCCGACACCGAAGCGTTCCCCATCAACACGCCCGTGCTGGTGACCTCGCCGTCGCAGGCCGCCAAGCTGTCGGCCACCACCGGCACCGATGCCGGCACCCTGCCCGGTGCGCTCGACACGATCTTCGACCAGTCCAGTGCCGTCGTCGTCGTCGTCCGCGTCGAGAAGGGCGCCAATGAAAGCGCCACCCTGGCCAACGTGCTGGGCGGCGTGAACGCCCAGACCGGCGCCTACGAAGGCGTGCATGCGCTGCTGGCCGCCAAGTCCATCGTCGGCGTCAAGCCGCGCATCCTGGTCGCACCCGGCTTTACCCATGTGCACCCGGCCGATCCGACCAAGCCGGAGGCCGTGCTGGCCAACCCGGTCGTGGCCGAGCTGCTCGGCATCGCCGACAAGCTGCGCGCGGTGATCATCAAGGATGGCCCGAACAGCAACGACGACGCTGCCAAGTCCACCGCCGCCCTGACCGGCTCCAAGCGCGTCTACGTGGTCGACCCCGCGCTGCTGGTGCAGTCCGGTGATGCCATCGTCACCCGCCATGCCTCCGGTGCCGTGGCCGGTGCCATCGCCCGCAGCGACAACGAGCGCGGCTGGTGGGCGTCGCCGTCGAACCTGGAACTCAACGGCGTGGTCGGTACCGCGCGTGCGATCGACTTCGGCCTGTCCGATGCCACCAGCCGCGCCAACCTGCTGAACCAGGCCAACGTGGCCACGGTCATCCGCGAAGGGGGCTTCCGCCTGTGGGGCAACCGCACCACCAGCATCGATCCGAAGTGGCAGTTCCTGTGCGTGGTGCGCACCGCCGACATCATCGCCGACAGCCTGGAAGCCGCCCACCTGTGGGCCGTCGACCGCGGCATCAGCAAGACCTACGTCGATGACGTGCGCGAGGGCGTCAATGCCTTCCTGCGCGGCCTGAAGACCCAGGGCGCGATCCTCGGCGGTAACTGCTGGATCGACCCGGAACTGAACGCAGCGGACAGCGTGGCCCAGGGCCGCTTCTACTGGGACTTCGACTTCACTCCGACCTACCCGGGTGAGCAGCTGACCTTCCGCATGCACATGAACAACAACTACGTCTCGGAGATCTTCTAAGCATGGCGCGCAAGATCCGCAAAAACTTCAACTTCTACGTCGACGGCAAGGGTTATGCCGGCAGCGTGATGTCCTTCACCGCCCCCAAGCTGTCGCTGAAGACCGAGGACTTCCAGGCCGGCGGCATGCTGGCCCCGACCGAGATCGTGCTCGGCCATGAAAAGCTGACCGCCGATGTGGAGTTCGCCTCCGACGACGCGGAGATCATGAGCAAGTTCCACGTCATCGAAAGCAAGGAATACGGCTTCACCGCCCGCGAGGCACTGGAAGGCGACGACGGCGAAGTGACCCAGGTCGTGCACAACATGCGTGGCAAGGTGAAGCTGCTGGACCGTGGCGAAACCAAGGTCGGCGAGAAGGGCACGATCAAGGTCAGCCTGGCGCTGAGCTACTACAAGCTGACCCATGGTGCTCAGGTAGTGCAGGAGATCGACGTGGTCAACATGATCGCCCGCCAGGGTGGCGTCGACGTCCTGGCCGGCATCCGCGGCGCGCTGGGCATCTGAGCCCACGCCGCACCGAAGAACCCGGGGGCGCCTCGCGCCCCCGCATCCATCGCACCGCATCGCATTCCAGGAACGCATCCATGTCCAGCAAGACCAAGACCCCCACCGACACCGTCATCGAGCGCGATGGATTCGCCGAGATCACCCTCACCCGTCCGCGCCAAGTCAATGGCATGGAAACCGCCGTGCTGCGCATGCGCGAGCCGACCGTGGAAGACATGGAGCGCTACCAGGACGACAAGGGCAGCGACGCCCAGCGTGAGGTGCGGATGATCGCCAACCTGTGCGAGATCTCGCCGGACGACGTGCGCAAGATGCCGTTGCGCGACTACGCACGACTGCAGGCAGGCGTCGCGCTTTTTACCACCTGACCCTGCCACAGATCAGGCAGGGAGTGCTTGCTCTGGCCGGTCATACCGGCTGGGGCCTGCGCGAAATCATGACACTGCGGGTGTCGAAGTTCATCTGGTGGATTCAGGGATTGCCGGTACATGGCCAGTAACGTTCAAACGACAACGATCACGATCGGCGGTGAGGTGTCCAAGTCGCTGAAGGACGCATTGTCCTTCGCCAATGATGGCGTGAAGCGCCTCGGCGATGAAGCCGACAAGCTGGAGCTCAAGCTCGCCGCGATGAAGAAGTCGGGCACCGCATACACCCGCATGCGCGCGCAGGCCGATGCGCTGCGCGCCTCACAGGAAGCGCTGGAGCGTGTCGAAGCCAAGCGCACCGCCAACCTGGAGAAGCGCGAGAAACTCGGCGCCTCGTTCAAGGCAGCGCGCGGCGCACTCGGCACCGCCGTCACCGCACTGGCCAAGCCGGTCGAGAACGCCTCCGGCTTCGCCCGCCAGAACCAGCAGATCGGCGTGGCAGCCAACCTCAGCCGCGCGCAGGTGAGTGCGCTCGGCCGGGCAATCCTGCAGCAATCGCGTGCAACCAACCAGGGCGCCGACGATCTGCAGCGGTCGATCAAACTGATGGTCGCGGCCGGCATGGACGCACAGTCCGCGCAGGCCAGCCTCGGCGCCGTTGGACGGACCACCACTGTCACCGGTGCCAGCATCGATGATGTGGCCCAAGCTGCGGCCGCCCTGCAGCAGTCGTTCGATATCGATCCCTCGCGCATGCAGAACGCGCTGGACGTGCTGGTGGTGAACAGCCAGCAGGGCAGCCTGGGCCTGAAGGACATGGCCCAGGTGCTGCCGGTGCTGGGTTCCTCGTTCGAGGCGATGAAGCTGCAGGGCACATCGGCCGCGGCTACGCTGGGTGCGGCACTGGAAGCCACGCTGGACTCGGCAGGTGGCGCCGACAAGGCCGCCAGCAACATGAAGAGCTTCATGTCCGAGGTGCTCTCGCCGGACATTCAGGAGAAGGCCAAGAAGAGCCTGAACCTGGATCTGCGCAAGATCATCGGCGATGCACAGACCAGCGGCGGCAATCCCTTCGATGCTGCGATGCAGGGGATCATCCAGGCGACTGCGGGCGACCAGAAGAAGATCGGCACCCTGTTCAGCGATGCACAGGCGAAGAACTTCGTCCAGCCCATGATCGAGAACTGGGACACCTACATCCGTGTCCGCGACAAGGCCTTGAATGGATCGGTGGGCACCACCGATGCAGCCTATGCCGATGCGATGCAGACCGATCCGCAGAAGATCGAGGGCGCCAAGATCGCCGTGGACAACCTGTCCAAGGCCTTCGGTGCCGCGCTGCTGCCAGCAGTGGGCGAGGCCGCGGTCAAGCTGACCGAACTGCTGAACGGGGTCACCTCGTTCGTGCAGGAAAACCCGAAGCTGATCGCCAACACCACGCAGATCGTGGTCGGCATGCTGGGCATGCGCACCGCGGTGCTCGGCGCACGCTACGCCTGGACCTTCCTGCAGGGCCCGATCCTGGCTGTGCAGAAGGCCTTCCAGCTGTTCCGTGGCGGCAGCCTGCTGGCACAGCTGGGGCGCTTCGGGCCGATGGCCATGCGCCTGGCATCGGGTTTCCGCATCGTCGCAACTGCCATTGGTGCCATCGGCGGTGGCCCCATCGCCGTTGCCGTCGCCGCCATCACCGCCGGCGCCCTGCTGGTGCGCAAGTACTGGGAACCGATCAAGGCATTCCTGGGCGGCGTCTGGGAAGGCCTGAGCGGTGCAGGCACCGCAGCGATGGGTGAACTGATGCGCGCGGTTGAACCACTGCGCCCCGCCTGGGAAGTCATGAGCGGGCTGATCGGCCAGGCCTGGGACTGGCTGTCGAAGATGCTGGAGCCGGCGCAGTACACCGGCAATGAATTGTCACGCGTCGCCCAGATCGGCTCGCTGGTGGGTGAGGCGCTGCTGACCAACTTCCGGCTGGTGATCCAGGTCATCGGCGGCGTGGTGGGGGCGGTGGTGTGGCTGGGCGAGATGCTCGGCACCGTCGCCGGTTTCATCAGCGAGACGCTCGGCAGCATCTGGGAGTCGATCAGCGAGAAGGCAACGGCTGCGTTCGACCGCATCCTGGAGAAGCTCAAGCCGGTCATTGAAGGCGTTGGCTGGTTCATGGACAAGCTCGGCGGCGGCGTGGGCGCGGCCAAGGACAAGGCACTGGGCGTTGCCGAGGACGGGCTGCAGACCGCAGTGGGCGCCGCCAACATCTACAGCGGCATGAAGGCGCGCGGCGGTGGTGGCATCGGCGACATGGCGCGCGTTGCGTACGCGGTCGGCACCAACGACAACGATGGCCTGAACCGCCGCATGGCCGAGCTGAGCGGCGCGCAGGGACGCCGTGCGCCGGACATGCCCTCGCCCACGATGCGCGCACCGACCACCGTGCAGCAGCAACAGACCAACCACATCACCATCCACCAGCAACCCGGTGAATCCAGCGAATCGGTGGCACGCCGCACTGCCGACGAGCTGCAGCGTCGCAACGCGGTTGCCGCCCGTGGTGGCCTGGCAGACAGGAACTGAGCATGAAACGCGAATTCGTAACCGGCACTGTGGACAAGCTGCTGTCGCAGTTCAAAGCCAATGACTCCGGCAACGCCCCGGTCCTGCTGATGCTGGGCGGCTTCAAGTTCAGCCTCAACACCGCGGTCTTCCGGGAGATCCAGCAATCCAACGAGTATCGCTGGCAGGCGCAGGACCGCATCGGCCAGATGGCGGCCCTGCAGTACACCGGACCGGGCTCAGCCAGCATGACCCTGCCGGGCGTCATCTACTACCAGTTCCGCGGCGCCGGCAATGAGCTCTCACAGCTGCGCAAGCTGGCCGCGCAGGGCACGCCTCATCGACTGCTGACCGGCAAAGGCGGCAACCTGGGCCTGTGGGTCATCGAGAAGATCGATGCCACCGCCAGCGAGTTCACCGCCGACAGCGCGATCCTGAAACAGGAATTCACCCTTTCACTGCGGAAGCACAGCAATGGCACGAACGTATAGCACCCGCGACGGCGACGTCGTAGACCGTATCGCCTACGCGCATTATGGCGAGCAGTCACCGGCCATCCTGCGCGCGGTGTTCGATGCCAACCCGGGCCTGGCCGCACGCGGCCCGGTACTGCCTGCCGGCGTAGCGATCACCCTGCCGGAGGTGCAGCGCCCGGCCAGCGAGCGCAAGGGAGTCGCCCTGTGGGATTGAACATCACACCGGCCTTCCGCGTGGTGGCCAACAGCCAGGACATCACCGACAAGATCATGGCGCGCTTCAAGTCGCTGCGCATCACCGACGAGACCGGCAACACGTCCGACACGCTGGAACTGCAGCTGGCCGACCACGATCCGTCCGATCCGATCCAGCTGCCACCGGTTGGCGCGGAACTGGAAGCCTTCATCGGCTATGACGGCGAAGTGCGGCGCGTAGGCCTGTACATCTGCGACGAGGTGGAGATCTCCGGCTTTCCCGGCAGCATGACGCTGCGCGCCCGGGCGGCACCGTTCGAGACCAGCAAGGGGGGCAAGAGCGACCTGCAGACGCAGAAGACACGCACCTGGAAGAAGGGCACCACGATCGGCGACATGGTGCGACGCATGGCCGGCGAGCATGGGCTGAACGCAGCGGTGAGCGCATCGCTGGCGTCCATCGTGCTGCCGCTGACGGTGCAGTCGCAGGAGTCGGACATGAACCTTCTGCTGCGCCTGGCCAAACAGCACGATGCCATCGCCAAGCCCGGAGGCGGGCGCCTGGTGTTCGTGAAGCGTGGCGAATCCACCAGCGCCAGCGGCGAGCGCATTCCCGATGTCACCCTCACCCCGGCCGATGGCAGCGACTATCGGGTAACCCTTGCCGCACGCGAAGATGCCGGTACCACCATTGCGTACTACCGCGACGTGCGCAGTGCCAAGCGCCAGGAAGTGAAGGTCGGCAGCGGTGAACCGATCATGCGCCTGCGCATGGCCTATGCCGACCGGGAGAGCGCAGAGGCGGCGGCGCGCGCCAAGCATCGCGAACAGGCACGGCAGACGCGGACGCTCAGCTACACCCTGCCCGGCCGCGAAACACTGATGGCCGAAGCCACCGTGGTGATGCAGGGGTTCCGCGAGGGCGTGGATGGCCAGTGGTTGGTCAAGCGTGCCGAGCACAGCATCGGCAGCGAGGGCTATGTCACCCGCATCGAATGCGAACAACCCAACAGCGCCGACGCAGTGAAAGCGGCCAGCAATGCCCCGGCCAGCGAAGGCGAACAGGTCGGCAGCGAGGTGTAGATTCACGCCATGCGTGGTGCTTTCCGCGCATCAACTCACGTACTGCGCCACGCCATTACCGAACGACCAGTTCTCCTTCTTTACTTCAACAAGATTGATGAACACATCCTCGCGGCGGATGCCCACCGCCGCGTGCAGTCCATCGGCGATGCCGGCGTACAACGCCTTCTTCTGCTCCAGCGTACGCCCTTCGTTCCAGGTGATCTGGATGCAGATGAAATCGTCGGTGCGGTCCACGCCCAGATAGCCGGGGTCGTAGATCAGCGTGCCGGCGTCGTGCTGCTGGAAGATCTGGAAGCGGTCGTTCTCCGGCACGCCCACCGCGCGCATGGCCTGGTAGATGGCTTCGCCGACACGTTGCAGGTAGTCGGCGGATTTACCTTTGCGAAGATCGATGCGGGCGAGCGGCATGGTGGCACTCCAGAGTGGATGGGCACGGCAACGGGCTGAGAGTACGCCTGCCCGGGGCGGCGGGACAGCACAGGGATGGAACCCTCTGGCTCCATGCGTGGCATGGTCCCGCCTCCGGCGCGCGGGGTGACGCGATTGCCATGGCGGCATCCCTCCGGAGTCGTCATGTGCACGGTCGGCAGGGCCGGCGATGTGCGCCATCAGTGATGGGCCGCACTACTCGCAGGTGTCGGACGGCACACAACGGGAAATGTCTGGCCTGCCCAGGGACGGTTGAGAACTTTCCTTACAGACCGATGTGATTGCCCGGCCAGATGATCGCCGTGCCGAGGCAAGACGCCTTGGCCGGGATTGGCGTCTCGAATAAACGAACAGGCTCACAGGATGTTGCGATATCGATCGCAGCAAAGAGAATGCGCCGATTGCCTTCAATGGCGGGCGGTGCGTGGGGATCGCAAGATCCGCCGGGCCTTTTCTCCCTGTGAGCTTTTCAGCCTTGGTACGCCAACCCGCACCGTCCGCCACCTTCACTCCGGAAGGTGGCCCTACGCCAGTGAGGGTTTCGCCATGACCAACCGCACCGCCATCCATCCCCGCCTGCACGCCCTGATCGGCGACGTCGCAGCCGACGTGCCTGAAGACCTTGCGCACGAGATCGAATGCGCCCTGCAGGAACAGAACCTGCCCATGCAGTCGCCTGCCTTCTTCGCGTGCCTCAACGCCATCAGCTGCGCCGACGGCGATGACGGGCAACCGTGCCGCAGCCTCACCCTCGGCGCCAGCAATCACGCCTCGCTGCGCCGCTCGATGTCCGGGCTCAGCGCAGTGCTCGATCTGCTGCAGGCCGCCGACCGAGCGCGTGCCGAGTGCGGCCCGGACCAGCAATTGGGTGCTTTCCATACCGATGGGCTGATCGTGGCGGCACGGCAACTGGTGCGCGAGGCGCATCATTGCCTCTCCGGTGGCGACGCCTGACCGGCCCAGATATGCCCCTGCTACATTCGCGCAGGGAGCGCAGGAAACCGCACAGCGCTTGAAGTTCAGCAAACTTGATGAACGCCTGCTCGCAGGGGTTAGCGTCGTGTCCCGTAGTACGGCGGACAAGCACTATGAAATGTACTGCACGCGGTTCTCAGCGGACGTAATGGACGCGAACGGTCGCCCGCTGCTGGCCATCTGGCGGCATCATGGCCGAGGATCAGCTCTGACCTCTTCGAACTGAATCTGCGAAAAATCCAATCCCAGCCTGAACCTTATGGGCGCGTCTGCGTCCATTTCGGCCTCGGGGATCATCTCTAGCGCATACGGGAAGCTTGATGACAACGTCTGCATTACGAGATGTACGACCAGGATTTCAGCAATCTCCACAAGACTCTCCGCGATCACCTGCATATCCAGATGAATCGCTCCCGTAGTCTCATCATCGCTACCGACGATAAACCAGGTTGGTACACTGACACTTCCGTTGGGGAGAAGATGGAAATTCCGAACGACCGTCTTTTTCTCTGGAGCCGGGTGCTCTTGGAAGTTTCGAAGAGCGGCGATTTTGGCTATGAACTCTGAATTTTCTTCAACAAAGATGCAGAGCGGCGACTCGCCAATTTTTGCTCGCAGCGCTCTTCCCAAATGATCAAAATTGTTGCACTGCTTCGCAAGCTCCAGAAAGTAAGACGGGACCTGCGAAATCAGCTTTACAGCCCTGTTCGCCTGTACAAGAAACGTTACACAGTCAGCATCCAGGTCTTCAACCTGTGGGAACGGGTTCAAACCGTGACCCGAAGAATCAATGGAGAGTCCTGCCGACTGGATGGCTTCAACGATCGCCTCTACCCGTCCTCCCACGCGAATTGCTACTGCGTCACAGGCCAAAAGCGCCTCTTTGCATGCATGAAGTTGAAGCATTAGGTCTTGCCTCTGCTTCCCCGGAGCGAGCGTAGCGTGGTTCAGAAGTTCATCCGATTGGATCAATACCCGGGCGATGGCCGGGTGTGAGGATCCGACCCAAGCGACTGGAGAAGTCACCCATGGCAAATTCACATTTGTCCGGTCTGGATCTATGGAATCTGGGGTCCTCAAGCGAAAAGTCACATCACGCTTGTATACCTCTAAAAACTCACCCATAGGTAGCATCTTGGTAATAGGTCCGGTGCCCTCTACCAGCTTGACCTGCCCTGCCTGATCTCGTTGCGACATGATTCGCTGGTTCACAGAAGCACTCCCGTGGGGACTTTCGGTATCGACCGTGATGTCAAAACTAACTCAAACAACAACACTTCAAGTGTCTGCTCTAGAGAAAGAACGTCTCTACTATCAGAGATCACCAGCGGTGGTGCACCACTCACTACGATCAACGATCAACGGGAATCGAGACATCCCGGTCCTACAGCTCATCGTCTAGCGTCAGCTCGAAAGATTCCGACGGCAGCTCTCTTCCCTCATAGAGCTCGTCAAGTGCATCATCAATTGCCTTATTGAGGCGATCAATCTGGTACTGACAGACCTGCCCGAGCGACGAGAACAGGCCGCCACTGATGTAGTAGGTGTCAAGCTTCAACGCTATCCCAATGCGCGACATGGGAACGATGTCATCGGGCGCAGCCCCAGGGGGCACTATCGTCAACTTGCGGGCGTTCTGATCGTTGTGCGCGATCACCTCGTGCCGCGCCCTGATTACGTCATTATGGACGTCGGTCATCCACCGGTGCTCAAACTTCGCCCATCTACTTGGAAGGACGCCAATAGCGGAGTTCACGAAGGGCTTCGCGTACGAAACAACGGAGGATGCGTACAGGTGATAGTAAAGCGGGTGATCGAACCCAGTGACATGCTTGACCATGTAGGCACAAGCCTTTCGGCTGGCGAAGAAGTCAGAGCGGGCCAGAGTGAGCTTGTAGAGCCCCATCTTCATCTGGCGGCGAGTCAATTGCTTGTTGGAGCCCATTCGACCTCCCTGCACTTACTCTGCACTTACGAAAAAGCCGGCTCAAGGCCGGCTTTGACGTTAACCCTTTAAAATCAGGGTTCTATTTGGTGGGCGGTACAGGGATCGAACCTGTGACCCTTGCCGTGTGAAGGCAATGCTCTACCGCTGAGCTAACCGCCCGGTGTGTTGCTGAGCCGCTCATTATAGGGGCTTTTCAGAGGCCGTCAACACTTTTTCACATTCGTGTTCACAGGCGTTTTCGGGGTGCGCAGCCGAGCGTGGCTCGGCTCTACAGAACAACGGGTTCACAACGCTTCAGGGCATGCAGCCGAGCACGGCCCGGCGCTACCGGAATCACATCGTATGGGTCGGCTTGTCCGAGCCGGTAAGCCCGGCCAGCAGGGTCTCGATCTTGTGGCGCACGCCCTCGCCTTCGGCACCGTCGGCGAGCTGCACGCCGATGCCGGCGGTGCGGTTACCCTGCGCGCCGGCCGGGGTCACCCAGATCACCTTGCCGGCCACCGGCAGGCGCTCGCTGGAATCGGGCAGGGTCAGCAGCAGGAACACCTCGTCGCCCAGGAAGTAGCGCTTGGGCGTGGGCACGAAGATGCCGCCGTTCTTCACGAACGGCATGTACGCGCTGTACAGCGCGGCTTTGTCCTTCACGGCCAGGGACAGGATGCCCTGGCGGGCGTTGCTGGCACTCATCGATTTCCCCTTGCGGCAGGCCGCTCGTTCACCTTGTTCCAGGCCAGCAGCAACTCGACCACCGCAAGGTCTGCACGCACCGTGGTGCGCAGCAGGTCGCGGGTGCGGTTGGCCGCATCGAACCAGGCTGCAAGCTTGTGCAATCGCTCCGGCGTGGTCAAGGCATCGGTGCTGGCCTGGGCCAGCGCCAGGTCGGCGGCAAAGCGCAGGCGCAGCGCCGCGTTGTCGTCACCACACCACTTCTGCGCCAGCTCCACCGCGCCGGTCTTGCCGGCGGCCAGCTGTTCCAGATCTCGACCGACTTCGCGGCGCAGGCTCAGGCCGTCTTCGCGCAGCCAGTTGTCGGCCTGGCCGGGATGGCCGCGGGCGGCCTCCAGCGCTTCGCGCGCCAGTGCTTCGCTGTGGCCCTGCTGCTGCAGCCAGGCCAGCGCTTCGTGCTGCGGCGGCAGCTTGAATTCCAGGCGTTGGCAACGGCTGCGGATGGTCTGCGGCAGGCGTGCCGGGTCACTGCTGATCAGCCACAGGTAGCGGCCGGGCTGCGGCTCTTCCAGCGTCTTCAGCAGCGCGTTGGCCGCCGAGCGGTTGATCGCATCGGCCGGGTCGACGATCACCACCTGCGCCACGCCGTACTGCGGGGTCAGCGCCAGCTTGTCGGTGATCTCGCGCACCTGCTCGATGACGATCTCGGTACGCAGCTTGTCGCCGCTCTTGTTCGGAATGAAGCTGACCAGCTGCAGGTCCGGATGGGTACCGGCGGCGATCAGCTGGCGCGTGCGCGTGGCGTGCGCGGCGTCCCCGCGCGCCAGCACGTGGTCGGCCAACGCCAACGCCACCTCACGCTTGCCCAGCCCGGCCGGCCCGCAGATCAGCAGGCCATGGCCGAGGCGACCCGCATCGAGCGCGGCCACGGTCTGGTCGAACGCGCGCTGCTGCCAGGGCGAAAACGTGCTCATGCGCCTTCCCCGTCCTGCAGCCAGCGCTCGACACGCGCGACCACATCGGCGGCCACGCGCGCCTGCTCCTGGCCGGCGTCGATCAACGCGAAGCGCTGCGGGTCCTGCTGTGCGCGGCTGCGGAACACTTCGCGCACGCGCTGGAAGAAATCATCCTGTTCGCTCTCGATGCGGTCCGGCCACAGGTCACGGCCATTGGCGCGTGCCCGGCCGACGGCCACGTCCACGTCCAGCAGCAGGGTCAGGCCCGGCAGCAGGCCCACCGCGCGGCGCTCCAGATCGGCAATCCACTGCGGGTCGAGGCCACGGCCACCGCCCTGGTAGGCATAGCTGGAATCGGTGAAGCGATCACTCAGCACATAAGCGCCGCGCTGCAGCGCCGGCTGGATCACCTGGCGCACATGCTGCGCGCGCGCGGCGAACACCAGCAGCAGCTCGGCTTCGGCGCTGAGCGGTTCGGCGGCGATCTCGGCATCGGGTTTCAGCACCAGGCCACGGATGCGCTCGGCCAGCGGCGTACCGCCCGGCTCGCGGGTCAGTACCACCTCATGCCCGTGGCTGCGCAGGCAGTCACGGATGGCATTGATGGCGGTGGTCTTGCCCGCGCCCTCGCCGCCTTCCAGGCTGACGAAACGCGGGTGGCGAAGCAGCGCGGGACTCATTGCGCCGGGGTCTCCTGGGTACGTTGCTGGCGCAGCTGCTGCAGGTAGCGGGCGACTGCGGCGTTGTGCTGGTCCAGGCTGGGCGAGAACACGTGCGCGCCGCTGCCATCGCCCACCGCGACGAAGTACAGCGCGTCGCCCGCAGCGGGTTGCGCGGCGGCCATCAGCGCATCGCGGCTGGGCATCGCGATCGGGGTCGGGGTCAGGCCGGCACGGGTGTAGGTGTTGTACGGCGTATCGGTGGTCAGGTCGCGACGGCGGATGTTGCCGTCATACGCGGCACCGAGGCCGTAGATCACGGTCGGGTCGGTCTGCAGGCGCATGCCGATCTTCAGGCGGCGCATGAACACGCCGGCAATCTGCGGGCGTTCGCTGGCCAGCGCGGTTTCCTTCTCGATGATCGAGGCCATCGTCAACAGCTCGTAGGGCGTGTTGATCGGCAGGTCCGGCGCACGGCTTTCCCAAGCCTCATCCAGCGCCTTTTCCATTGCGGCATGGGCGCGCTTGAGCACGTCCAGATCGCTGTCGCCACGCTGGTAGACATAGGTCTCCGGCAGGAAGCGGCCTTCCGGATGCTGGCCACCGAAGCCGAGGCGCTGCATCAGCGCGGCATCATCAAGATTGTCGGTGGTGTGCAGCAGCGGCTCGGCGCGCTTGAGCGCAGCACGCAGCTGGCGGATGTTCCAGCCCTCGACGATCGTGACGCGGTGCTGCAGCACCTTGCCCGCGCGCATGCGCAGCAACAGCTCGCGCGGGGTCAGCTCGCCATTGAGCGCGTACTCGCCCACCTTCAGCTTGCCGGCGGCATCAAGCTGGCGCGCCAGCAGCTGCCACTGGGTGTCCTGGCCCTCGTCCACGCCGGCATCGCGCAGCTTGCGCAGCACGCTGTTCATGCCATCGCCGCTGGCGATGACCATGCTCTCGGCAGTCGGGGTGATCGGGGCAGCGGCGAAACGCGTCTGCTGGTAGAAGAACCACGCGCCCACGCCGGCCACGACGGCTCCCAGCACCACCACCAGCGTTACCACGAACAGACACCCGCGCTTGGCTCCCGCCATGGACTACCTCTGAACTCGATTCCGTCGTGCAGGATACCGTGCCGGTGGATTGGGGTCATGACCGGGGCCACGCAGCCGTGCCGACCAACGGTCGGCACCCACCGGAACAACGGCACCCGCCGGTACCGGTAGTGCCGGCCGCTGGCCGGCAATCGCGTGGATCGTGGATGAATGAGGTTGCCGGCCAGCGGCCGGCACTACCCCTGCTGGCCCAGTGCGCGCAGCAGGCCGCGGGCCTTGGCGCGGGTCTCGTCCAGCTCCTTGTCCGGGTCCGAATCGACCACGATGCCGGCGCCGGTGCGGAAGCTCACCTCGTGGCCATCCACTTCGGCGGTACGGATCAGGATGTTCAGGTCCAGGTCGCCATCGCGGTTCAGCCAGCCGAACGCGCCGGTGTAGGCACCACGCGGCACCTGCTCCAGCTCGCTGATGATCTGCATGCAGCGCACCTTCGGGCAGCCGGTGATGGTGCCACCCGGGAACGTGGCGGCGATCACCTCGCCGGGCGTGACCTCCGGGCGCAGGTGGCCGCTGACGTTGCTGACGATGTGGTGCACGTGCGCGTAGCTCTCCACGGTCATCAGCTCATCGACCACCACGGTGCCCGGCAGGCAGATGCGGCCCAGGTCGTTGCGCTCCAGGTCGATCAGCATCACGTGCTCGGCGCGCTCCTTGGGGTGACCGACCAGTTCCTGGATGCGCGCGGCATCGTCGTCGCCTTCGAAGCGTGGACGGGTACCGGCAATCGGACGGGTCTGCGCATGGCCGGCGTGCACCGACACCAGCCGCTCCGGCGAGGAACTGACCACATGGCGGCCGTGCGCGCTGAACAGGCCGGCAAACGGCGCCGGGTTGGCACGACGCAGCTGTGCGTACAGCGCCTGCGGGCTGACCGGCGCAGCGAACTGCGCGTTCCAGCGCCGCGACAGGTTCACCTGGAACACGTCGCCGGCGCGCAGATACTCGATCACCCGGCGCACGCCATCGGTGAAACGCTGCGGCGCGTCCTCGTCGACCGCCTGCGGTGGCTGCCAGCCCTGCCCGGCTTCGGGCAGCGCGGCCGAGGCCAGTGCCACCAGCGCATCCAGCAACGCCTGCTCGCCGGCTTCGGCGATGACGAAGCTGGCATCGTTGTGATGGTCATGCAGCACCGCGGCCGGGCAGCGCAGCGCCAGCGCGGTCGGGCGACCATCCCCGCGAGCACGCCCCGGCAGCACTGGTTCGATCTGGCTGGCCACTTCGTAATCGAGCATCAACGCCCAACCGCCGCGGAACGGCAGGCTGTGGCTGCCGTCATGCGGCAGGCGCTCAAGCTGCCAGGCGCGATCCAGTGCCTGCAGGAACGTGCCGGGCTGCACCACGTCGTGCTGGTCGCGCACCTGGCCGTCGGCATCCAGCCGCAGGCCATCGCCCTGCGCGACCAGCAGCAGGCTCCAGCGGCCCTGGGCGGTGCCCGAGGCGGTGGATTCCATCAGCAGCGGGAAGCGCGCCGGGTCGTGCTGCTGCAGGGCCAGCAGATCGATCGGGTGCGGCAGCGGGTGGATCAGCGGTGCGTGGGTCATGGCAGCCAGTTCGGGAATTCAGATGCACGGAAGCCGCCTTGCGGCGGCTCCGTGGTGCACGGCGTTGATCCGTTTGTCGGATTGCCGATGGGTAGAGTCGACTGTCAGTCGACTGCTTTCCCATCAACGATCACCGCGGCGGATCGAAGGGCAGTCGACTGACAGTCGACTCTACAACCTACCGCACCAGTCAGACGCGCTTGAAGATCAGCGTGCCGTTGGTGCCGCCGAAGCCGAAGCCATTGGACATCACCACGTCCACCTTGGCCTGGCGTGCTTCGTTCGGCACGTAGTCCAGGTCGCAGCCTTCGCCCGGCTGTTCCAGGTTGATGGTCGGCGGAATGACGTTGTCCTGCAGCGCCATCACCGAGAAGATCGCTTCCACGCCGCCGGCAGCGCCCAGCAGGTGGCCGGTCATCGACTTGGTGGAGCTGACCATCATCTTGTAGGCGTGGTCGCCGAAGGCGGTCTTCATCGCCATGGTCTCGCCCAGGTCGCCCAGCGGCGTGGAGGTGCCGTGCGCGTTGAGGTAACCCACCTGCTCCGGGGTCACGCCGGCGTCCTTCATGGCCATGACCATGCAGCGCGCGGCGCCTTCGCCGTTCTCGCTCGGCGCGGTCATGTGGTACGCGTCGGAGCTTGCGCCGAAGCCGGCCAGTTCGCAGTAGATCTTCGCGCCACGTGCCTTGGCGTGCTCGTACTCTTCCAGGATCAGGATGCCGGCGCCATCGCCCAGCACGAAGCCGTCACGGTCCTTGTCCCACGGGCGCGAGGCCTGTTCCGGGGCATCGTTGCGGGTACTCATGGCCTTCATCGCGCAGAAGCCGCCCAGCGCGGTCGGCGACGAGCCACGCTCGGCACCGCCGACCACCATCACGTCAGCATCGCCGTACTGGATCATGCGCATCGCGGTACCGATCGAGTGGTTCGAGGTCGCGCACGCCGAGACCGCCGAGAACGACGGACCCTTCAGGCCGGTGATGATGCTCAGCTGGCCCGGCAGCATGTTGATGATGGTCTTCGGTACGTAGAAGGGCGAGATCTTCTTGCCCTCGTGGAACTCGATGGTCTGCTCTTCGATGCCGAGCAGGCCGCCGATGCCGGCGCCGACGATGGCGCCGATGCGCTCGGCATTGGCGTCGGTGATCTCCAGGCCCGAATCATGCAGGGCCATGAACGAGGCACCGAGGCCGTAATGGATGAACGGGTCCATCTTCTTGGCATCCTTGCCGCTGACCCGGAACTTGCCGAACAGTTCATTGTCGGCGGTGATGTCGAATCCCTTGACCTCACCTGCAATCTTGGTGGTGAACCGATCCACGTAGGCATCAGCAACGTTGGTCAGCGGACCGATGCCCGAACGACCGTGGGTGATGCCTTCCCAGCTGCTGGCCAGATCATTGCCCAACGGCGAGACGATACCCAGGCCGGTTACGACGACGCGACGCTTCATTGCTGTTTCTCCTGACCCGGATGATTTCTACGGGTAACTCGGTTTGCTTCGATGTGATGCCCAAACACACGGGGCCGCAACAGCGGCCCCATGGGGTGCGGTGCGCGGCAAGGAAATACCTGCACGCGCACTGCCGTCTGACATCAGGCCTTGACGTGGGCCTTGACGTAGTCGATGGCGGCCTGCACGGTGCTGATCTTCTCGGCTTCTTCGTCCGGGATCTCGCACTCGAATTCTTCTTCCAGGGCCATCACCAGCTCGACGGTGTCCAGCGAGTCAGCGCCCAGGTCATCGACGAACGATGCGCTGTTGGTGACTTCTTCTTCCTTGACGCCAAGCTGTTCGACGACGATTTTCTTGACGCGTTCTTCGATGGTGCTCATGGGATCTCGCTCCAGATGGAGTTGTGGTTCAAAAGTGGTCGCCATCAAAGGCGATGGCCGTGGGATAGTGTAGTGGAAACCGGCGCGGCCTTGCATCGCAGCAAAAACCTCAGCAGATCAACCACTTGCGGCGCAATCCCTGCGCCCCTTGCTTACGGCATGTACATGCCACCGTTCACATGGAGGGTTTCGCCGGTGATGTAACCGGCAGCCGGGCTGGCCAGGAAGGCCACCGCATGGGCGATGTCCTCCGGCGAACCCAGGCGTTCGAGGGCGATGTCGTTGATCAGCGCGGTGCGCGCTTCTTCCGGCAACGCCTTGGTCATGTCGGTGTCGATGAAGCCGGGAGCAACCACATTGACGGTGACACCGCGCGAACCGATTTCCTTGGCCAGCGACTTGCTGAAGCCGATGATGCCGGCCTTGGCGGCCGCGTAGTTGGCCTGGCCGGCATTGCCGGTCACGCCCACCACCGATGCGATGTTGATGATGCGGCCCTTGCGTGCCTTCATCATGCCGCGCATCACCGCCTTGCTGGTGCGGAACACGCTGGTCAGGTTGGTGTCGATGATCGACGCCCAATCCTCGTCCTTCATGCGCATCAGCAGGTTGTCGCGGGTGATGCCGGCATTGTTGACCAGGATCGAGATCGGGCCGAACTCCTTGGCGATGCCGTCCAGCACGCTGTCCAGCGCGGCAGCGTCGGTCACGTTCAGTGCACGGCCGTGGCCGCCGTGGGCGGCCAGGCGCTCACCGATCGCGGCAGCGCCGGATTCGGTGGTGGCGGTGCCGATGACGGTGGCGCCCTGGGCGGCCAGCAGATCGGCGATGGCGGCACCAATGCCACGGCTGGCGCCGGTGACCAGTGCGATTTCACCCTGCAGGGGCTTGCTCATGATGTTTTCCTCAGGCTGGGGCGGCCGCCGTACCCGTACCGCGTGCAGCGGCCACCGGTACGGTCGGCAGGAACAGGGGGAGTCAGGCCGACCATGCCTCGCGGGCGGCTTCGAAGTCGCCCGGGGTGGCCAGTGAACGGCCGTCGATGGCCTTGTCGATGCGCTTGACCAGGCCGGTCAGCACCTTGCCCGGGCCGCACTCGGCAACCTGGGTGATGCCACGTGCGGCCAGCGCCTGCACGCAACCGGTCCACTGCACCGGCTGGTACAACTGCTGCACCAGTGCGGTGCGGATCGCGTCGATGCCGTCATGCACCTGGGCATCGACGTTCTGCACCACCGGCAGCTGCGGCGCGTGCCAGTTCAGGCCGGCCATCACTTCGGCGAGGCGGTTGGCGGCTTCGCGCATCAGCGGGGTGTGCGAGGGCACGCTCACGGCCAGCTTGACGGCCTTGCGCACGCCCTTCTCGGCCAGCAGCGCCAGCGCGCGGTCAACCGCATCTGCGTCGCCGCCGATCACGATCTGGCCCGGCGAATTGAAGTTGGCCGGCACCACCACCTGGCTGCCCGCGGCTTCGGCGCACACGTCCAGCACCAGCTGGTCTTCAGCACCGAGCACGGCGGCCATGGCGCCGACACCGGCCGGTGCGGCTTCCTGCATCAGCTGGCCGCGCAGGCGCACCAGGTGCGCACCGTCATGCAGGCTCAGCGCGCCAGCGGCGACCAGGGCGGTGTACTCGCCCAGGCTGTGGCCGGCCAGCACCGACGGGCGCGGACCGCCCACGGCGTTCCAGGCGCGCCACACGCCGATGCTCGCGGCCAGCAGGGCCGGCTGGGTGTATTCGGTACGGTTGAGCATTTCCTCCGGGCCACCCTGGGACAGCGCCCACAGGTCGACGCCGGCACCATCGGATGCTTCGGTGAAGGCTTCACGCACCTGCGGGTGCAGTTCGGCCAGCTCGGCCACCATGCCCACAGACTGCGAGCCCTGGCCGGGGAAGACAAAAGCGAGGGTGGATACGGTCACGCGGTCATCCGCTTGTTGCAATCGAAGCGGGCCATGATAAGGGCGAATCCGCTGTGTCGTCTGTACGTGCGCGTATGCAGGCGTATGGAGCGCCGCCGCGGGACAACCCCGCATCCGGTGCGGTGCCCCGCCCTGGTAGAGTCGACTGTCAGTCGACTGCCCTTCGATCAGCCGCTGAAAACCCGCGCTGCGCGCGGAAGTCGACTGACAGTCGACTCTACCGCAGCGCGAACCTGCCATCAGCAGAATAGCTGCAGCACGTCCAGGTCGCCGTCGGCGAGGAAGTCCACGCACAGGCCCACCAGCATCAGTACGCCCGCCGTGCTGGCGCCATGGGCGATGAAGATCGAATGCGCCAGCGCGCGCGCTGAACGGCCCAGCTTCATGCAGACCCGGGCCAGGCTGCGCAGGCGGCCGCTGACCGCGTGCACGTGTTCGCGCACCGGCGCCTGGGCCTCGCCCATCGCCTCGGCCATCATCGCCTGCAGCTGCTCGGGGCGGTCGGCGTAGTACTTGGCCACGCCGTAACCGAACATCAGCCAGTCGCGGGCCTGCGCTTCGGACAGATCCATCACTTCCAGCGGATCTTCCTCGAAGTCGATGAAGCCCACCTTCTGCCCATCCCAGGTGAGGTTGCGCGGCAGCGGCTGGCCGAAATAGGCGCCGCGCGCATGCGCTTCGGCGATGGCCTGCATGGCCGCCATCACCAGCCGGTCGCGGCCGGCCTCGTCGGCCTGGCGCAGGCAGGTATTGAACGAGCTGCCGTTGTCACCGATCACCAGCGCGGCGTGGCCGCTGCCCAGCACGTCGGGCACGTTCACGCCCTGCGCCTGCAGCTCTCCCAGGCGACGGGCTTCGGTTTCTCGCGCGGCATCACCACCACGGTGCGGCGGTGGTCGCAGGGCGTCCAGATGGAAACGACGGGCAACGAAATTGAGCAGGCCCAGGGCCACTGCGCGGCTTCCCTTGCCGTACTGCTTCAGCCAGGCGCGCTGCCCTTCAATGACGATGGGCTCAACCATGACGTGTACTCCTTTAAACGCGTTACGGCCCCAGAGGGGCCGTAACGACAAAACTTCACATTGTCGTAACTTGCACTATCAATAGCGCAGCAGGGCCGAACCCCACGTGAAGCCGCCGCCGAAGGCTTCCAGCAGCAGCAGCTGGCCGCGCTCGACGCGGCCCGAACGCACCGCGGCGTCCAGCGCCAGCGGCACCGAGCCGGACGAGGTGTTGCCGTGCTTGTCGACAGTCACCACCACCTGGTCCATCGACATGTCCAGGCGCTTGGCGGTGGCTTCGATGATACGCAGGTTGGCCTGGTGCGGAATCAGCCAATCCAGGTCGGACTTGTCCAGGCCATTGGCAGCCAGGGTCTCGTCCACGACCGAGTCCAGCGCCTTGACGGCGTACTTGAACACGTCGTTGCCCTTCATGTTGATGGTGCCGCCACCGTTGGCACCGTCCTTGAAGCCGGTCGAGACGCCCACCGGGTTCCACAGCAGCTCCTTCTTGCTGCCGTCGGCATGCAGGTGGGTACTGAGGATGCCGGTTTCCTCGTCGGCCTTGAGCACGACGGCGCCGGCGCCATCGCCGAACAACACGCAGGTGGTGCGATCGTTCCAGTCGACCATGCGGGTCAGCGTTTCGGTGCCGATCACCAGCACATGCCTGCAGTCGCCGGAACGGATGAACTTGTCGGCCACGCCCAGCGCGAACACGAAGCCCGAGCAGGCGGCGTTGACGTCAAAGGCAGGGCACCCCGCAACACCGAGCTTGGCCTGGATCAGGCACGCGGTGGAGGGGAAAATGAGGTCGGGCGTGGTCGTACCGACCACGATCATGTCGAGCTGCGAAGCGTCGATACCGGCCGCTTCAAGTGCGCGCAACGCGGCCTGGTAGCCGAGGTCGCTGGTGGTTTCGCCTTCGGCCGCGATGTGCCGTTCACGAATTCCGGTGCGCGACTGGATCCACTCATCCGAGGTTTCGACCATTTTTTCCAGGTCGGCGTTGGTCAGGACTTTTTCCGGCAAATAGCTACCGGTGCCCGCGATCCTCGAGTAGATCCGCTTGCTCATCATGTTTCCTGTTGCGCGGGCCGCCGATCACCGGCACGCCCGGGAAAGAAGGCAAAGGCCGCTGCCCGGGGGCAGCGGCCTTCCCGGCACATCAATCTTCTTCGACGGCCGAGGTCTTGGTCTGGATGACCTTCTTGCCGCGGTAGAAACCGTCGGCAGTGATGTGGTGACGCAGGTGCACTTCGCCGGTGGTCGGGTCGGTCGACAGCTGCTTGGCGCTCAGGGCGTCATGCGAACGGCGCTGGCCGCGGCGGGACGGGGTAACACGGGATTTCTGCACAGCCATGGGATTGCTCCAAACTCGGTTCGTTTTGCTTCGTCGTATCGTCGCGCAGGACGCCAGCGCCCAGCACACTTTCGCTTTCGCCGCAGCCGCCGACGACAATCCGGCTGCTATTGTTTCTTCAATGCCGCCAATGCCGCGAACGGATTGGCCTTCTTTGTTTCTTCTTCGCTCGGCGCCCAGTCCTTGTCGACTGCTTCACCGTCGGGCGACAGCGGTACCACCGGCACCGCCAGCACCAACTCGTCTTCGACCAGGTCCAGCGGACGCAGCTGGCCGTCTTCCGGCACCAGCAACGCCTCGTACTCCTCCGGCAGGGACGATTCCTCGTCCTCGTCGCGGATCAGGCCAAGCCTCTGGGTCACCTTCACCGGCAACAGGAATCGCTGCATGCTGCGCTGACAGGTCAGCGGCAACGCGGTGTCGATGGTCAGTTCCACATAGGATACCCGCAGGACTTCGTCGCGACCGAATTCAAGCGAGTAGGAACACTCGCCGTCGGTATCTGCGACCAGCCCCTGCAGGCGGGTCAATTCAGCCAGGGAGACCTGGCCGTCGAAGCGCCTTCGCGCTACGACCATCCGCCAAGCATCCAGCGATTCGGGCACGTTCGCGGACATAAGCCGCTGAATACTAAGGATCGGGGGGGCTGCTGTCAAATGCCCGCCATACAGCACTTGCTGCTGGCGCTGCGCACAGGCCAGACTGCCGCGCCCTGCCCCGGAATTGTCGCATGTCACTGGTCCTGGCCTCCACCTCCCGCTACCGCCGCGAGTTGCTGCAGCGGCTGGGCCTGCCCTTCGACTGCGCGCGCCCGGAGGTGGATGAAACCCCATTGAACGGTGAGACGCCGCTGGCCCTTGCAACGCGCCTTGCCACGGCCAAGGCAACCGAAGTCGCCGCCCGCCACCCCGGCGCCTGGGTGATCGGCTCGGACCAGGTGGCGGACCTGAACGGGCGGCCGCTGGGTAAACCGGGCACGGCCGGGGCGGCCTGCGCGCAGCTGGCGGCGATGTCCGGGCAGACAGTACGCTTCCATACCGCCATCAGTCTCACGCGAGACGGAGAATCATTCAGTGCCGTGGATCTGACCGAGGTCCGTTTCCGCGCGCTGGGCCAGGAGGAGATCGCGCGCTACGTGGCCACCGAACAGCCCCTGGACTGCGCCGGCAGCTTCAAGTGCGAGGGCCTGGGCATCAGCCTGTTCGAAGCGATCGACAACCGCGACCCGACCGCGCTGATCGGCCTGCCGCTGATCGCGCTGTGCGGGTTGCTGCGCCAGGCAGGGTTCGCGGTGCCCTGAAGGCGACACACTGACTGCCGGCACCGATCGCGGAAACAGGCCGGACATGGGCCGGGTAGGACCTGAGCCGGGTAGCGTCGACTGTCAGTCGACCATCGCGCGCAGCGCGGGGTTTTGCCGGCGGCTGGAAGAGCAGTCGACTAACTGTGTAAACCCACCACGTTGTTCAGCAGGACTCTGGAAATAGGTGGCTGGCCACCGATCCCCATGTGAGGGCGGTGCCAGTTGTAGTGGTGCAGCCATTGGGTCAGCACGGAATTGCGCTGGT